>CAZHCG010000135.1:0-14736 GCA_964530995.1 uncultured Myxococcales bacterium
CGTCGGCATCGGCGTCGGTGTCGGCGTCGGCGTCGGCGTCGGTGTCCGCGTCGGCATCGGTGTCGGCGTCGGTGTCGGCGTCCGCGTCGGCGTCGGTGTCCGCGTCCGTGTCGGCGTCGGTGTCCGCGTCCGCGTCGGCGTCGGTGTCGGCGTCCGCGTCCGTGTCGGTGTCGGCATCGGCGTCGGCGTCCGCGTCGGCGTCGGTGTCCGCGTCCGTGTCGGCGTCGGTGTCCGTGTCGGCGTCGGTGTCGGCGTCCGCGTCGGCGTCGGTGTCGGCGTCCGCGTCGGCGTCGGTGTCCGCGTCCGTGGTTCCGGAATCCTTCTCGCCGATGCCGCCCCCGGAGTCTCCTCCGCCGCAACCTGCGAAGGAAAGCGCGACGATCACCCAGAAGGCCAGCAGAGAATTACCAAAAACTCGCGACATGGTTCCTACCCTTTCCGTGAGCTTCTTCCATTTGCCTACTATATCATTAGTGGCGCCGAAGCGGTCGATTTTCTAAACGTCTTACGAAAATCGAACAGAAATGGAATCGCGCCGATAACTTCGATCAGTCGACCTGGTCGATCCCGAGCACCGTAAGACCGTGGGCGGCCACCGATAGCGGTACTCCTTCGGTCTCCGCGTGATCCGCGGCCAGCCCGATCGGCGCCGCTTCGGGGTGGAGGGCGTCGTGGAAGCGCAGCGTCCTCCGTTCTCCGTCGAAGCCCATGAACTGCAGCGCCTCTTTTGGAATGCGGACGATCGGATCCGCATCCGCCTCGCCGAAGTTGGCGACCACCAGCCAGGCGGCCCCGCTTTGTGCGTCGTAGCGCAAAAAACTGTGAATCCACCGGCCGTCCCCGTAAGAGCCTCCGCCCGCGTTGAACGACTGCAGGCCGTAGTAGTTGCCGGTCGCGAACCCCTCGCGCTGAGCCAGCTCCACGACCCGGCCGTACCACTCGCGCAGGCCGCGGCGCTCTTCGGAGAGCCCGGAGCCGTCGTAGGCGTGGTCTGCAACCCACTCGGCAAGGCGCGGCATCGTCCAATAGTCGAAGATCGTGGTGCGCCCGTCGTCGCCGCCGAACCCCTCGGCGCCCGCTCCCTCCTCTCCCACCTCCTGGCCGTTGTAGATCAGCAACGGCCCGGAGCCGAGCAGGTAGAGCGCGCCGACAGCGGCGGTCGCACGGTCGAAACCGCCGAACCCGCTGTCGTCCGGGTTGTCGCCGCCGACCAGCGGCGAGGCGATCCGGCGCTCGTCGTGGTTCTCCGCGTAGCGCAGCATGCGATCGAACATGTAGTCGTCCGGCAGCACGCCGTCGATGTCGTTGGCCCACCTGCCGCAGCAGTGAATACCCTTGATCGTATCGTAGGTTCGGTCGTCGTAGACGGCGTCGAAGCCGGACTGGACCAGCGCCGAGAACGAGAAGCCCGGCACGGCGTCGGCGGCCTCGTAGGCCTCGGCGAAGAAGAAAACATCCGGATCGCGCTCGCGCGCCGCATCGATCAGGTGGCTCCAGGCCTCGAGCGGCACGTAGTGGGCGAAGTCGCAGCGGAAGCCGTCCACTCCGACCCCCTGCCAGTGGGCGATCACGCGATCCATCTTCTCCCAGACGCCGGGAATCGGATCGTAGCTTTCGGCGCCGGTCGTGAAGTCGTAGCCGTAGTTCAGCTTGATCGTCTCGTACCAGTCGTTCTCGCCCGGGCTGGGCGAGGTGACGTTGTTTCCCGTGGCGCGCGGCACGTCGCCCGGCGGAACGCCGTCGTTGTCTTCGCTCTCGAGCGTGCCGTCGGCCCCGTCGGGTCGCGGCCAGTGGGAGGGCTCGGGCAGCGAGAGCGACTGGCCGGGCGGCTCCACCAGGTAAAAGAAGTCGTTTTGCGGATCGAAAAAGACCGCCGGGTCGTCGCCGGCGCCGAAGTCCAGGTCGGGACGGATCTCCGAGCGATAGGTGCGCGCCACGTGGTTGGGCACCAGGTCGATGATCACCTTCAGCTCGTGCTGGTGGAGCCGATCGACCAGCGCGGCGAACTCCTCGGCGCGCTGCGCCGGATCGACGGCGTAGTCCGGGCAGATGTCGAAGTAGTCGCGCACCGCGTAGATGCTGCCGGCCAGGCCCTTGAGCACGTCGGGATCGTCGGCCGGCTGTCCGATCTCCGGGTAGCCGGTGGCGGTCGCCTGCTGGAGGACTCCCGCCAGCCAGACGTGGGTCACGCCCAGCTCGCGCAGCCCCTCGATCGCGGCCGAGTCGATCTGCTCGAGCTTGCCCACGCCGTTGGTCTCCAGATCGCCGTTCCACTGGTTGACGCTCGCCGTGTTGGAGAAGAGCCGCACGACCAGCTCGTAGATCACCGGCCGCGGCTCGTCGGCCGCCGGGGGCAGCTGGTAGGTGCGGCTGCGGTGCGGCTCGTCGCAGGCGCAGGTCGCCCCCGCGAGAGCGAGGCAGAGCGCGAGGGCGGTGCCGGTGCGTTTCATCGGTACGTGCTCGAGTTGAACCACCACTCGGCCCCCAGGCCGAAGAGGTGCTCCACGCGATCCGGCCGTCGCCTGTCCTCCGGACGCCAGACGTCCCGCGCCGAGGAGTTGGGCAGGCTCAGCGTGTAGTAGAAGCGCAGCTGCGGGCGCTGGTAGCAGCCGCGGTCGAGCCCCAGGATCTCCATCACCGTCAGCTGCCAGACCTCGGCGATCTCCTGGTCGTTGCTCCGGGGGTCGAGGCCGAACGGGCGGTGCTGCTGGTAGCTGATCTCGAACCCCTGGTGGAAGTGATCGCTCAGAAAGACGACCGGGCGGGCGACCAGCGCGCCCTCGGCGAAGTCGTCGGTGTCGTAGCGGTTGACGTCGGCGTCGACGAAGCGGCGCAGGTAGGCGCCGAGCATCGCGCCCACCCAGCGGTTCTGCCAGCAGGCGTCGAGCGCGACGACCAGCTCCTGAGCTCCGTCAGAGGTGCCGCGATCGTCGGTGCCGTAGGGGACGCCCAGCTCTCCGTAGGCGACCAGGTCCCTGGCGTAGCGCACGAAGAGGTTGACGTGGGCGGCCGGAGCGAAATCGAACAGGCCGAGCTGGGCGCCGATCGCAAACCCGCCGTCCGCCGGGAGCCGCTCCGCGACCTGGTCGAGGGGGTAGGTCGAGCTGCCGTCGTCGTCCAGCAGCTCCTCGGGGACCCGCCGGCCGGCGGGCAGGCGATGGCCCTCGCCCCACAGCAGCAGCTCGGCGTCCAGCTCGCCGACGATGTCGGAGAAGGTGTAGCCGAGCCGCGCGGAGAAGACGGTCCGCTGGCGGTCGAGCAGCAGGATCTCCTCGGCGCCGTGCTGGGCGCCCGGGACCGCGACCGTCTGCAGCTGGTAGTCGTCGTCGAGGCGGTTGACGCCGGCGTGCAGCCGCAGGTCGAAGCCGGCGCGCTCGAGAATCGCGCCACCGCCGATCGTGTTGAGATCGTCGAGCGGCCAGAAGTCGAGCAGGTAGATGTCGTCGCCGCGGTACATCCGCGATCCGGCCCAGAGGCGCAGCTCCTCCAGCCCGGGGACGAAACCGCCCGCCTCGGCCAGCAGGTTGCGCACCGCCCAGCCCTCGTCCCCGAAGGCGCCGTCGTAGTGGGCCCACGGCTCGAAGAGCGCCAGCGTGGCCAGCACGCGCGCGTCGAAGCCGTCGGCGGCCCGCAGCCGGTACTGGAAGTCCAGCTCGGCGTAGGACGGCTCGGCCAGGCGCGGCCCGTGGGCGACGACGTTGACGTCGCGTCCCGGGTTGCCGTCGCGATCGAAGTAGATCTGGGCGCGGCCGTAGGATCCGAAGACGAACTCGCCTCGCGGCGAGCCCTCCGCCTCGCTCCCCTCGCGATCGGGTCTCGCTTCTCCCTCTTCGGTAGGCTCCCGAGCGTCCGCGGCCCATTCCTCGGCGGCCCGGGATCCCTCCTCCGGCGCCGGAGCCGCCTCCTGCCCGCGAGCCGCAGGAGTCGCCAGCAGCGCGATCGCGCATGCAACCAGATCGATCCTCACCGCGCCGACCTCCCCGACCCGCAGCTCGCGAGCCGAGATCAGATGATGTTGCCTTTGGCGCTTTCATGTCAACGCGAAGGATGCAAAACTCCGGCCGTGGACGAGCCGCGACAATCGATCTCGGGCGAGGCGGGGCTGACCCTGCTCCTGGGCTTCCACCTCCACCAGCCGGCCGGCAACTTCGGGTTCGTCTTCGAGCGCGCCGCGCGGCGCTGCTACCGTCCGCTGCTGGAGCTGATCGCCGCCCACCCCGGCCTCAGGCTGACCCTCCACGTCTCGGGCCCGCTGCTGGATTGGCTGGCGGACAACGACGCCGAGCTGCTGGCCCTGATCCGCGACGAGGTCGAGCGCGGCCGGCTGGAGATCCTCGGCTCGGGCCTGGGCGAGCCGGTGCTGACGATGCTGCCGCCCCGCGACCTGGAGCGCCAGATCCTCTCGATGTCGGAGCGCTGCCGGGAGCTGCTCGGAGCGCGTCCCCGCGGCGCCTGGCTCACCGAGCGCGTCTGGGAGCCCGGGCTGCCCGCGGCGCTGGCTCCGCTGGGAGTGGAGTACACCTTCGTCGACGACAACCACTTTCGCGCGGCCGGCTTCGAGCGCGAGTCGGCGCGGGGATACCACGTCGCCTCCAGGCACGGCCGCGCGCTGGGCGTCTTCCCGATCAGCGAGCGGCTGCGCTACCTGATCCCCTTCCGTCCGCTCGACGAGGTGCTCGAGGAGCTGGAGCGGATGGCCGAGGCCGGGGCCCGGCGCGGAGGCGAGGTGGTCTGCTGCCTCGACGACGGAGAGAAGCTGGGGCTGTGGCCGGGCACCCGCGAGTGGGTCTTCGAGCGCGGCTGGCTGGAGGGCTTCCTCTCGGCCCTGGAGAGCCGCGCGGATCGGATCGCGACCGCGCTGCCGGGCGAGATCGTCGACTCGCGTCCCCCCGAGGGGCGCGTCGCCCTGCCGACCTCCAGCTACGGCGAGATGTGCGAATGGGCGCTGCCAACCGCCGCGGCCGAGCGGCGTCGGGATCTGGCGCGCCGGCTGGACGAGCCCGGACGCGACCTGCTCGCCGGCGGGTTCTGGGACCAGTTCGCGGTCAAGTACGAGGAGGCGGCCCGGCTGCGAGGCCGGATGCTGATGACGAGCGAGCGACTGGCGGGAATCGAGGACGATGCGGCGCTTCTCGGGGCGCATCTCGAGCGTGCGCGGGAGCTGCTGCACATGGCCCAGTGCAACGACCCCTACTGGCACGGTCTGTTCGGCGGCCTGTACCTGCCCTTTCTGCGCGCGGCGGCCTACGAGCGGCTGATCGAGGCCGAGCTGGAGCTGGACCGGGTCGAGCCCAAATTCGGAATACTACACTATGACCTCGACGCCGACGGAACCGACGAGATCGTCGTCCGCACGCCCGGCCAGACCGCGGCGCTGCGGCTCGCCGACGGCGGCTGTCTCTACCTGCTCGAGGACCACGAGCTGCGGCTCGAGATGCTCGACGTGCTGACCCGGCGCCGCGAGCCGTACCACGAGCGCGTGGCGGCCGCGGCCCGCAAGGACGAGGAGCCGCACGGCGGTCCGCTCTCGATCCACGAGCTGGAGACGGTCAAGGAGGACGGACTCGAGTCGCTGCTGCTCTACGATCGACATCCCAGGCTGGCCGGCCGGCTGCGCGCGTTTTCCGCCCGCCCCTCGGCCGAGATGCTGCGCACCGGCTCGATCGAGGAGATCGGGGAGCTGGCCGCGGCCCGCTTCGAGCTGATCGCGGTGGACGAGAGCGCCAGCTCGATCTCCGTGATCCTGCGCCGCCGCGACTGCGAGCTGGGCTCGCTGCAAGCCGACCTGGAGAAGCGCTTCACCTTTCCCCGCTCGGCGACCGGCTTCGAGCTGAGCGTCGGGCTCTCTGCGCGCGGCGGCGCCGAGCCACCGCGCGGCGTCCATCTCTGCGCCGAGCTGCCCTTGACGCTCAACGCGGTCGACGAGCTGCGCCGGATCGAGGTCGAGGGTTGCGCGCCGATTCCTTTCACCTCGCAGATCGACTCCCCCGACGCGCGGCGCATCACGATTTCAGACCGCGCCCGCGGCCGCGCCTGGACGCTGAGCTCCTCGCTTCCCTGCTCGGCGTCGCTCTATCCGATCGAGACCGTCTCGGCCTCGGAGGACGGCTTCGAGCGCATCTTCCAGGGCAGCTCTCTGCAGCTGTCCCTCCCGCTCGCCGCTCTCGCCGGCGGCGGGCCCTGGACGCTGGGCTTCGCCCCCCGTCCGCTCGCCGGAGACTGAACCGCAAGAAAACGATCTCGCCGGGCTTTACCGGCGCTCGGCCGCGCCTACCTTGTGTGCGACCAGGCGAGCCGGTGGAAGGTCCCCGGCCGCAAAGCCAGACAGGAGGTGAAGCCATGCTGACGAGATGGGGACACCGCTTTCCGGACGTATGGAGCGAGATGGCCCGGGTGACCCGGGAGATGGATCGGCTGCTGGGTCAGGCGGGCGAGGAACCGAGGGCGGGCGTCTACCCGGCGCTCAACCTCTTCGAGGACGGCGAGAGCTTCGTCGTGCGGGCCGAGCTCCCCGGAGCGGATCCGCAGAGGCTGGAGGTCAGCGCCACGGGCAAGACGCTGACCATCGCCGGCGAACGCGAGCGGCTCGAGGTGGACGACGAGGCCAGCGCGCACCGCAGGGAGCGCAGCTACGGCAGGTTCCGCCGGGCGATCAGCCTCCCGCAGCCGGTCGAGCCGGACGGGGTCGAGGCGCGCTACGAGCTGGGAGTGCTGCACGTGACGCTGCCCAAGGCCGAGGAGGCCAAGCCGCGCAAGATCGAGGTGGCGTCCTGATCTCTCGCGAGCGGACGCCCGCGGCGCGAGAAAGGAGGTGTGCGATGAGCCAGGAGATGACAGTCAGAAACAAGGAAGAGGTCACCAGGGACCAGAGCGAGCCGACCCGCGCGGGTGTGTGCTACTCGCCGGCGGTCGACATCTACGAGAGCGAGGAGGCGATCACGCTGCTGGCCGATCTGCCCGGGGTCGAGAAAGACGACCTCGACATCAACGTGGAGGACGGCCGGCTGACGATCACCGGCGCGGTCGACGAGCCGGAAGAGAGGTTGGAGCCGATCTGGTCGGAGTACGGAATCGGCGGTTTCACCCGGAGCTTCCAGCTCGGAGACACGGTCGACCAGTCCGGGATCGGCGCCTCGCTGGAGCGCGGAGTGCTGAAGCTGGTGCTGCCCAAGGCCGACAGGCTCCGTCCCCGCAAGATCGAGGTGAGCACGGGTTGACCCGCCCCATCGCCGCGGGCAGCCGCGCCTCGGCCGCCCGCGGCCCCTCCCCCCTCGGCTAAATTTGAAAAATACTTACGAGTTTTCGTCTCGATCTTTTTTGGGAATTTTACTACAATAAAAGCGAAAAAGATGGACAGGTGCACAATGACGCCGGAGATGCGCACCGTGCTTTTCGACCCGAGGAGGGGTAGGAGCCATGTTTAAGAAAACGATTATGATAGCCTGGATTGCGGCGTTTGCGCTCGGAGCGTGCGAGGGCACCGACTCGGCCAGGGAGGGAGACGGGGCCGACAGCGACTCGGACAGCGACGGAGACGGGGATTCCGACGGGGATTCGGATGGTGACTCCGACAGCGACTCGGACAGCGACGGTGACATCCCGGAAGGATCGTGCACGCTCAACGGCGTGGTGATGTCGCCCTCGGAGACCTTCCCCATCCCCGGAGCGCTCGTCTACCTCACGATCGGCGACGGCTCCGAGATTCCAGACAGCGTGTACTGCTACGAGTGCGACGACATGACCGGGAAGAAGTGGACGCTGTCCAACCCGGACGGCACCTGGACGCTGGAGAACGTGCCCGAGGGCACGTGGAACATCGTCACGAGGAAAGGGTTCTTCCAGCGGCAGCGCGAGATCACGGTCACCGGCGAGGACGTCCAGGACGTGCCGATGGAGACCACCAAGCTGCCGACCACCAACAGCGGCGACGGCCTGGACCACATCCCCAACTACGCGGTGCTGCTCAACTGGTACGACCGCTCCGAGGACCTGCTGGCCAAGCTCGGGATCGCCGAGCTCGGCGGAGACGGCCACTTCGTGCCCGGCACCGAGCAGTTCGATGTCTACAACGACGCCGAGTCCGCCAGCTCGGCCGTGGGGCAGTCGTCGATGCTCTTCCAGAGCCAGGAGTACCTCGAGCAGTACCACATGATCTTCTTTCCCTGCGTCTGCTCGACGCTCTCGGCCGGCAACAACATCGAGATGCTGCGCAACTACGTGGCCCACGGCGGCAAGCTCTACGCTTCGTGCTGGGCCTCGCAGTGGGCCGAGCAGCCGTTTCCGGCGATGATCGAGTTCAACGGCGACGACAGCGCGTACAACGCGGGCAACATCGGCTCCTACAACACCACGGCGGTGATCGAGGATCCGGACATGCGCGACTGGCTGTCGGTGGTCACGCCGGGCGAGAACCTCGACGCCTTCCCCTTCACCGGCGCCTGGATCCTGATCGACCAGCTCAACAACGTGGACAACGGGATGGGGCTCGAGGAGGACGACGGCTGGGTGATCCCGAAAAACTGGGTCTCGGACAACGGCGGGATGAGCCGACCGCAGGGATCGCCGATGACCGTGACCTACAACTTCGGCTGCGGCAAGGTGTTCTACTCGGTCTACCAGGTCGTCGAGTCATCGGCCTCGACCGAGATCCGGCCGCAGGAGTACGTGCTGTTGTACCTGATCCTCGAGGTGGCGGTCTGCGAGGGCGACTACGTCCCGCCCGAGTAGGGAGACTCCTCCAGCGGAGCGGGCGGTCCGGGCGCGGGCAGCCCCTCTCTCGACAGGTAGTCGTCGAAGCCCGCGAGCAGCGCCTTGTAGATCATGTTGCCGATCACCTCGAAGCCCTCGGGCGTGGCGTGCGAGTGGTCGCCCCAGGCCAGCTTGGGCTCCACCTCGTGCCAGCGCCCGATCGCGCCGCCGCCTCCCATCGCGGCGAAGACGTCGTAGAAGCCGCAACCCTCGGCCGCGGCCACGTTGCGCTGGGCCTCCACGATCCGGTGCAGCACGGGCACGGTCACGATTTCGCCGTCCGGGCCGCGCCGGCCCTGGTCGACCGGCGAGAGCAGCAGACAGGCGGCCTCGGGCTTGCCGGCGCGCACCATGCGCACGACCTCGGTCAGCTTTCTCTCGTACCAGCCGCGGGTCAGGTTGGTGTCCTCGCTCTCGTTGCCGCCGAACTCGAGGACCAGCAGGTCGGGATCGCGGTGCTCCACCTGGCGCGCGAAGTGATAGGCGTCGTAGTTGAGCATCCGCCAGGCGCGCGCCCCGACGATTCCCAGCGAGTCGTAGACCACCCCCGGACCGGCGTTCTCCATCGCCACTCCGTAGAGCCGCAGCTGTCCGCCTCCCAGCGCCTCGACCCGCAGCAGGTGGGGCCCCTCGTCGACATCGATCTCGCGCCAGCGGTCCTCGACTCGATCGTGGCGCGTCGAGAGCACCTCCAGCTTTTCGCCGTCCAGGTCGATCCGCATCCTGCCGCCCCTGGGATGGGCCTGGTAGAAGATCTCGAAGCTGCCCGCCTCGCGGTTGATCGCTCCGCTTTTGGCCGTTCCGAAGAAGGCCCGCGCCCCTCCCCAGGAGGTGAACAGCACCCCTCCCGGTCCGTAGCGGCCGTCGCGACGGCGGCCCTGGATCAGCTGGAACAGCTTCCAGCCGCGGCCCCGGTGGCGGATGTTCCGGTGGTGGTAGGGCAGGTGGCCCTTGGCGACCAGGACGAAGCCGTGCCCGGCGTCGCCGAAGCGCCGCTGCAGGCGCCGGCGCAGGGTGGAGGTGATGTCGTCCGAGGCGATCGTCGAGTCGCCCCAGTGCGCGACGCGCGCCACCGCTCCGGGCTCTCGCAGCGCCGCGGCCAGCAGCGCCTCGTAGAACGGATCCAGCGCCGCGCCGGAGGGATCCTCGATCCGGCGAACCAGTCCCCTCGTCTCGGCGGGCGCCGCGGCGACGACCGTCCCCCTTTGTTCCACCTCCTGCTCGCCAAGGTTGAGCGCCACGTGCGGCCCCAGCGACTTTGCGGGCGGGTTCTCGTTGCGACGCCCGGCGCGCACGAATCCGACCGTCGCCAACAGCGTCGCAACGATGCAGATCACCGCGGTGTGGCGTCTTCGAAGGCTCAAGAAGTATTCAACAACGGCATGCGTGATTTTCATCCCACGATTTTTGTCGGCGCTCTCTTCGTTCGCTGCTTGCACCCTAACGCCGTTCCCCTGTTGATGAAAGATTTCGTACAATCTCCGGCTGTTTTTCAACTTTACTGATTTAATCGACATTATGGCCTTGCATTGGCTCGTCCCGAGCCGCTAGATTCTGACGTGAACAGGGCGGTACCGCCTCCACCGGCTCGAGGCCGCGCCGAAGGCACGAAGGAGAGAAAGATGTCACAAAACGAATTCAGTCCCGGCGTGCAAAGATACATCGACGCCGCCGAGGAGGCCGCGCGGCGGCGGCGGGCCGACATCGAGCGCATTCGCCGCTGTCGCTTCGACACCATCGCCGTGCACGGTCTCTACTCGGCCAACGAGGCGCTGAACTTCAACCAGGGCGCGATCATCGAGCCGCTCTACATGTGCTCCTCCCAGGCCTACCGCGACTCGGACGAGATGGAGGCTGCGCTGGCCTACCAGGTTCCGACCTGGTGCTACTCGCGGATCGGCAACCCCTCGCTGTACTACTTCGAGAACACGCTGGCGCTGCTCGAGGGATACGGCTTCGACGGAGAGGTCTCCTGCTGCGCCACCTCCTCGGGGATGGCCGCGGTCGCCAGCGCGACCGATCCGTTCCTCGCGGTCGACCCGGACAGGCCGGGCCGGAAGATCAATTTCGTCACCACCTGCCAGGTGTACGGCGGGACGTTCCAGCAGTTCGGTATTCGCAAGGCCGAGGAGCGAGGCATCGATTGCCGCTGGGTCGTCGATTCGGCCGACATCGGCGAATGGGAGAGCAAGATCGACGAGAACACGCGCTTCGTCTACGGCGAGATGCCCTCCAATCCCGGCCAGGCGTTCTTCGACCTGGAGAAGGTGGTGGAGCTTGCCCACTCACGCGGTGTACCGGTGATCATCGACAATACCGTCGGCTCTCCGGCGCTGCTGCGGCCGCTGACCCACGGCGCCGACATCGTGATCCAGTCGGTGACCAAGTCGCTGACCTCCTCGGGGTTCGGCATAGCCGGAGCGGTGATCTCGCGCAACGACATCGTCTCCAACTTCGGCAGTGAGGAGATGAAGGCCGATTTCGCCATGTATCTCAAGACTCTGCCCAACCGAGACAACGGCCAGAATCTCTCTCCGATGAACGCGATTCTGTCGCTGAACGACATGCGCACGCTACGTTCCAAGATGGATCTGTTCAGCCGTAACACGATGCGCGTCGCCGAGTTCCTCGAGGGCCACCCGCGCATCGAGCAGGTGGACTATCTGGGGCTGGAGAGCCACCCGCTGCACGAGCTGGCCCGCCGCTACCTGTTCCTCGTGGACGCGGAGCACGACCCGCAGTACGGAGAGCCGGTCAACCGCTACGGTCACCTGATGTCGCTGCGGGTCGCGGGCGATGCCGAGGCCACGCGAAAGGTTTTCGACGGGCTGCAGCGCGTCTGGCGCGCCACCGATCTGGGCCGCGTCAAGTCGGTAGCCACGATTCCGGCGATCTCGACGCACCAGCAGCAGGGAGAGGAAGGTCGCGAGATGGCCGACATTCCACCGAACCTGATTCGTCTCTGCGTGGGCGGCGAGCATCCGGACGACGTGATCGCCGATCTGGATCAGGCGTTGAGCAGGATCGACGGCGAGCCGGCGGTGCAGGTACCGTACGAGTACTCCACGGGCGGTTCCTCGAGCGCGCGAATGGCGAAGGACCGGTAGAGACCAAGAAGAGGTTTGCCATGACGATCTCCTACCGCAGCACCAACGGGCGCGTGGCCGAGGTCGATCTGGCCACGGCCCTGCTACAGGGCCAGGCCGGCGACAAGGGACTGTACATGCCCGACGAGATCCCGCGCCTGAATCGGGATCTCCTGGTCCGGGCGAGGCGGATGAGCTACCCGGAGCTGGCTGCGGCGGTGCTCGAGCCGTACGCGGCCGGCAGCTTCGATCGCGACGATCTCCGGGAGATCTGCGAGGAAGCCTACGACTTCCCGGTCCCCCTGGAGCGGGTGGAAGAACGGCGGCACGTGCTGAGGCTCGATCAGGGCCCCACCGCCTCGTTCAAGGATTTCGCCGCGCGCTTCATGGGGCGCGCGCTCGGAAGGCTGGTCGACGAGCGGGGCGGCGAGCTGATGATCCTGGCGGCCACCTCCGGCGACACGGGATCGGCCGTGGCCCATGCATTTCTCGGCGTGCCCGGGATTCGCGTGCTCGTGCTTTTCCCCAGGCTGGAGATCTCCGATCGACAGCGCCGCCAGATGACGACGCTGGGCGACAACGTGCAGACCGTCGCCGTCGAGGGCAAGTTCGACGACTGCCAGGCGCTGGTCAAGCGCGCCTTCGCCGACCCGGAGCTGGCCTCGCTGCACCTCTCCTCGGCCAACTCGATCAACATCGGGCGGTTGCTGCCCCAGTCGGTCTACTACATCTACGCCGCAGCGCAACTGGCCGACGTGGCCGGCGGAGAGCGGGTCGTCTTCTCGGTGCCTTCGGGCAACTTCGGCGACCTGATGGGCGGCCTGCTCGCCTTTCACGGTGGTTTGCCGGTGGAGCGCTTCGTGGTTGCGACCAATTCCAACGACGAGGTACCCCGATTCCTGGCCACCGGATCTTACGAGAAGATCGTGCCCAGCCGCGTGTGTCTTTCCAACGCGATGAACGTCGGCCACCCGTCCAACCTGGCGCGGCTGGTCTCCCTTTACGGAGGCGTGTTGGACGAGCGTGGCGAGCTGATCGAGCGGCCGGAGATGGAGGCGTTGAGGCGCGCCCTGTACGCGACGAGCGTCGACGACGAAGCGACACGGGCCGCGATTCGCGAGGCTCACGACGGCCACGACGTGGTGTTGGAGCCTCACGGAGCGGTCGGCTGGGCCGGTCTATTGCGCTATTTAGAAGAGCATCCCGCCGCGGCGGGGACGACCGCGATTTCGCTGGAGACCGCCCATCCCGCCAAGTTCCCCGACGAAGTGCGGGCTCAGACCGGCGCCGAGCCGGAGCTTCCGCCGAGCCTGAAGGGGCTCGACGAAAAAACCGAGCACTACGGCGAAATGGGGTTAGACTACGGGGAGCTGAAGTCGCTTCTACTGCGGGAGCACGGCACATGAAACACGTGATAGTACTCGGTGACGGGATGTCCGACTGGCCGCTAGAGAGCCTCGGCGGGAAAACCCCGCTGATGGTGGCGGACAAGCCCCACATCGACGATATCGCGCGGCGCGGCCGCACCGGGCTGTTTCGCACGATCCCCCCGGGTCAACCCAACGGCTCGGCCGTGGCCAACCTCTCCGTGCTCGGCTACGACCCGGCCCGTGTCTTCCAGGGTCGCGCGGTGCTCGAGGCGGCGAGCATGGGCGTGGAGCTGGCCCCCGACGACGTCGCCCTGCGCTGCAATCTGATCTCGGTGGGCGAGGACGGACGCATCGCCAACCACTCGGCGGGTCACATCTCCACCGAGGAGGCGCGCGAGCTGATCCAGGCCCTGGATCGCGAGTTGGGCAAGGCCGAGGCTCGCCGGCCGATGACCTTCCACAGCGGCGTCAGCTACCGGCACCTGCTGGTGCTGCGCGGCGGCTGGGCCGATCCGCGCGTCGGCTGCGCTCCACCCCACGACCACGTGGGCGAGGCCGCCGACGAGCTGCTTCCCGAAGCGGCGGATCCCGCGGCGGAAGGGACCGCTTCACAGCTGCGGGATCTCCATCTGGCCGCCCGCGAAATCCTCGCGGGGCACCCGATCAACCGCTCGCGCGCGGCGTCGGGCCGGCAGCCCGGCAACTGGATCTGGTGCTGGTCTCCGGGCCGGCGGCCGCGGATGGATACGCTGCAGAAGCTGTGGGGCATCTCAGGCGCGGTGATCTCGGCCGTGGACCTGGTGATGGGGCTCGGTTACTACGCCGGAATGAACATGATCCGGGTGCCGGGCGCCACGGGGCTGGCGGACACCAACTACGAGGGCAAGGCCCAGGCCTGTCTCGAAGCGCTGGGCGACCACGACTTGGTCTACGTGCACGTGGAGGCGACCGACGAGGCCGGGCACGAGCGCGATTTGGACCTGAAAATCAAGTGCATCGAGTACCTCGACCAGCGGCTGGTGCGCCCCATCCTGGAGGGCTTGGATCAACGAGGCCTGGAGGCGGCCGTGGCCGTGCTGCCCGATCACCCCACCCCGGTGGAGACCGGCTCCCACGCCGGCGATCCGGTGCCGGTGGCGATTGCGCGTCCTGGAGACGAGCCGGACGCTGTGCAGTCCTTCGACGAAAAGCAGGTGGAGGGCGGCGCGTTGGGAACGCTCGAGGGCGACGCCTTCATCCGGGCTCTGGTCGGACGCTAGAGCGATCTGCTTGGGGACTTAACGGATCAATTTGAAATCATTATTGATTCGAGTGCTGGTTTCTGGTCTTCCTCGATTGTTTGCTTTTCCAACGGCGCGCACTCTGCAGCAGGTCTGCAGCAGGTCTGTAAGAGTCGGCTCCTTTTGATCTTTTCACCCGGGAATCGCCCCAGATCCGCTCGCCTGGCCGACCCGCCGGCGGCTTTTCTCTCGAATAATCGCTCCAAAAGACGCAGCGGTGCGCCGGGTGTTCGCGATTCGGCTCGCCTGCGC
>CAZHCG010000136.1:0-14656 GCA_964530995.1 uncultured Myxococcales bacterium
GTGTCGGTGTCGGTGTCGGTGTCGGTGTCGGTGTCCGTGTCGGTGTCGGTGTCCGCGTCGGTGTCGGCGTCGGTGTCCGCGTCGGTGTCGGCGTCCGCGTCGGCGTCCGCGTCGGTGTCACCATCCGTATCCGCGTCCGTACCGGAATCCGCCTTGAAATCCTCTGGAGAAGACCCGCCGCACCCCCAGGCGAACAGACCCGCCAATGAAATCGAAAGTAGCACCCGTACCATGACGTCTCTCCTTTTTTTTTACAGCTCCTGGATATTTTCGCCGATTCGCGCGGGGACGGCAACCGTCGCGTGAAATCAACGGCGGACCGCCTCGTCCAGCAGGCGGTTGAACGCCTCGACCGATGTCGCTCGGGAAAGGCGAGATCGAAAGGCGGCCGCTCCGTCGAAGCCGCGCAGGTACCAGCAGGCGTGCTTGCGCATCTCGAGGACGGCCCGCCTCTCGGTGCACCACTCGGCGTACATCTCCAGGTGGCGCCGGCAGGTCGAAACCCGCTCCTCGAGCGTCGCCTCGCCGGAGCCGCCGGCCAGCTCGCGGAAGATCCAGGGGTTGCCCCGCGCTGCCTGGCCGACCGAGACCAGCGCGCAGCCGGTCAGCTCCGTCATCCGCTCCGCGTCCTTTCGGGAGCGGATTTTGCCGTTCCCGATCACCGGAATGCGCACCGCGCGGCAGACGCCGGCCAGGGTCTCGAGATCGATCGCTCCGGAGTGGACCTGGTCGCGCGTGCGAGCGTGGACACAGAGGGCGGCCGCTCCGCTGTCCTCTATCCGCCGCGCGATCTCCACGGCGTTGCGTTCCCGCTGGCTCCAGCCGGTGCGGATCTTGGCGGTGACCGGAACGCCGACCGCATCGACCACCGAGCTGGTCACGCGCTCCAGCAGCTCTGGATCCCGCATCAGGGCCGCGCCGCTGCCGCGACCGGCCTTGACCACCTTGCGTGCCGGACAGCCGAAGTTGAGGTCGATCACGTCCGCGCCGCGCTCCTCGACCAGCCGCGCCGCGGCGGCCATCGTTTCGGGATCGCGGCCGAAGAGCTGGACGCAGAACGGACGCTCGCCGTCGAACCTCTCGAGCAGCGCCCCGGTCTCTGCGGCGGTGCGCCCCCGCCGCCGGCGCGGATCGAAGGTGTGGAGCAGCGCGTGGCAGGAGATCAGCTCGGTGCAGGTCAGCACGGCGCCGAGCCGGACGCACAGCTCGCGAAAGGGCGGGTTGGTGATTCCCGCCATCGGTGCCAGCGCGGCGCCGCCCGCGAGATGGAAGCCGCCCAGCCTCATCGGTTCGAAACGGCGCGGCTCATCGTTCCGAGCCGGCGTCGAAATCGGGAAGCCTCAGCTCGTCGAAGCTCTCGACGAAATCGTCTCCCTTCCAGAAGAACTCCCCCTGCTCGTCCCGCCGGTAGCTGTCCGTCCACTCCCTCCAGTCCGCGGCCACGCTGTCCAGCGCGTCCAGCAGGTACTCCAGCTCGTCCGGACCGGTGGCCGGCGAGAGCGAGATGCGCAGCCAGCCCGGCTTGGTCGACATCTCGCCGCGCTCGATCGCGTCCAGGATCTGCTCGGAGCGGTCGCGGTCGATCCGCAACAGCTCGTGGCCGTAGGTGCCGGCGCACATGCAGCCGGCCCTGACCTGGATGCCGAAGCGGTCGTTGAGCAGGCGCACGGCCAGGTTGTGGTGGAGCTCACCGCCGTCGAGCACCACCGAGAAGACGCCGAGCCGCTCGGCGTGGGGATCTCCCAGCAGCTCCAACCTCGGGTTGGCCAGGATCCGCTCGCGGGCGCGGCGGGTAAGCTCGGTCTCGGCGGCGAGCAGCAGCTCCTCGCCCACGCGGCGCTTGACCTGGAAGACGAGCCCGGCGCGGATGATCTGCACGATCGGCGGCGTGCCCCCGCCCTCACGAGCGCGTACGTCCGCCACGTAGCGGTGCTCCCAGGGCGAGGTGTAGATCACCGTCCCGCCGCCCGGCTCGACCGGAACGTCGCTGGTGAACAGCTCGCGGTTGGCGGCCAGCACGCCCGGCGTCTGCGGGCCGCCGAGAAACTTGTGGGTCGAGATGAAGACCGCGTCCTTGCGCCTCCCCTCGCCGCCGGGGGGATGCAGATCGATCGGCACGTAGGGGGCGGCCGCGGCGTAGTCGAAAAAGGCGTAGCCGTCGCCGGCGTGCATCACCGCGGCCAGCGAATCCACGTCGTTGAGGATTCCGGTCACGTTGGAGGCGGCGGAAAAGGTGCCGATCCGGTGCTTGCGGCCCCTCAGCTCGGGGGAGCGCAGCTGGCGCTCGAGATCCCGCCAGTCGACCCGCCCGGTCTTGTCGAAGCCGACGAAGCGCGTCTCGCCGATCGTCTCCCGCCACGAGATGTCGTTGGAGTGGTGCTCCATCATCGAGCGGAAGATGATCGGGCGGTGCTCCGGCGGAACGCAGCCGGCGCAGCCGCACACCTCCTTCAGCTGGCTGGGCAACCTCAGCCCCATCGCCAGGATCAGGCGATTGATCGCCGCCGTGGAGCCGGCCCCGGTGAAGATCACCACGTCGTCGTCCCTGGCCCCGAGAGACTCGCCGACCGCGCGATTGGCCTGCTCCACCAGGTGCGTCATCCGCCTCCCGGAGCTGTTGCTCTCCGTGTGCGTGTTGGCCATCTGCGGCAGCACCCGCTCGGCCAGCAGATCCTCGATCGGAGCGAAGGGCAGACCCGAGGCCACGTAGTCGAAGTAGACGCGGCGCTTGGGGCCGAACGGGGTGTCGATCACGGCCTCGCGACCCAGCACGTTGCGGCGGAGGTAACGCAGCCGCGGGTGGTCCAGCACGCTGTTTCTCTCCGTGTCGCTCATCGCTTCCGGGGCTCGCCGGCCTCTCCCGTTACCTGCGGCGGTGGGGGTTCTCGATCTCGTGCTTCTTCATCTTGCGCCACAGCGTCGTCGGCGAGAGGCCCAGGGCGTCCGCGGCCGCGTCGGTGCTCTCGTGGTTGACGAGGGCCGACCGGATCGCCTGGCGCTCGGCGACCGCGACCACGTCGTCCAGCGTCTGCGAAGCCGGTGCGCCACCGTCGTCGCTGGGCAGCAGGTCCTCGGGCCGGATCTCGCCGTCGATCGTGAGGGCCACGGCCTGCTCGAGCAGGTTCTCCAGCTCGCGGACGTTGCCCGGAAACGAGTAGGCGGAGAGCCGCTTGAGCGCGCCCTTGCCCAGCCGTACCGAGCGCTCCATCTTCTTGGAGAACTTGCCCAGGAAGTGCTCGGCGAGCAGGGGGATGTCCTCGGGCCGCTCGCGCAGCGGGGGCACGTGGAAGCGCGCCACGTTGAGGCGGTAGTAGAGATCCTCGCGGAAACGCTTGTTGGCGATCTCCTCTTGGATGTTCTGGTTGGTCGCCGCGATGATCCGCGCGTCGACCTGGATCGGCTTGTTGTCGCCGACCCGCCGGATCTCCTTCTCCTGGATGACCCGCAGCAGCTTGGCCTGCAGCGAGGGTGAGGTCTCGGCGATCTCGTCGAAGAAGAAGGTCCCGCCGGCGGCCTCCTCCAGCAGGCCCTTGCGCGAGCTGACCGCCCCGGTGAATGCGCCCCGCACGTGCCCGAACAGCTCGCTCTCGAGCAGCGTCTCGCTGATCGCGGCGCAGTTGACCGGCACGAACGGCCGGTCGCTGCGCCGCGAGTTGGCGTGGATCGCCTTGGCGATCAGCTCCTTGCCGGTCCCGGACTCGCCGGTGATCAGAACGGTCGTGTCGGTCGGTGCGATTTTCACGATCCGCGTCAGGATCTCGCGAATCGGCGCCGAGCGCCCGATGATGTTCTCGAAGCGGTAACGCTCCTTGAACTCCTGGGTCAGCACCGAGACCTCGCCCGAAAGCCAGCGCCGCTCCAGCGCCTTGCCCATCTTGACCAGCAGCTCGTTCTCGCTGCAAGGCTTGGTGATGTAGTCCCAGGCGCCGAGCCGCATCGCCTCGACCGCGGACTCGATCGTGCCGAAGGCGGTCATCACGATCACCTCGCTCAGCGGCGAGGCCTCGCGTACGTGCCTGAGCACCTCGATCCCGTTGACCTTCCCCATCTTGAGGTCGGTGATCACCAGGTCGAACGCCTCGTCGTCGATCGCCTCGCAGGCGCTCGAGCCGTCTTTGGCCTCGGCCACGTCGTGCCCCTCGCCCCGCAGCATGATCGCCAGGGTCGCGCGCATGTTCTTGCTGTCGTCGACGACGAGAATCCGCGCCACGATCGTAGTCCTTTGCAACTGGGCCGAAGCCCCCGCCTGATTTCACCGTGGAGGCAATATAACAGAGCCTCTCGGCAGCCTTCAAGCCGGAGCGGGGTGCCGCTTGACTTGCATAGAGCCGTGGATACATTGAGTCCGCTGCGCCCGCCGGGAAGATGGCCGGCGGGGCTTGGACGACGCGACTCGAGGAGGACGAGACATGGGCAAGACCATCGGCATCGATCTCGGTACGACCAACAGCGTCGTGGCTGTCATCGAAGGCAAGGAACCGTTGATCATCGCCAACGAGGAGGGCGGACGCACAACTCCCTCGGTGGTGGCCTGGGACGACAAGGACGAAATCCTGGTGGGTCAAATCGCCAAGCGACAGGCGATCACCAACCCGGAGAGCACGATCTCTTCGATCAAGCGCTTCATGGGGCGCAAGTACAACGAGGTCGAAGAAGAGATCGAGATGATGCCCTTCAAAGTGGTCGAGTCCCCCAACAAGGACGCCCACATCGAGATCAAGGGCAAGATGTACGCGCCGCCGGAGATCTCGGCGCGGATCCTGATGAAGCTGAAGAAGGCGGCCGAGGATCATCTCGGTGAGCAGATCACCGAGGCGGTGATCACCGTGCCGGCCTATTTCAACGACTCGCAGCGCCAGGCGACCAAGGACGCCGGCAGGATCGCCGGGCTGGACGTCAAGCGGATCGTCAACGAGCCGACGGCCGCGGCGCTGGCCTACGGCCTGGACAAGGAGTCCGACGAGGTGATCGCGGTCTACGACTTCGGCGGCGGCACGTTCGATATCTCGCTGCTCGAGGTCGGGGACAACGTCGTCCAGGTGATCTCGACCCACGGCGACACCCACCTGGGAGGAGACAACATCGACCAGCGGGTGATCGATTACCTGATCTCGGAGTTCAAGAAGGATCAGGGGCTGGACATCTCCAAGGACAAGATGGTCCTGCAGCGGCTCAAGGAAGCGGCGGAGAAGGCCAAGATCGATCTCTCCTCGCTGATGGAGACCCAGATCAACCTGCCGTTCTTGACCGCGGACGCCTCGGGTCCCAAGCACCTCAACCTGCGGCTCAGCCGCGCCAAGTTCGAGTCGATGATCGAGGATCTGGTCGAGAGCACGCTGGGGCCGTGCCGCAAGGCGCTCGAGGACGCGGGCAAGAGGCCCGGCGACATCGACCAGGTGGTGCTGGTCGGCGGCTCGACGCGGATTCCGCTGGTCCAGCAGGCGGTCACCAAGTTCTTCGGCAAGGAGCCGCACAAGGGCGTCAACCCGGACGAGGTCGTGGCGCTGGGCGCCGCGGTCCAGGCCGGCGTGCTCAGCGGAGACGTCAAGGACCTGCTGCTGCTCGACGTGACCCCGCTCAGCCTGGGCGTCGAGACCCTGGGCGGCGTGATGACCAAGATGATCGAGCGCAACACCACGATCCCGGCCAAGAAGACCGAGATCTACTCCACGGCCGCCGACAACCAGACCTCGGTCGAGATCCACGTGCTGCAGGGCGAGCGGCCGATGGCCAAGGACAACCGCACCCTGGGGCGCTTCCACCTCGAGGGGATCATGCCCGCACCGCGCGGAGTGCCCAAGATCGAGGTCACCTTCGACATCGACGCCAACGGAATCGTCAACGTCTCGGCCAAGGACACCGCGACCGGCAAGGAGCAGAAGATCACGATCACCGCCTCCTCCGGCCTCGGCGAGGACGAGATCGACCGCATGGTCAACGAGGCCGACGAGTACCGCGTCGAGGACGAGAAGAAGCGCAAGGAGATCGAGCTGAAGAACAAGGGCGAGCAGCTGGCCTACGCCACCGAGAAGACGCTCGAGGAGAACAAGGACAAGCTGCCCGACGACGAGGTGACCAAGGTCCGAGAGGCGATCAACGCGCTCAAGGCCGCGATCGAGACCGGCGAGGCCTCGCGGATCGAGGCCGAGATGGAGAACCTGACCAAATCCTCGCACAAGCTCGCCGAGCTGATGTACCAGTCCGCCGGCGGCGGCGCGGAGACCCCGCCCCCGGGAGCCGGAGCTGGCCAGGCGCCGTCCGGCGAGAGCGGCGAAGAGAAAAAAGACGACGACGTAATCGACGCCGAGTTCGAGGAATCAAAGGACTGATCGCTGGCCGACGACTCGGCCTGCCGGGTTTTGACCAAAACCGAGCGGCCTGTCCGCAGCTCCCCCCAAAAAAACGACACCAAAAGGGCGAGCGGTCGTTTGTATTGCTACTTCTTCTTCAAGGAGGCCTTGATGAAGTCGCGGTTCAGAAAGGCGATGAAGTCGAGCTTCAGCTCCTTGGGGCAGGCGGCCTCGCACTCGGCGTGGTTGGTGCAGGCGCCGAAGCCGGCCTCCTCCATCGTCTCGACCATCGCCAGCGCGCGGTCGAGCCGCTCGGGCTGCCCCTGGGGCAGCTTGCCCAGCTGCGTGATCTTGCCGCCGGTGAACAGCATCGCCGAGGCGTTGGGGCAGGCCGCGACGCAGGCTCCGCAGCCGATGCAGGCGGCCGCGTCCATCGACAGGTCGGCGTCCTGCTTGGGCACCGGGATCACGTTGCCGTCGGGCGCCGAGCCGGCGCGGATCGAAACGTAGCCGCCGGCGGTGATGATCTTGTCCAGCGCGCCGCGATCGACCACCAGGTCCTTGACCACCGGGAACGCCCTGGCGCGGAACGGCTCGATGTAGATCGTCTGTCCGTCCTCGAACTCCCGCATGTGGAGCTGACAGAGGGTGGTCGCCTTGCGGTGGCCGTGCGCGTAGCCGTCGACCACGGCTCCGCACATGCCGCAGATGCCCTCGCGGCAGTCGTGGTCGAAGGCGATCGTGTCCTCGCCCTCGTCTATCAGGCGCTCGTTGACGATATCGAGCATCTCGAGGAACGAAGCCTCGGAGCTGATATCCTTGGCGTCGTAGGTGACCAGCCGGCCCTTGGCCTCCGGGCCGGACTGCTTCCAGACCTTGAGCGTGAAGTCCATTACTTGTAGCTCCTCTGACTCGGCTTGCAGTACTCGAACTCTAGCTGCTCGCGGTGCATCTCGGGCTCCGCGCCGCCGCCCTTGTGCTCCCAGGCGGCCACGTAGGAGAACCGGTCGTCCTTGCGCAGCGCCTCGCCCTCCTCGGTCTGGCTCTCCTCGCGGAAGTGGCCGCCGCAGGACTCGGCGCGGTGCAGGGCGTCGCGCAGCATCAGCTCGGCGAACTCGAGGAAGTCGGCCACCCGGCCCGCCTTCTCCAGGTTCTGGTTGAAGTCGTCGGGTCTGCCCACCACCCGCAGGTTCTGCCAGAACTCGTCTCTGATCCTGGGAACCTCCTCCAGCGCCTCCTTCAACCCGCTCTCGTTGCGCGCCATCCCGCAGTTCTCCCACAGCAGCTTGCCCAGCTGCTTGTGGAACGAGTCCGGAGAGCGCTCGCCGCCGATGCCGACCAGCTCGTCGATCCGTCGCCGCACCTGCTCCTCGACCGCGCCGAACTCAAAGTGGTCTGTACCGATGTCGCTGTTGCCCTCCGAGGCCAGGTAGTCGCCGATCGTGTAGGGCAGCACGAAGTAGCCGTCGGCCAGCCCCTGCATCAGGGCGCTGGCGCCGAGCCGGTTCGCCCCGTGGTCGGAGAAGTTGGCCTCGCCGATCACGTACAGCCCCGGGAGGTTGCTCATCAGGTTGTAGTCGACCCACAGCCCGCCCATCGTGTAGTGCACTGCGGGGAAGATCCGCATCGGAACCTGGTAGGGGTCCTCGTCCGTGATCTTCTCGTACATCTGAAAGAGGTTGCCGTACTTCTCCTCGACCGCGCCCTTGCCCATTCGCTCGATCGCGTCGGCGAAGTCGAGGTAGACGCCCAGGCCGGTGGAGCCGACTCCGCGGCCCTCGTCGCAGACCTGCTTGGCGGCGCGGGAGGCGACGTCGCGGGGCACCAGGTTGCCGAACGCCGGGTAGCGGCGCTCCAGGTAGTAGTCGCGATCCTCTTCGGGGATCTCGCGCGGGCGCCTCTCGTCGTCGGCGCTCTCGGGCACCCAGATCCGCCCGTCGTTGCGCAGCGACTCGCTCATCAGGGTCAGCTTGGACTGGTAGTCGCCGTGCACCGGGATGCAGGTGGGATGGATCTGGGTGAAGCACGGGTTGGCGAACAGCGCGCCGCGCTTGTGGGCGCGCCAGCAGGCTGTCACGTTGCAGCCCTTGGCGTTGGTCGAGAGGAAGAAGACGTTGCCGTAGCCGCCGGTGGCGAGCACCACCGCGTCCGCGGCGTAGCGCTCGATCTCGCCGCTGACCATGTCGCGCGTCACGATCCCGCGGGCGCGGCCGTCGACGACCACCAGGTCGAGCATCTCGCGGCGCTTGTACAGCTCCACCTTGCCCCTGGCCACCTGGGCCATCAGCGAGGAGTAGGCGCCGAGCAGCAGCTGCTGGCCGGTCTGTCCGCGCGCGTAGAAGGTTCGCGAGACCTGGGCGCCGCCGAAGGAGCGGTTGGCCAGGTTGCCGGCGTACTCGCGGGCGAACGGCACGCCCTGCGCCACGCACTGGTCGATGATCGCGTTGCTGACCTGGGCCAGCCGGCAGACATTGGCCTCGCGGGAGCGGTAGTCGCCGCCCTTGACCGTGTCGTAGAACAGCCTGTGGATGCTGTCGCCGTCGTTGGGGTAGTTCTTGGCCGCGTTGATCCCGCCCTGCGCAGAGATCGAGTGCGCCCTCCGCGGGCTGTCCTGGTAGAAGAAGCAGCTCACGTCGTAGCCCAGCTCGGCGAGCGTGGCCGAGGCCGAGGCGCCGGCCAGCCCTGAGCCGACCACGATGATCGAGAACTTGCGCTTGTTGGCCGGGTTGATCAGCTTGAGCCGGAAGCGGTGCTCGTCCCACTTCTCGTCGATCGGACCGTCCGGAATTTTCGATTCCAACTTCATCACAGTTGACCTTCCTCGCTCGCGCCGGCTACGGCACCGGCTCGATCAGACCCGTCAGCACGGCGACCGGCATCGAGATGTTTCCCACGCCGACCGCCACCGCCAGAAGCACCGAGGCCGCCTTGCGCCAGCCGTTGTAGCGCGGGTGCGCGGCGCCGAGGGTCTGCAGCATGCTCCACACGCCGTGGTAGAGGTGCAGCGCCACGAAGAGGCAGGCGACGATGTAGACCGCCGACGCCCACCAGATCTGGAAGCCGCGCACCACGTTGTTGTAGACGGTGGTTTGATCGAACGCCGGCGCGGTGGGGTGCAAGTCGCCGGTGGTGAAATGAAGGACGTGGTAGATCACGAACAGCGCGATGATCGGACCGCCCCACCACATGGTGCGCGCCGCGTAGGTCGTCTCGCGGTACTTCTGCTTGACGTAGCCCTGCGGCCTGGCGCCCCAGTCCTGTAGCGTCACCGCCGCGGCCGACCAGATGTGCAGGCCGATCGAGATCAGCAAAACGCCCCTGGCGACCCACAGCAGCCCGCCCAATCCCTGAAGGAACGCGGCGTACTTGTCGAGCTGCTCGGGACCGATGTAGATCTGGAGGTTGCCGAGCATGTGCACCACGACGAAGCCGAACACGATGAAGCCGGTGATCGCCATCACCACCTTCTTGCCGACCGCCGTGCGGTAGAATGTCATGGTAGTCGTAGTCATCAGGCACCCGCTTCCCGTTCGCTCGCGCGGGCTGCGCCCGCGTCCCGCTGGCGGTGGCAATAATGCTCCTTGGGACAACGTCTAGATATGCTTTGGATCATACCGATCCCTTCGGGTCGGATCCGAAGACGGGTTCGCATGGGAAGGGCGGACGGAGACGGGCACTTGCTGTTTCAGAACCTCGTTCAACCTACCCCTTGCAAACAGCCCTCGAGATGAATAAGGTTCCCTCTCTTCAGGCCGGGGACGATTCGTTCCCCGCTGGAGACGGAGCTTACGCGTCGATGGAGGAGACATGACGACGACGGAGGAGACACGGACTGCCGAGAGATCGCAGGAAGCGGGCAAGACCGCCGCGCGGTCGGGCTCGGCGGAGGGCGGCGGCGCAGCCGAGGAGCGGTCGGAGGAGAAGAGCGGCCGCCAGGCGCGCTCCTCGGAGGAGCCGCGCCACGACGGCGACGGTGATCGCCGCCGGGGACGCAGGCGCAACGAGACGATCGGCGAGGCGGTGGTCTGTCGCCCGCTCGAGGTCAACGTGCGCGACGATCGCGTCGAGCAGGCCGTGCGCCAGCTGAAGAACAGGCTGGCCAGGGAAGGCGTGCTGCGCGAGCTGAAGAACCGCCGCCACTACTTCAAGCCCAGCGAGCTCAAGCGGATCAAGCGCCGCGAGGCGGCGCGCCGCCGACGCAAGCAGGCCCGTCAGCGCAAGGGCAAGTAGGCCCCCACCACAAGCAACGCAAACGCCGGGCGCGATCGCTCTCTTTTTCGTGGGGTGCGCTCGCGGCCTGTGATATGGGTTCACCTTCGCCATGTGGCTCGACGTGCTGCTACTGGTAGGTGGAGGATTGGGCGTCTGGCTGGGCGCCGAGGGCATGGTGCGCGGATCGGTCAAGCTCGCGGCCTGGTTGGGCGTCCCTCCTTTGCTGATCGGCCTGACCGTGGTCGCCTTCGGCACCTCCGCTCCGGAGCTGGTGGTCAGCAGCATCGCGGCGATCCAGGGGCACAACGAGATCGCCCTGGGCAACGTGCTCGGATCCAACATCATCAACGTGGCGCTGGTGCTCGGCATCTCGGCGGTCATCTCTCCGATCGTCGTCGCCTCGGACGTGCTGCGCCGGGACATCCCGATCGTGGTCGGCGTGACGATCGCGGTGGTCGTGATGGCGGCGCTGGGCGACCGCGTCGGCCGGATCGACGGCGTCGTGCTGCTGGTGCTGTTCGTTGCCAATCTGTGGTACAGCTACAAGCTGACCCAGCGCGAACAGGCGCGCACCACCTCGCTGCCCGGCTGGGAGCGTCCCGAGCTCACGTCGCGGCACATCGCCTTCTTGATCGGCGGCACGATCGTGCTGACCCTGGGCGCCGAGGGGATGGTCACCGGCGCGGCCAACCTGGCCGAGGCGCTGGGCGTCAGCGAACGGATCATCGGCATCACGATCGTAGCCTTCGGCACCTCGCTGCCCGAGCTGGCCGCCTCGGCGGTGGCGGCCAAGCACGGCGAGTCCGACCTGGCGCTGGGCAACGTGATCGGATCCAACATTTACAACATGACCCTGATCCTGGGGACGGCGTCGCTGATCGCGCCGATTCCGGCCCGCCTCTCCTGGGCTTCGTACGACTTTTACTTTTTCGTGATAACGGTGCTGATGCTGATTCCGCTGGCGCGCGTGGGAAATCGCCTGGGGCGTCTCGACGGAATCATTCTGCTCTTCACCTATCTGCTGGCCGTCGTGTTCCTGTTCGTTTGACGAGCGGGACGTTTCCGCGCGAGGTGAGAATGAAAGCAACGATTCACCACTTGCCCAACGGTCTGACCGCGATTCTCAGAGAGTCCCACACCGCCCCGGTGGTGGCGCTCCAGGTCTGGGTCGGGGTCGGCAGCGCCGACGAGACCCCTAAGCAGTCCGGAACCGCGCACGCGCTGGAGCACATGCTGTTCAAGGGCACCTCCCGGCGCGGCGTGGGAGAGATCGCCCGCGACATCGAGCGGGCCGGCGGGCAGGTCAACGCCTGGACATCCCACGACGAGACGGTGCTGCACGTCACCACGGCGAGCCGCTTCGCCGAGCTGGGGCTCGACGTGATCGCCGACGCCGTGCTCAACGCCAGGATCGACGCCGGCGAGCTGCGGCGCGAGATCGAGGTGATCCGCGAGGAGATCCGGATGGGCCGCGACGCTCCCTCGCGGGTCGTGATCGACAAGCTGTTCGGCGAGCTGTTCCGGCGCCACCCTTACGGACGGCCGGTGATCGGCCGCGAGCGATCCGTGCGCCGGCTGACCTCCGAGGCGGTGCGCCGCTTTCACCGGCGCTGGTACACCCCGACCAACATGGTGCTGGTCGCGGTCGGCGACTTCCGGACGGAGCGCATGCTGGCGCAGATCGAAGAGACGCTCGGGGCGGTGCCGGGCGGACGCGAGGTGCGACGGCCGCGGCGGGAGCCGGAGCCGATCCCGCGCCGCCTGCGCTTCGCGGCGGAGAGCCGTCCGATCAGCGAGGCGCACCTGGCGCTCGGTTTTCCGATTCCCGGCCTGACCCACGAGGACGTGCCCGCGCTCGACCTCCTCTGCGCGGTGATCGGCCAGGGCGCCAGCTCGCGGCTGGAGCGCGAGGTGCGGCGCGGCCCCGGTTTGGCCAACGATGTGCGGGCGATGTCGTACACCCCGGTCGACGGCGGCATGCTGGTCGTCTACACGATCGCGCCCTTGCGCACGCTGTCTCGGGCCACGGAGGCGATCGTCCGCCAGCTGGCCCGCGCCATCGAGGAGCCGATCGCTCCGCGCGAGATCGAGAAGGCGCGCACCATGCTGCGCAGCGACGCGATCTACGCCGAGGAGACGGTCGACGGCGCGGCTCGCAAGCTGGGTTTCTACGGCCTGCACGCCCGCGACATCGGCTACGAGGAACGCTACCTGGCGGGCCTGACCAGCGCCGGTCCGGCCGAGCTGATGGAAGCGGCGCGCCGTTACCTGGTGCCGAGCGCGGCGACGATCTCCACGGTGGTGCCCGGCGAGGTCGAGAGCCTCGATCGCGAAGACCGCCGCGCCGCACCTGTCGATTCCGAGGGTGAAATCGATATCGAGAAGCTGCGCGATCGCCTTTCGCGATCGTTCCTCGCGTCGTGGGGGTCCGGTCGTTCGCCGGCTAGATCCGTCAGCGCGGCGCGCACCGAGATTCGAAAGCTGGAGTCCGGAGACACGTTGATCGTGCGCAGCGAGCCGTCCTCGCGCGTCGCGGCGGTCCGCGTCGCCTTTCCCGGCGGGCTGCGCCTCGAAAACACGCGCCGCGCCGGAGAGTCGCAGTTGCTGGCCAGCTCGCTGACCCGCGGCACCCTGCATCGCGACGCCGACGAGATCGCCGCGGCGATGGACGACATGGCCGGCTCGATATCGGGTTTTTCGGGGAACAACACCTTTGGTGTCCAGGCCGAGCTGCTGGCCCGTCACCTGGACGAGGGAATCTCGCTGATGGGAGAGTGCCTCAGGCAGCCTGCCTTCGACGAGGGGGAGGTCGGCCGCGAGCGCGAGCTGCTGCTCGAGGAGCTCCGCTCGCTGCGCGACACCCCGGACCGTCAGGCGATGCTGCTCTTCCAGCGCGCCCTGTTCGGCTCCCACCCCTACGCTCGCTCGGCGCTGGGCAGCGAGGAGACTCTCTCGCGGGTCGAAAGCGCGGATTTGCGCCGCTCTTTGCGCCGGCTGTCCGGCGCGGGCCGGATGGTGGCGGCGATCGCCGGTCCGCTGGACGCGGATCGCGCCGTGGAGCTGACCGAGCAGCACCTGGCGGCCCGGCCCGGCAAGCGCGGCCGAGCGCCGGCCGGACCGAAACCGTGGAGCCCGCCGCGCCATCCCAGGTACGAGGCGCTCTCCCTGTACAAGGAGCAGTCGCATCTGGTGATCGGCTTTCCCGGCACGACCCTCGACGCCGAGGACCGCTTCGCGCTCGACGTGTTGGTCGAGCTGCTCGGCGGCCACGGCGGCCGCCTCTTCGGCGCGGTGCGAGAAAAACGATCGCTGGCCTACGCGGTGACCGCGCTCTCGATGGAGGGGATCGAGCCGGGCTACGTCGCGATCTACGCCGCGACCGCGCCCGGGCAGGAGGCGGCTCTGGTCGAAGCCGCTCTCGGGGAGGTGCGAGAGCTGGCCGGCTCGGCCCCTTCCCGGGACGAGCTGAGACGCGTCCAGCGCCACCTGATCGGCGCGCGGGAGATCGGCAGGCAGCGGGCCGCGGTGCGCGCCGCCGGAATGGCGCTGGGCCACCTCTACGGAATCGGTCACGACGCGGACGAGCGCTACCCCGAGCGCTTGGGCGAGTTAAAGGCCGGGGACGTGCGCGAGGCGGCCGAGCGCTACCTGGTACCCGAGAGAATGGCCGTGACCTGCGCGGGACCGAACGCCGAAAAGCTGAACATCGTCTAGTGCCTCGTCAACCCTCCGATGACGGGTTCAGGGCGAGAGATCATCGGCGAGGCCGAGGAACGACGACGAAGGACTGGCAGCGCCAATTCGAGGAGGAGTGACGCGGGGATCGTCGATGAGGGCCGCCCTGACCCGACATTGTGGGGTTGACGAGGCACTGCGGGCCTGGCGGGGCGCGGGCGGATTTTGTACACTCGATGGCAGATGTGGGGTGCCTGATGAAGCGCGCGTTTCTTCTTTTTTGCTGCGCCGCGGCGTGGCTGCTGGGCTGCTCGAGCTGCTCGGGCGGCGGCGCCGAGGCCGCCGACTCCGGCCCGGACAGCTCGAGCGACGCGGACTCCGATTCCGACGCGGACTCCGATTCCGACGCGGACTCCGACTCCGACACCGGCACGGTCTCGCCTCCCGATCTGCCCTGGGTGACGATCCCCGGCGGTGTC
>CAZHCG010000137.1:0-14498 GCA_964530995.1 uncultured Myxococcales bacterium
TCGGGATCACTCTTCGCTGTCGAAGGCCCGGTTGCGGATCATCTCCCGGATGTCGTAGGGGCTCGGCTCTCCGCCCAGCCAGCGGTGGAACCAGTCCAGGTGGGCCGCGTAGTAGAGCGGCATCGACTTGACGCGGCTCGGCCAGTGCCCGCCATTCTCGAAGACTATCAGCCGCGCGGGCACGTCCTGTCGCCGCAGCGCGGTGAACAGCATCAGGCTCTGCGTGTAGGGAATGCGGAAGTCCTTCTCGCCGGTGATGATCAGCGTCGGCGTGCGCATCTTCTCGGCGTGCTCCGAGGGGTTCCAGCGCTCGTAGAGCTCCTCGTTCTCCCAGTGGGGACCGCCCAGGTCCCACTCGGGAAACCACAGCTCCTCGGTGGAGGCGTAGAAGGAGCGCGTGTCGTAGATGCCCATCATCGAGGCCACCGCGGCGAAGCGATCGCTCTGGCCCAGGATCCAGTTCATCATGTAGCCGCCGTACGACCAGCCCATCGCCCCGATCCGCTCCTCGTCGACGTACTCCAGCCCCTCGAGGGCGTCGGCGACCGCCATCACGTCCTCGAAGACCGCTCCGCCCCAGTCCTTCGAGATCCCGGCGGTCACCTCCGCTCCGTATCCGGTGGAGCCGACCGGGTTGGAGAAGGCCAGCACGTAGCCGGCGCCGGGAAAGAGCTGCCAGTTGCCGCGGAACGAGTCGGACCACTGCGACTGGGGGCCTCCGTGCACGTTGAGGATCGCCGGGTACTTCTCGGACGGATCGAAGCCGTGCGGCTTGACCAGGAAGACGTGGACCTTTCTTCCGCCGGCCCCCTCGACCCAGAGCTCCTCGGCCGGTCGCAGCTCGCAGCGCTCGACCACGGCGTCGTTGAACGAGCTGAGACGGGTCACCGCTCCGCTCGCCGCCGCCAGGTACAGCTCCTGCGGCCGATCCACCGCGTCGTGGACGAACGCCAGCTCGCCGCGCGCGGAGAGATCGAAAGAGCGCGCCGAGGGAATGCCCTTCACGCGCTCGATCTCTCCGCTTTTCACCTCGAGCCTGAACAGCGGGTAGCGGCCGCGCACCGCGGCCTGGAAGACGATCGACCCGCTGTCGGCGGACCAGCGGTAGTCGTGGATCTGGTTGTCGAAGCCCTCGCTGAGCACGCGCACGTCTCCGCTCTCGCGGTCGTAGAGCGCGATGCGGCGGCGATCCGACTCGTAGCCCGGCTCCAGCTGTCGCAAAAAGGCGATCCAGCGCCCGTCGGGAGAGTAGCGCGGCGCGCCGTCCCAGCCGTCGTTGCCCGGCGACAGGCAGAGCGCCTCCCCGCCGCCGGCCGGCACCGCGTAGAGGTCGGCGTTCGTCGTCCAGGCCCGCGCGTCGACCTGCTCGCGGTTCGAGGCGAAGCACAGCTCGTCGCCGTCCGGAGACCAGTCGTAGTTGCTGCCGCCCAGGCTCCAGACCGGCGACTCGTAGTCGCCCGGAGTGACGTCCGAGATCTTTCCCGACTCCAGGTCGAGCACCAGCAGGTGGGTGCGCCGCCCCTCCCGCCAGCTGGTCCAGTGGCGGTAGAGCAGGTGATCGGCGAGGTGGGCGTGCAGCGGCCCGCCCTCGATGTCCTCGAGCAGCGCCGCGTTCTTCTCGTCGTCGGCGCCGTGCTCGGGAAAGACGCGCGAGCTGAAGGCGATCCGCTTTCCGTCCGGCGACCAGCGGGGATCGCCGACCCCGGTGGAGATCGAGGTAAGGCGCTCGGCCTCGCCGCCGTCGACCGGCATCCGCCACAGCTGCGAGCCCTCCTCGCCGCGCGCCGCGACGAAGATCAGCGAGCCGCCGTCCGGCGACCAGCGCGGCGAGCCGTCCGCGGCCTCGGCGGTCGTCATCCGCCGCAGCGGCGAGCCGTCGCGCTCCGCGAGCCAGATGTCGGTGCTCGACTCGCCCGCTGCCAGGTCGTAGGAGGTCACGCTCAGCAGGATCCGATCCCCGTCCGGGCCCCAGCGCGGCCCGCCCAGGCGACGCAGGTCGTAGAGCGCCTCGATGTCGAAAGGATCTCCGGCAGAGGCGCGATCTCCGCCCGCCCCCTCGGCCTCGAGCTCGACCGCCTCTCCCGAGGAGAAGCCGAACCTCTTTTCGAACACCTCGAGCTCGCCGCTGGGAGCGGCGGTCTCCGGTCGGGCCGAACCGTCGTCCGCGTCCGCAGCGGATCCGGTCGCCGGAGCGGCAGCGGGAGCAGCGCCGCAGCCGACCAGCAGAAAAACCGCCGCAACCGCGCTCGAGCGAGAGAAAACCGCCATCTCGTACCTCCGTGGTGTCTTCCTGAGCTTACCTCACGGAGTTTGCCTCACGAGGGGGGAGAGGTCTACATGCAGTTGTCTTCCCAGCAGGGGGTCTCGCAGTCGCCGAAATCGGTGCAGTCGGTCAGGTCGGTGCAGTTGCAGACGCAACCGAAATACCCGTCCTCGTCGGCGCACTCGGTGCTGTAGCCCGAATCGCCGATGAAGTGATCGTAGCACTCCTGCTGGTCGGTCCAGCCCCAGTTCGAGTCGCAGATGGCGAAGATCGTGTCGCAGACCTCCTCCACGGTCGCCGGCGTGCATCCGTCCGTATCGGAGTCCGAGTCGGAGTCCGAATCCGTGTCGGAGTCCGTGTCGGAGTCCGTGTCGGAGTCCGTGTCGGAGTCCGCGTCGGTGTCGGCGTCCGAATCGGTGTCGGCGTCGGTGTCGGCGTCGGTGGAGCCGTCGTCGTCCTCCTCGTCCTTCTCGCCGCAGGCGACCAGCCCTGCGGTCAACATGATCGCGAGCGCGACAGTCCATAGCTTGCAACCATTCATCTCGACCTCCCGGTAAAAAGTTTCACCATATGTGTACCCGGTATCGAGAAACGGTCACAAGCTTTTTTTGCCGCCCTACGATCCCCCGGAGAGATCGGTGATGATAAAGGGAAGCGCGAAGCGGACTCGGTGAGTACGCGCAATGCGTGTCCGCCTCGCGCTTCCGGCAGGCGAGACGCCGGGAGGGGGAGACACCCGTACGTCTCATTCAAAATATAATCCACATTATTGGCCGCGCAACATATCGAGCACGAATTTTAGTTTCGTCGTCTCGCGGGCTCGATCTCCGCTGGTCAAGAGTCGGGCGTTCGATGTATGTCAATTACAGATGAACGATCGTGAAAAGATCCCGAAAGAAGAGGAGAATGAGCGGCTCTCGGCCTTCGTGCGCGAGCATCCCGATCCGGTGCTCGAGTGCGACTCCGAGGGCGGCATTCTGTACGCCAACCCGGCCGCTCGCGAGCTGCTGTGGCGCACCTCCTCCGACCTGGAGGAGATTCTGCCCGAGGATCACCGCGAGGTGGTCTCCAGCTGCCTGGCCGCCGGCAGGTCGAGGGCCTCGGAGCGTCTCGTCGACGGCCGGGTGCTGAGCTGGCTCTACCACCCGGTCGAGGCGCCCGGGCGCGTTCACCTGTACGCCGGCGACATCACCGACCGGCGCCGCGCCGAGCGGGATCTCGCCCACGCCGTGATGCACGACGGGCTGACCGGGCTGGCCGGCCGCGCGTTGCTGCTCGATCGGATCGAGCGCGCCCTGGACGTGGCCCGCCGCCGCGACGACTTCTCGCTGGCGGTGCTGCTGCTCGACCTGGACTACTTCGAGACGATTACGGAGAGCCTGGGAGGCTCGGTGGGCGACACGGTGCTCCAGCGGACCGCTGGCAGGCTCGTCGAGGAGCTGGGCGAGGGCAACACCGTCGCGCGCCTGGAAGGCGATCGCTTCGCCGCGCTGCTGGTGGACGTCGAGAACGCCGCCAACGCCGCCCGGATCGCGCAGACCGCGCTGGACGAGGTCCGCCGGCCGCTGGAGATCGCGGACCGGAGCGTGGAGGTCACGGCCAGCGCCGGGGTGGCGATCGGCCCGCGGGGATCCAAGCGGGCGGAGGAGATGCTGCGCGACGCGGACGCGGCGATGTACCGGGCCAAGGGGCTGGGCAGATCCCGCTTCCAGCTGTTCGACATCGAGCTGCAGCGCCGCGCCGCCGAGATCAACCGCGGGCAGTCGGAGCTGCGCCGCGCCCTGGAGCGCCGCGAGCTGGAGCTGCACTACCAGCCGGTCTTCTCGCTGGCCGATCGCTCGATCACGGGGTTCGAGGCGCTGGCCCGCTGGCGACACCCGCAAAGCGGCATGGTCGGGCCTTCCGAGTTCATTCCGCTGGCCGAAGAGACCGGTATGATCGAGGTGCTGGGGGACTTCACCTTCTCGGCGGCGTGCGATCAAATCGTGGAGTGGGAGCGCGCCGACCTGCCGGCGGTATCGGTCTCGGTCAACCTCTCGGACGCGCAGCTCGAGCAGGCAGACCTGCTCGAGAGCATCCGCCGCGCGGTCGCCGGCAGCGGCGCCGACATCTCGCGGCTCTCGTTGGAGATCCCGGAAAGCGCCATGCACGGGAGCCCGGAGCGAAGCCGGGAGATCGGGACTGCGCTCAAGAGGATGGGGATCGGAATCGTGCTGGACGACTTCGGTACCGGCTGCTCTTCGCTGAGCCGGCTCGAGAGCTTTCCGTTCGATGTGATCAAGCTCGACCGATCGTTCGTGAGCAACCTGCCCGACGATCGGGGTGACGCGGCCATCGCCGCGGCCGTGATCGAGATGACGCATGCGCTGGGCCGCGCGGTGGTGGCGGAAGGCGTCGAGCGCGAAGAGCAGATCGACTTTCTGGCCGAGCGAGGTTGCGACAGGGTGCAGGGCTTCTACTTCGGCAGGCCGATACCGGCGCGCAGCGCGACGGAGCTGCTGGCCGAAGCGAAGAAGTGACGTCCGGCCGCAGAAGCTCCGCGCCGTCCTCGAATCATGTCGTCTGTTGGAGAGGGCGAGGCGCGATCGCCTCGCGGTCGGCTACCAGTCGCGGCTCCTGCGCTCCGAGCGCGGCCTGGCCTCGTTGACAGTCAGCGTGCGACCGCCGTGCTCGAAGTCCGCCATCGATTCGATCGCCTTCTTGGCCTCTTCGTCGTTCAGCATCTCGACGAAACCGAAACCGCGCGACCGTCCGCTTTCGCGATCGGTGATCACCTTGGCCGAATCGACAGCACCGTGGCTCTCGAAAAGAGAGCGAAGCTCGTCGTCGTCTGTACTGAACGGCAAATTTCCCACGTAGATTCTCATTTTCTCTTCCCTGCTCCTTGCCCGAGAAACCAAACCGATACGTACCAACGCTTACTCTCGGGCGACTCAGCGACCGGTCCGGTCCCCCCTTTTCATTCGGCGGGGACGACGAGAACCTATCTTGGTCCTCGAAAAAAAACAAGGTCCAAGCCGTTCGCCGCGCCGGGACGCTTTCCGTCCGAACCGAGCCCGCGAGGCACTTGTTTTTGGAGTTGGACTTTGATTGAAACGATCAACGCCGATCGGAGCCGACAATGAATTCCGGAACGCTGTGCTTTGTCTTCTTCGCGGCGTTGCCGGCCGGCTGCTGGGACGACGCGTTCGAGCCCCAGCCGCTGAACTCGCCGGACACGGCCGAGCCGATCGACGCTTCTCCGGACGCCGACGTCGATTCCGACGCCGATTCCGATTCGGACTCGGACGCCGACACGGAAACCGAGCCGCCCTGGGATACAGACTTCGACTGGGACACCGACTACGACGCCTTCGGCGGCAACGACGTTTTTCTCGCCCGGTTCGAATCCGACGGATCTCTGGGGTGGGCGGTGCGCGCCGACGGCGGGGAGTTCGGATCGATGGGCGTGGACGTTGTAGCTCTGCCCGACGACGCGATCGGAGTCGTCGGGATCTTCGGCGAGACGCTCGCGCTGGCTCCCGGACAACCCGAAGAGATCGCGCTGGAGGCCGAGGACGAGCGCGACCTGTTCCTGGCCAGGTTCGACTGCGAGGGAGGCCTGTTGGGTGCCAGGCGTGACGGGAGCGGAAAAGTCGTGCCCCGGGGAGCCGCCGCGACCGACGAAGGCGGGCTGCTCGTCTGCGGCTGGTTCGAGGGAGACGCCGCGCTGGGGGACGGCGACGAGAACGCGACGGAACTGGGAGCCGCGGGCGACAGGGACGCGCTGCTGGCGCGCTACGACGCCGACGACGAACTGCTGTGGGCCGTTCGCGCCGGCGGCCCGACGCAAGACGTCGCCACCTCGGTGGCTCCGCTCGCCGGGGGCGGCTCCTATCTCGCGGGCGGGTTCGGCGACGAGGCCACCTTTGGGCCGGGTACGCAGAACGAGACGACGATTCAGGCCGCGGGCCAGGCCGACGCCTTCCTGGCCAGGTACGATGCCGACGGCGCGCCGGAATGGATCGCGCAGGTGGAATGCTCGGAGGAACGCTGCGCGGCACGCGACGTGGCGCGCGGCGCCGCCGGGGAAGCGATCGTGGCCGGCCGCTTCTCCGGCACCGCGCTGCTCGATTCTCAAGGCCCGCAGGAGACCGCTCTCGAGTGTCCGACAACGAGCGGAATCTTTCTCGCCTCGTGGTCGGCCGCCGGAACGCTGCTGTGGGCGCGCGCGATCACCGGCCAGAGCGGTGACGCCGCCTGCTTCGACTGCGACCTGGACCTGGCGGTTCGGGCGGACGGCTCGATCCTGCTGTCCGGAGTTCTGGTCGGCACGGCGACCTTCGGCGACGGCCCGCAAACCGAGATCGAGGCCGAGGACCCCTGGTCCTGGGGCGGAGACGTCTTTTTGGCGAGCTACGACTCCTCGGGATCGTTCCAGTGGGTTCGTCGCGCCGGGGGAACGGCTCGCGAGGCGGCCCATGACGTGGTGGCTCACCAGGACGGCTCGGCCGCGGTGACCGGTTGCTTCTCGGGATGGTCCACCTTCGGCTCCGGAGAGCCCGGGGAAACCAGCCTGTCGACCGGGGGAACAAACGGTGACAACGACATTTTCGCGGCCCGCTGGTCCGCGGACGGCGAGCTTGCGTGGGCCGTCTCGGCCGGGGGCTTCGAGCACGCCGAGCGCGGGTTCGGAGCCGCTGCGCTGGAGGGCGGATCCACGGCGGTCACCGGCTTTTTCGGCTACCCGGCGGTGTTCGGCGCCGGAGAGGAGAACCAGACGATCCTGGAGCCGTGAAGGTTTTCAAAGATAATCCGGCCGGAATCGTGTACACTCGGGGGTCGTCTGCGGTACAAGGAAAAGGTTCGAAGAAAAAAGGGAGGAAGAGATGAGCGCCCGAATCAGGTTGACGATCTCGCTGGTCGCCTGCGCAGTACTGATCGCGGCGGCCGGCTGCGACACTCCGCCGAACGAATGGGAGTGGAGCGCTCCCGGCGAGGGGAACGGCTCGGCCGACGGCGACACGGACGGAGACGCCGATGCCGACGCCGACGCGGATGCCGACTCCGACGCGGACGCGGACGCGGACGCCGACGCGGACGCCGACGCCGATGCGGACGCGGACGCCGACGCGGACTCGGACTCGGACGCGGACGGCGACAGCGACGAATGCACCGCCACCTACGAGATGATGGGCTACGCCGTCGACCTGCCCGGCACCTGCCACCCGCAGGGTACCGAGTGCGAGGGCGGGGTCGCGGAGACGGATCCGCAGGGAACGTGCGGAGGAGGTCAGGTCTGCTGCATCGGCACCGACGTCTGCGAGACGATGGAGGCGCCCGTCGAGCTCTCCTGCCAGGCCCAGCAGTGTCAGATGGGCATGCAGGTCGGCTGCCCCAACCACGGCTGGTGCTGTGCGGAGTGGTGATTAGCGGCTGGCCGCCACACGGGCGGAGCTAGCTAGATCGCTCACCCGCCGCTCCAGCCGCAGCTCCCTCCGCTGGAAGCACGTCCCGAACCGCCACCCGAAGAGCCTACCGCGAAACCGGACAGCAGCTTGCGAGCCGGCTCTCCGCATTCCGGGCAGCGGATCTCGTCCTCGGCCGAGGAGCTGCGAATCAGCTCGAAGGACTCCCCGCAGTTGTCGCAGACGTATTCGTAAAGGGGCATCAGGCTCTCTCCTCCTCCAAGATATCGCTTTCGATTATATCCTCGTAGTAGTGCTGGCCTCGAATGCCAACCACCCGCTCCACGACGGCTCCGTTTTTGAAAAAGACCATCGTCGGCGTGCCGCGCACGCGGAGCTCGGCGGCTGACTTGGGGCCGGCCCCCACGTTGAGCTGGCCGACTTTGACCCGGCCCTCGTACTTGCAAGCCAGCCGCTTGACCGTGGGGATCAGCTGCATGCACGGCTGACAGCCGTTGGACCACACGTCGACCATAACCGGTATCTTCGACTGACGGACTTCCTTTTTGAAGTTGCCGTCGTCAAGAGCGATCGGCTCCTTCTCGCAGGCGCCGTCGAAACCCAGCCAGCTCAAGAGACCCATCCGCGTCCTCCTTGCGTCTTCCTCGAAAGCTCCCGCCCCGCCGGAGCTCGATGAAAGTATACACGCGGAACGTCGTTTGCAAGGAACAGCCCCGGAGACGAGCACTCCGCGCTGTGGGGAAATCGTTTCGGGGCGGGAGTCCGGCGGACGGCGATCGATCGCAATACCCGGTTCCAAGCTGGTGAGCCGGCCTTTTCGGGCAAATAAACGCTTGCGAGCTCGTCGGTCGAAAAGTTGTTCTGTTGGTAATCGGCCGTCCGTCCGCGGGGGATGCGGCACCAACTGACAGGGAGGCGACGACGAGCCGCCGGCCAGCCGCTGCGAGGTGCCGGTGATGTGAGCGCACCGGTCGCCTCGATCCTGTTGCAAGGGGCAACAAACCTGTTCATCCCACTAGTGCCTCGTCAACCCCACAATGCGGGGTCAGGCCGGCCCTCATCGGAGGATTGACGAGGCACTAGATCCGTATGAACCCAGAAACCTACAGCGCAAAGTGCTCTCAAGAAAGGGCGTCATTGACAGGAGCCGCCCACCTGTCGGACTCTCTGCTCGACCTTGAGTGATGGGAGAGCCCGGAATGAACAGCAGCGCGCACCGCCTTTCGCTCTGGCCGGCGGCCGCCCTGGCGGCCGCGGCCTGCGGCGCCTCCACGCCGGAAGCTCCCGCCGCGGCCGGGGACCGGATCGATGCCGGAGCAGCTCGGGCCGAGCCGGACGCCGGATGCGACTCCGGCGTCGAGACTCCGACGGCCGATATCGACGCCGCGCCGGCACGGATCGAGCGCGAGGACGAGCCCGCTTACGAGGTCCGCTGCGATCCCTTCTGCGAGGCGTTCCGCCCGCAGCTGCGCGAGAAGCCGGCGCGGGACGGAGGGACGGTCCGCTGCGGCCGGATCGACCGGCTGGTCTACTACCGCTGGAAGGCGGCGAGCCGTTGCCGCGACGCGGTCCGCGTCGAGCTGCACAAGTCCGGACGTGTCACCGTCCATCGTGCGGTGCCTCCGGCCTCCGACGCGGAGGCCTGCCCGCCGCCGCGCAAATCCTCGCTCGAAATCGCCGCCGCCGAGGCCACCTCGCTGATCCAGCTCGCCTGCCGGGAGTTCGAGCGCGACTACTCGACCGACGTCGGGATCGGCTGTCCGGCCGGCTCGCGGCTGTTCGAGCTCTTCGACGCCAGGCGCAAGATCGCCCGCACCGAAGCGCTGCCGTGCGAAGGCGAGCTGCTGCTCGAGCCGGCTCGCGCTCTGAACGAGTTGGCAGCTCGCGCCGAGCCGGGGGGCGAAGGAGAACAACAATGAGAGCTTCTGTCTGCGCCGCGATCGCGCTGGCGCTGTTCTGCTGCGAGGAGCCGAAGCCGAGCGGGGACGGCGCGCCGCCGCCGGAGTCGCCCGCCGCCGAGAGGGAGGGCGCGGAGAAGAGAGCGGCCGCGGAGCCCTGCCGTCCCGAGATCGCCGCGCCGCCGCCGAGCGGCGAGGGGATGTGGCCCTGGACCTCGCTCGGCGAGCTGGACGAAGAAAAGCTTCGCCGGCGGGGTCTCGAGATCTCGCTCGAGGATCTGTGGACGGAGGGTTCGGGGGGGTTGCTGCGCGCCGCCGTGGGGCTGCGCGGCTGCTCTGCCTCCTTCGTCTCCGCCGAGGGGCTGATGATCACCAACCACCACTGCGCCTTTTCCGCGATCCAGCGCAACTCCAGCGAGGAGCGCAACCTGCTCAGCGACGGATTCACCGCCGCTTCCCGCCGGGACGAGCTGGACGGCCGGGGCCTGCGCGCCTACGTCTTCGCGCGCCAGAGCGACGTGACCGCGCGGGTGCTGGAAGGCCTCGGCGAGGACGCCGGCGACCTGGAGCGCGGCGAGCAGATCGAGCGCCGCGAGAAGGAGCTGGTCGCCGAGTGCGAGAGTCGCGGCAACGCGCGCTGCCGGGTGACGCGCAACAACGACGGGCTGAGCTTCACCTTGCTGGAGTACGCCGAGATCCCGGATGTGCGGCTGGTGGCGGCCCCGCCGCGCGCGCTGGGCGAGTACGGCGGCGAGATCGACAACTGGCACTGGCCGCGGCACACGATGGACTTCGCCCTTTTGCGCGCCTACGTGGGGCCGGACGGCAAGCCCGCCGAGCACGCCCCCGACAACGTTCCCTACCGTCCCGAGCGGCACTTCCGGGTGGGCGCCGACGGCGTGAATCCCGGCGAGCTGGTGATGGTCGCCGGCACACCCTACAGCACGGCCCGCTACCGAACAGCCGCCGAGGTGCGCAGGGGCGCGGAGTGGTACTACCCTCTGCGCGTCAGTCTCTTCTCGGAGTGGCTGGAGGCGCTGGAGCGCACCTGCGAGAAGATCCCGGATTCCTGCCTGCGCACCGCCAGCACGACCAAGAGCCTCGACAACGCGCTGACCAACGCGCGCGGAATGATCGAGGGGCTCGAGCGGCGCGGCGTGCTGGAGGGCAAGCGCGAGCTGGAGAAGCGCTGGCGGAAGTGGGTCACGGCCGATCCTTCGCGCGAGAAATGGGCCGGCGCCCTCGACGCGCTTTCCGGCCACGTGCGGGAGTCGGCCGCGGGACGCGATCGCGACTTTCTGCTGCGCTACCTACTGCGAGGCGCCAAGCTGCTCGGCTTCGCCCGCACGATAACCAAGTGGGCCGCCGAGCAGGCCGAGCCGGACGAGGAGCGCGAGCCCGGTTTTCAGGATCGCGACCGCGAGCGGATCCTCTCCGATCTGCGCAACGCCCAGGCCGGGCTGCACACCGAGGCGGACCGCCGCGTGATGCGGATGTTCCTGGAGCGCTTCGCCGATCTGCCTCCCGAGCAGCGGCCGCGAGCGCTCGATCGCGCGCTGGGAGGCGACTGGAGCGAGCGAAGCATCGAACGGCTGACCGAGAGGCTCTACGCCGCGACCGATCTCGACCAGCAGTCGCGGCGCCTGGAGCTGTTCGGCGCCGATCTCGCCGAGCTGCGCTCGAGCGACGACGCGATGATCGAGCTGGCCCTGGAGCTGATGCCCGAATTCGACGCGCGCGAGACCCGGGTCAAGGAGCGCGAAGGCGCGCTGTCGCGGCTCAGGCCGCCGTGGATCGAGTCGCTGATCGAGATGCTGGGAGGGTCGTTCTACCCGGACGCCAACGCCGGCCCGCGCGTCAGCTTCGCCACGGTCGCCGGCTACTCCCCGCGCGACGGCGTCCGGCACCTGCCCCAGACCACCCTCTCCGGGCTGGCGGCCAAGCACACCGGAGAAAAGCCGTTCGACGCTCCCGAGGAGGTGCTGCGCGCGATCGAAGACGGCGAAAACGGCCGCTGGGCCGATCCGCAGCTCGACGACGTGCCGGTCTGCTTCCTCTCCAACGCCGACACCACCGGCGGAAACTCGGGCAGCCCGGCGCTGAACGGCCGCGGTCGGCTGGTGGGAATCAACTTCGATCGGGTCTACGCCAACATCGCCGGCGACTACGGCTACGACCCGGAGCTGTCGCGCAACATCATGGTCGAGATCCGCTCCGTGCTCTGGTACCTCGACCGGGTGGCCGGCGCCGCCCACCTGCTGCGCGAGCTGAAGGCGCCCTCGAACTAATGCCTCGTCAACCCCACAAGGAGAAACCCCAAATGACATTCGGATCAAAGAACATCTTCACCGTGCTTCTCGCCGGCGCGATGCTGGTTTTTTCGGCGGCGTGCGGAGACGACGGAGGTGGCGGCGGGACCGACGCGGACACGGACGCCGACTCGGACAGCGACTCCGACGCCGATTCGGACTCCGACTCAGACGCGGACTCCGACTCGGATTCGGACACGGACACCGGTACCGGCGATGCCTGCGAGCCGGTGACCTGCGAGACGATCCACGACGGCTTCAACTGCGACTACGACGTGGACGGCCTGCCGCGCGATTTCTATCTCTCGCTGCCGGACGGCGTGGAAGACGGCGGACCCTGGCCGGTGGTCTTCGGCTGGCACGGCCTGGGCGACACGGCCGACAACTTCCAGGGGTTGCTCGGCGGGCTGGTCGACAACGAGGAGATGCCGTTCATCGCGGTCACGCCCGAGGATTCCGATTTCACGATGTCGATTCCGATGGTCGGCGATCTGCAAATCGACTGGGAGGTCTTCCAGGTCACGGAGAGCAACCGCGAGGTGGCGCTGTTCGACAGCCTGCTGGCCTGCCTCGACGAGCGCTTCGGCGTGGACCAGGATCGCGTCCACTCGATGGGCTTCTCGATCGGGTCGATCCTGACCGACATGCTGGCCATGGTGCGCGGCGAGCAGCTGGCCTCGGTCGCCACCTACTCCGGAATCTACTGGAGCAACCCCGACAACGTGGGTCAGCTGCTGGGGATGGTGGTCGACTGGCCGGAGTACGCGGTTGAGAACGAGTACGCGCAGCTGTTCCTGCATGGCGGCGAGAACGACCTGTACGACATGTCCGTCGTCCAGCTCCATTTCGACCAGGCGGCGCAGAACGACTCGACGATGCTGCGCGGGCTGGGGCACGACACGATCGTCTGCGACCACGGGCTGGGCCACAGCGTGCCGTCCGACATGTACGCCGACAAGCTGATCGACTTCTTCGCCGCCCACCCGCTGGGCACTGCGGACTCACCGTACGTGACCGACGGGCTCCCCACCGACTGGGCCGACTACTGCGAGCTGCTGCCCAAGACGACCGAGTAGGAGTTGCCGGCCGGCCGCGTCCACACTATACCGTTACTCTATCGAACGAACAGAAACGCCGGCATCGCGCCGGAACCAACGAGGAGGTCGACGATGATTCGCTTCGCAACGTTACAAGACACGATCATCGCCGTGCTCGCGCTGGCTCTGACGGCCTGCGGGGGCGAGCGGGAGAAGCCCGCCGAAGACGAGCAGGCCGCGGGCGGAGAGCAGCCCGGGGAGAAGGAGGCCGCCGAAGACCAGCGGGCCGCGGGCGAAGAAGAGCCCGGAGAGAAGGCGAGCGCCCCGGCGGCGGTGCCGGGTCGGACCCTGCTGGTCACCCAGTCGAAGTTCAAGGCCAACGAGGAGGGCAAGTACACCGTTCCCGAGGCCGCGGTGATGCTGCTGCTCGAGCCGGCGCTCGGCGAGTGGGAGGTCACTCGCATCGAGGACACCGAGTCCAACGTCTTCCACAAGGCGCTGCCCTACGGCGACGAGGGGATCCTGACCATCGGCGCCGAGGAGGCGCTGCTCAAGCTGTGGACCGAGAGCGACGGCGGCTGGAAGGCCGAGACGCTCTGGCACCCCGATTTCGGCGGAGAGCACAACCGCCTGCGCGACATCGAGATCGCCGACCTGGACGGCGACGGCAGCGACGATCTGGCGATCGCGACCCACGACCAGGGCGTGGTCGCGGTCGTCTGGCGCCGCGGCGAGAAGTGGGAGCCCCAGGAGATCGCCCGCGAGAAGGACATTTTCGTCCACGAGATCGAGATAGGCGACCTCGACGGCGACGGTAAGCAGGAGATCTACGCCACACCCAGCCAGCCCAACACCGCCTCGGGAGTGGAGCAGGGCGGCAAGGTGCTGCGCTTCGAATGGAACGGAGAGGGCTTCGACGAGGAAGAGGTGGTCTCGCTCGACGAGCGGCACATCAAGGAGATCCTGGTCGCCGACGTGGAAGGCGAGGGTACGCAGGAGCTGTACGCCGCGGTCGAGGCCGAGATGGGCGAGGGCGGCAAGATCGTCGCTCCGGTGGAGATCCGGCGCTACGACTGGAAGGACGGCGAGTTCACCTCCTCCAGGGTGACCGGGATCACCGATCGCTTCTGCCGCTTCCTGGTCGCCGGCGACGTGGACGGCGACGGAGCAGACGAGCTGATCGCCGCGGCGTTCTCGGCCGGGGTGTGGGTGATCGAGAAGCGGGGCGAAGCCTGGAAGTCGAAGTGCATCGACACCGACTCCGGCGGCTTCGAGCACGCCTCCTACCTGGCCGACATCGACGGAGACGAGACGCCCGAGCTGTACGTGGCCGACGACAACGGCGGAGCGATCCGCCGCTACGTTCACACCGACGGCGAGTACGTCGGCGAGGTGATCCACCGCCGCGACCCCCCGGCCAGCGCGATGGTCTGGAACATCACCGTCGCCGATCTGTAGGTCAAAACCTTTCTTAAAACCTTTCTTTGGGGGTAAACGGATCGAACTGCTTGCTCCTTGCCCCCTGAATGGATCGAGTTGTAATTGTTGGGGTTTTCAAAAAAACGCAACTCGCGGGGCCCAGC
>CAZHCG010000138.1:0-14400 GCA_964530995.1 uncultured Myxococcales bacterium
ACCAGCTTGGAACCGGGGTATCGCGATCGACCGCCCCCCGCCCGACCCCCGGCCCAAAACGATTTCCCCACAGCGCGGAGTGCTCTTCCTTGTGCGGTCTGTACGCGTCTGCTACAACGCCGCTGTCGTCGCTGCCGGCGAAGAGGACGAGGGCACGGACCAGTTTGATTCTCTCGCGTTTGCCCACACGCGTGACGCGGGTCTTTTCGGCGTCGCGCGCGATGTATTGGCGGGGAGAATCGCTTGTAGGGTGGAAAGAAGGACGATATCGTTCCTGTTTGGGTCTTCTGGCTTTGTCGGGGTAACGAAATGTTCCGATTCAAAGCTCACTTTTTCGAGTATCGAGCACCTGCGATCTCCCTGGCTTGCAGCCCGGGTGGACACGAATGGCGCCCCGACATCGACGATGGCGTTCGCGTGAGCATCGCACCCGTGCAGCACGCCGGCTTGCTGCCCGTTGCGGTCCTCTCGCCCAAGAGCTTGAAGTCGCTTTGCGCTCCGGAGGGAGGGGCGTCAGCATGAGCGTCCCTGCGCTGCCCGAAGTGGACAGCCTGGTCGAACACCTGGCTCCAGAGATTGCCAGCACGGACCACTCCTCGGACGCTGTGTGGCACATCTGGGGATCTGCCACGGGTGGTAAGAGCACAGCTCTGAAGAACATCGCCGAGCAGTTGGGCGAGCACCACGACCTGTGCCCGATCCTGGTGGCGCCGCCGGCCCGCGTTCTCGACGCAGGCCCACTCGCCGTGACGGAGGCGTCGGTAGGCCTGAAAGCGAGCAGTATGCTCAACGGTGAGCTCGACCTGATCCAGACACCGGACGCGCCGTGGTCGGAAAAGGTAGGCGCTGTCCTGGGTTGGATTCGCAAACACGAGGACCACGTGGTGCTCCTATGCGACGAGCCCGGAGAGTGGTCCTCCAAGCAATCCGATGACGCCCACTTCCGGGATCACGCCGAAGAGGTCGCGCTGTCCATGATCGCGATGCTCTCATGTCGCCGTGTTGTGGCCGGGACGTTGCCACCAGGGGTGAGGGTGACCGCTCAGCGGTCTCGACGCCTAACTGTCGAGAGCCAGGCATCTCGGTGGCTTCGTGATGCCGACTCCTGGGGGATCCTGGCGGCAGAGGCAGAAGAGCTCGCTGAGACAATCGGGGGCGAGCTCGACAGTCGTTCCCCACTCGAGGTACGCCTGCTGGTCGCGCTCGCTTCCCTTTGGAAAGTGGATGATCTCTGCCGGTGGTGGACGTCCAATCCTGGCCGGCGAGACATATCTCGAACGCTTGCGGGCATCCTGCAGAAAAACGACGAGCCGGACGGGCGCTTCCTCCGCAAGGCATGGACGCGCCTGGCGCTGGCGAGAAGGCCGGTCACCGACGCACTCCTTGACCGCGACGTGGACGAGGCGCCCACTGAACGCGCCAGGGCAATAATGCGGAGCTGCCTTCTCTATCCGGACAACGGCGCGTTCACGCTGCACTGGAGCCTTCGACTCGACGCTCAGGAGCACCGCGAATGGTGGGGCGCCGACAATGCGGCTGTGCATGCGGCGGCTGTGCATGCGGATCACGCGCGCTACTACAAGGAGCGCTTCGAAAAACGCCAGCAGGCCGGCGATCCCAACGCGCTTCTCGACGAGATGGAGGCCTTCCACCACGCTTCGCTGTCCGGCGACTCCGAGCTCCTCGACGAGCTTCATCCGTACTTCGCGGACCAGCTCGACGCCCTGGGGCGTACGCTGTCTCGCGACTTCAAGCGCTACCGGGAGGCGGCGAAGGTGTTCCAACGGGCGTGTACTTGGGAGCCGGAGGACGACTACGCGCACCACTATCTGGCCTTCAATCTCGACATCCTGGCCGAAGGCGCTCTGGACGTCGAGAACCACTATAGGCGAGCCATCGAGCTTCGTGATTCGCACCTCTGGTGGCATTCCCGCTGGGTCAACTACCTGATCACGCGAGGTCGGATGAGCGCTGCGCGTCGTGCATGGACCGATGCGCTGGACGTGCTGGGACTGCCGGACCCGGACGCCGAGCAGTGGATGTACGAGAATCTGCACCTGTGGGTGGCGCGCCTCTTGGTTCATCGGGGCCGGCTCGACTTCGCGAAGGATGTACTGGAGGGCATCCCCAAAGAGGCACTCCGCAATCATCCCGGGCTCACTGCAATTCTCCGTCGGCTAGAGGCTCTGGTAGAGGCGCGCCGCGCATACACCGTGTTCCCTTTGTCCGTCCCTCACGACCGGTGCTGGCGTGGCCCTCATCTGTGCCCTCAGCGGCGCGATTCTGGAGAGCTTGCTCGGTGGATGCCCGGCCGCATCGACGCCGTCGACAACGGGACTGTGCAGCTTCACGTGGCCCAGCCTCCAGCAGAACACGAGTCGGAGCCGGTCTATGGCTCCGTCAAGCTCGAAGCATCGGACTTCGACCGCTGGACCCGCGATGAGCGCGTTTCCGGGCTGGCCGCTGGCCGGTTCGTCGAGTTGGCCTGGTACGGTGCCGATGAGGAGCCCATCATCCGTGTGCACAAAGAGGCGGAGTGGCACGACCCGGATCTCCCGCCCCTGTTCCCCGATCCAGCGAGGTATCTCAGGGCTTCCGGGTGGGTGGAAGCTTCGGAATGAATCTGCAAGACGACGTTCTCTACGTCATCGTCTATGGCCCTGGCTTCGGCGAGAGCATCGTGCTGCGCGATCCGGCTGGCACCTGGGTTGTCGTGGACGGTTGTCTCGCAAAAGAGAAGAGCCCCACAGCGGAGATCCTCGTCGAGCACGACGCGGAGTGGTCGGGGGTTGTGCTCACGCACCCGCACGCCGACCACGCCCTGGGGCTCGACAGCGTACTCGAGCAGCAGGGTGGAGGGCCCATTGGGTGTGCGGCTCCGAGGCTTTGTGACCCTCGGACATGGCAGGCGTCGCAGGATCCGACAACGCATCTCCGAGAAGGGACCGTCGAACACGTCCTCTCGGTCATCCACGACCGCTGGACATCCGATCCGGCGTGCCGTTGGGAAATGAAACGGGGCGACGTGCGGTGCTTCGGGCAGCTCGAACTGACGGTACTCCACCCCGATGAGGAGCTCGTCGCGAATCCCCCGGATGACCCCAACCGCCTCTCCACAGCGCTTCAGGTGAAGTGGAACGACGTGTGGCTGCTGCTGGGCTCGGACGTCGTCTCCATAGATTGGCAGGACATTGCTGCGGGGTTCGACGGTCTCGATCGACACACCGCATTGAAGTTCCCCCACCACGGATCGGAGGGGGCGGTCGATGCTTCCTGGGGCGAGGGCGAAAACAACCGATTCTGGATGATGACCCCATACAACCGTGGCAGAAAGCTGCCCCGCTACGAGGACGAGCACGGCCTTGCCTGGGCGCTCCGGCACGTGGAGAAGGTTCATTTGACTGGCTTGCCCGTGAAGCATTCCCTGCAGGGGCAGGTGCCGTACGAGACGACCCGCACGGCACTCCTGAACGGGGAGGAGCCGCCTACGGAGTTTCAGACGGTCGGAGGACTACGTATCGAGTTGATCGCGGAGCCGGCAGGAGTGGCCAACGCGTGCTTCGTTGCGGCCGGCTTCGACGCGTGCGGGACGCTCGTGGATCTGAAACACGGTCCGGGCGCGGTCGTGGTGCGGGAGGAATTCCCAGATCGTCGTTCCTAGACGCCCTTGGTCGTTCGACGACCGGTGATCGTCTCCGCCTCGGCTCTCGTCCAGCACCGCTCGCCCCTCGAGCGCCTGGAGAAGCTGGTCGTGCTGGTCCCGCCGTATCTCGAAAGGCCGGAGGCAGTGCGCCGACGTCCCCACGCTCGCACCCGCGCGGGCGCCACCGCAGACAGAGATCGATTTCGCTGACGAGGCCGAGCTCGACTCGACCGTGGTCGAGCCGGCCGTTGACCCGCTCCACTGCTGTGCGCCGGTCGTAGGCCTTCTCCCACTTGTCGGTGTGACGGGCGATCGGCGTGAAGATGCGACGGTCGAGCTCGAGCGGGACGCGCACCACGCGACCGAAGTCGCCCACTCCCACCGGAGAGAGGTGTGGTCGACAGGGGGGAATTGTGCGGATAGGGTATTTTGAATGGATGATCGCGAAAAGACCGACGAGGCCGGAGACGGGCAGGCGAAGCGGCGAAGCTTGAACGACGTGCGCGCGCCGCTGATGCTTCTCTACGTCGCGGCGTTCGTAGGTGGGCGCATCGGTTGCTTGACGCTCTGGACTCTGCTCGCCGCAATGGCGGTTCTAGTCGCGGTGCTGGCCTTTGTATACGAGGGACGCGAGATAAAGCGGGGCATCCGCTTCAATCCCGGTGGCGCGGCAATCGGCGCAGGCACCGGCTGTGCGCTCTACGTTCTGATCGCGCTCGGTCTGCGCGCGCTGTCTGCCCAGGCTACGAGCGGGGCTCAAATCGAGTCGGGAGTAGAGCTCCCCTGGTTGTTCGTTTCGCTTCTGAAGCTGCGCGGCTGTCTTGATCCGGTACCGGCATTTTTTGCCGGTCTGGGCGGCGCGTTTCTGCTGGCTCCGGCCGAGGAGATGTTCTGGCGAGGGTTCGTCCAGCTTCGAATCTCGTTGTGGCTCGGGAAGTGGGCAGGGGCCTTGCTCGTCTCATTGCTGTACGCCGGATTGTACGCCTTGGCGATTGGACCATTGGCGGCGATCGGCGCCATGCTAACCGGAGCGGTATGCGCCGGGCTCACCGCCAGATCCGGATCGCTCGTTCCGGCCATTTTCTGCCATGCGGTCGTATGGGCGCTGGCAATCTGGATCATGCCGCTGTTGTGACAACGCCATGAATGCGCTGGAAGCCGAGTCACTGCTGTGCAACAATCAATAGCGAGCGGCCTGGGGAATTGTCGGAGAATCTCGACGGATATGAATCAACGGAGCTTCGTGGAAACGTGCTTGCCCAATCACTAGCTCGCCGAGGGTTGATCGCTATTACAGTTTTGTCGGTAGCGGCATGCGCCGATTCGGCCGGCTCGGACCAGGCCGACGAGACGGGAGACGACGACGGGGCCACCGACGCCGACAGCGATACGGACACCGACGCCGATGTCGACAGCGACGCAGACGCAGACGCGGATACGGACACCGACACCGCCTGGCAGCCTCCCGCGGACAGTCTGGTCTACGCGAACACCGAGGACGCCCTTTACTACATCGACCCGTCCGTGAGCCTCGATCTCCAGTTCGTCGGAGATTTCAGCGGACCCTGCACCTCGGGGTCGGGGCTCTACGACATCGCTGTCGACGAGGACGGGGAGATCGTCGGTATCGCGGCCGAGGGGCTCTACGCGGTCGACGAGGAGACCGCGGAATGCTCCTGGATCCTGGAGTTTCCGGACGGCTCGCCTCACTTCTTTTCGCTTTCGTACGTCAAGGGAGCCGATTCCGAGCAACCGGACGCGGATGTGCTGGTCGCCGCCTCGGTGGAGGAGGGCGAGTGGGTGCGCGTCAACCCGGAGGAGCAGACCGCGGAGGAGATCTTCGTCCATCTGGGTTATCACGATCCCGGCGTCTTCGAGTATGTCTCGTCCGGTGACATCGTTTCGCTCGAGTCGGGACCCGGAGAGTACAGCACTTACGCCACGCTCAAGTGCTCGGACGGATACGGGGGAGACGGCTGCGAGAACGACTGGCTGGCGAGCATCGATCCCGAAAGCGGTGAGGCCGAGCTGATCGGAGATGTGGGTTTTCGCAAGCTGTTCGGCCTGGGCTTCTGGGGCGATCAGGTCTACGGCTTCACAGGCGACCAGCAGTTCGTGCTCGTCGACGTCGAGACCGGCCAGGGTACGTTGGTCGAGGACAGCGGGCTGACTTTCTGGGGAGCGGGGACGACCACCAAGCCCTACGTCGAGGTCGAGTAGCCCTCTTCGATCGCCCAAGCCAGCGATCTCCCGATCGCGGGCGTCCAGTTTCTCCACCTGTGCTTGCCTTCGAACAGCTCGAAGCGGTGCGCCACTTTGCGTTCTTCCAGCAGGCGGTGAAAGGCGATGGTCGTTTCGCGGAAGAACGGCTTTTCTTTCTTGCCCGCCGCCAGGGAGAGGCGGATGCCGAGCTGTGGCGCCCGCCGTTTCACGATGGCGAACGGGTTGTGCGCTTCGAGGAACTCGCGGTCTTTGCCGTCTCCGAAAATCCGCGACAACGGCAGCAGCCAGCGGTTGATCGATTTTTCCAGGTGTTCCACCGCCTGGAACTCGTCGAGAATCGGTCCGGAAAACGAACTGGCCGTGGCGAACAGATCCGGGTGGCGCAGCCCTATCTGCACCGCGCCGATCCCACCCATCGAGACGCCGAGCAGGTGACGCCGGCCGGGCGGCCGTTCTCCTCCCAGCAGCTCTTCCGCGGCCGGGATCACCTCCCGGAGCACGTGACTCTCCCAGCGGTTGGTGCCGTCGTGCCAGTCGAGCCAGAATCCGCGCTCTCCGCTGGGCGCGACCAGGTGGCAGCGCGGCACGCGTCCGGCAAAGAGCGCCGAGCGCAGCGCCGCCGCCCCTCCGAAGCGGTCGAGAGCGTAGGGAGTGTCGCCGATACCGTGCAGCAGCACCGCGACCGGGAGAGACGCGGGCGGTTCGTCTTCGGCGGCGTCGCCCGAAGGCGCCCGCAGAATCGAAAAGCGGATTGATCGACCGACATGCTCGGATTCGATCTCGTAGATCTCCAGAAGGTCCGAGGCGAAGCGCCGAAAGAACCGCGCCGCGCGCTCGCGCCACGTGCGCTCCAGGATTCTTCTAGGTGCCGGCATGCAGTGAGTCTAACTCCGGTCGGGTCGGTCTCCAACTTGCCAAGAGAAACGTTTGCGTTAATCTCGCGCCATGGATTTTCGGAAGCTGCTGGGTCTGGGAGGCAAGGAGCGGGGGCGTTCGCCCGAGCTGGGCGATCTCTTCACCGGCATCTCCGAGATCGCCGCTGATCGACCCCCCGAGGAGATCAAGCGCGCCACCGGGCTGGCGGGGTTGCTGGGCAAGGTAGCCTACGCCGACATGGAGATCGACGCCGACGAGGTCTCCCGCGTTCGCGAGATCCTCGAGCGTGAAACAGGGCTGCCGCGCTCCTCGGTGGAGGCGATCACCGCGCTGCTGGAGGGCCACCGGGTGGAGCTGCTCTCGGTGCAGGATCACCACTACGCGCGGATGATCGCCGAAGTCGCGGACCACGGAGAGAAGCTCGAGGTGCTGCGGGCGATGTTCGCCGTCGCCGCCGCGGACGGATCGGTACGACAGCGCGAGGACGCCGAGATCAGGGCCGTCTCGCGCGGACTCAAGCTCTCGCACCGTGACTACATCTCGGTTCGCTCCGAGTTCAGGGATCGACTGGCGGTATTGCGGAAAGATTGTTGAGCTGTCAGCGTGGCTCCGGGCCCGGCGTCCAGATCCGTCCGTCCACCACCAGCTCGCGCCCGTCGATCGCAAAGCTTCGGCCGCAGCCGCCCGCACGGAAATCGATAACGATATCGACGTGCTGAGCCGAGCGGTTGAGCACGCCGGCCTCGGCCAGCTCGGCGATCCGTTTTTCTCCCTGCGGAGAGATCGGATCCGCGGCGAAGCAGTCCTGGTAGCTGGCGCCGATCGCGATGTGGGCCGTGCCGCCGACCTTTTCCACGAACAGCGGGTGCTTGAGCACGCGGTCGAGACCGGGATTCATTCCGACCGCTACCTCGCCGAGCCTGTGCGAGCCATCGTCCGTTTCCACGATCGACTCGAGGTGCTCGCCGCCCTCCTGCGCCGAGTAGTCGGTGATGCGGCCGTCCTCCAGGCGCAGGTAGATTCCGCGAATGTCGCCGCCTCCCTGGTGCACCGGCAGATCGACGAACACCTCTCCCGAGGGGGTGCGCGCGTCGGGGCTGGTGAACACCTCTCCGTCCGGGAAGTTGCGCAGCCCGTAGCTCATCCTGGAGTGGGACCCGGCGATGCTCATCGTCAAGCTCAGGTCGCGGCTCTCGAGCGGATGACGCGTGACGATCTCCACCTGCTCGCCGGCGTCGAACAAGGGCGCGATTCGCTCCTCCGCCTCGCGCAGCGGAGACGGGTCGGTCGTGGACGCGCCGACGATAAACTCGGCCAGCTCGTCGAGGGAAAGGCCCTCCAGCTCGGCAAGGCCCGGGGTGGGAAACAGCGTGATCACCCATCTCTTGGAGAGCCGCTTGGCGGCGAACGGTCCGTCGGCCGCCACCAGCGTCGCGCTCTGCTCCGGTTGCAGGCCACCGTAGAGCGAGGGGTCCTCGGCGCCGAGCACCTCGACGTACTTGGTGAAGGAGTCGTAGCGGGCCGCGTGCCAGTCGGGTACGCGCTCCAACTGTGAGGATCCGCCCCAGCGTCCCATGTTCGCCGACCAGACGCGCCCGCGATCGTTGTTGGGCGGAACCAGGTAGATGTCCGGCACCGCGCCGGCGCGGATCACCTTGCGCTCCAGCACCTCCATCAACGGCCAGCAGATGCGCTCGCCCTTGATCATCACGCGGTCGTCGGAGGTGATGCCGCCCAGAGAGTGTTCGAGCAGGAAATCGGCCCAGGTTTCCAGGTCTTCGTGGTTGATACCGGGTTCTTTCAACGTCCTTTTCCTTTCCCGCCCCCAGCCGAGCATCGGATCCAGCCGCGCGGAATGCAAGCCGGCGGATGCCGCTTCTGATAGGGTCGGTGAAAGCGGCGTTGTCCGCCGCGAATCGGGAGGAGCAAATGAGCAAGGCACGTACATTTTTCAAGACAACGGTGCTTGGCGGCGTGGTGGTGATCCTGCCGGCGGCGATCATCGTGCTGGTGTTCGGTTGGATCTACCGGTTGGTAACCGGCGCGATCCAGCCGCTCACCGATCCGCTCACCACGGGGCTGGGCATGCCGGAAGTTGTCGCGGATCTGATCGTGATCGTCTTGATCATCGGGGTCTGCTTCGGGCTGGGGTTGGCGCTGCGAACCTCGGTGGGGCGCTTCGTGCACGGCAAGCTCGAGGACAAGCTGGCCCGCTTCGCACCGGGCTACAAGCTGGTCAAGGAGACCGTCTTGCAGTTCCTCGGCAAGAAGAAGTCGCCATTTTCCCAGGTGGCGCTGGCCCGGATCTACGAGAACCGGACGCAGGTCACGGCGTTCGTCACCGAGGAGCACGAAAACGGAATGTACTCGGTGTTCGTCCCCACCGGACCCAACCCCACCTCGGGTCAGATCTTTCACCTCGAGCCGCGGTTCGTGGATCTGATCGACGTCGGAATCGAGGACGCGATGCGCTCGATCATCTCCTGCGGCGCCGGGTCGGCCGGGATCCTGGCCCGTCGGCGGGAGGAGAGCTGAGCCGTCACTTCTCGAGGAAGCGCCTGAACGCCCGGCAGAGGGCCGCCGCTTCCCCGGCCAGGTAATCGTCGTCGTCGAGGCGCGCTCGCTCCTCGGGGTTAGACCAGAAGGAGGCCTCGGTCAGGATCGCCGGCATCTCGGACTCGGCCAGCACGGTCACCGCGCCACCGACCTCGCTCTGGTCCTTTCCCGCCTCGGCCTCGTCGACGGCCATCGCGACGGCCAGCTCGCCTGCGGTGAGCCTGGCCCATTTTGCCGCGGCCGGAAAGCGCGGAGACCAGCCGCCGCCGCGGTCTCGAGCGCCGTACAGCACCAGCGAATGATTGGCGGACGGGTCGATCGAGTAGTTGTGATGAATGGAGAACATGTAGTTTGCACCCCATTCGTTGCACAGCTCGGCGCGCTCGGCCGGAGGCGCGGGCTCCAGCCTGGACTGTTCGGCAAGGCCGTGGTTGTCGAAACCGCGGCCGAACAGATCCTCCTCGGCAAGGTCGTCGGCGGTGATGTACACCACCATCCCGAGATCCACCAGCCGGTCGGCCAGCAGGTGGGCCACCTTGCGGTTGATGATCGCCTCGTAGAGCTTGTCTCCCTCGAAAGAGGGATGGCCGGGGTCGATGCAGACGCGCGCGGCGGGCCCGCCGCCCGGAGATCCAGCGGTGGTCGACGGGCGCGTCGGAACCGCGGGCTCGGAGATCGGACGAGCGCCGGTCCACGCCGGAGGAGGCATGATTAGCTCGGCGCGCGCCGTGGAACACAGCGTCGCCGCAGCTATCAGGGCGAACGCAAGCCGGGCCGACGGATCTCGCATATCCGTCTCCTCTCAACCCCAATATAATCACCTCGCCGCCCGGGCGCACATGTTCGTCCCGGCTCGACGGCTGAAACGCTGAATAGTTGAAATTCATTGATCGGTTTTTTGCGACGCGCTATCCTGCTTGTGATGAAGCTCACGAAACTGGAAGAGCAGGGCATGCGGCTCACGATGTGCCTTTCGCGCGAGGGGCGCCAGATGACCTTGCCGGAGCTCGCGGAGCGGGAGGGGCTGTCGGAGGCGCTGGTGGCCAAGGTGCTGGGCAAGCTGCGCTCCGGGGGAATCGTCAGGGCGCTGCGGGGGCGAAACGGCGGCTACGAGCTCGCGGATGATTCGGATTCGCTGTCCGTGGCGGTGGTGCTCCGCTCGCTGGGTCGCCCGCTGATCGACGGCTGCTTCGCCGGGAGCTCGGGCCAGCGAAATGGTCCTTGCCCCCACGCCGAAGACTGCGGAATCCGGCCCGTGTGGGAGATGGTCGAAGATCAGGTCTCCCGTGTGCTCGAGAGGATCACGCTCGCCGACATGGTACGGCGCGAGATCGAGATCCGGCGACAGCTCGCTTCGATCGGCAAAGAGAGGTCGCATTCCAAGAGCAAAGCGCCTATCCTGATTGCTCGCTCGGTTTGCGCGCGTCAAGCGAGCGGAAACTAGATCTGCAATAGCATCGAGAAAGGGAACGCCATGCGTTTTTGTCTGCCAATGATCGCGCCCGCGCTCGCGGCCCTGATCGGTTCTGCGGCCGGCGGCTGCGGGGTGGCTCAGGTCGAGAACGGCGGCCCGGCGGCCGGCGGCGAGGTGGAGAAGAACGAGGCCGCGCCGCCTTCACGGGTCGCGGAGAAGAAACAGCTGGCCGAGCCGATCGCGTCGTCCGCGGAGAAACCCGGACAGCCTTCCGCGGCGCCGGAGTCGGCGACGCGGATGGTCGAGGGTGATATCGTCTACCACGTCAGCGACGACGCCTGCGAGACCGACGCCGACTGCGTGCCCGGCGAGTGCTGTCACCCCAAGACCTGCGTGGCCGCGACCAACGCTCCCGATTGCACGGACATGATGTGCACGATGGACTGCCGCGGAGGCACGATGGACTGCGGATGGGGCAACTGCATTTGCCGCGAGGGCAAGTGCGCCGCCAGGATCAAGCCGCCGCCCGAGCCGAAGATCAAGGGCGATCCGCCTCCGCCTCCGCCGCCGCAGTGATGTGTGAGCTCCGCAGGCTCGAGGAGGGATGCGCCGCCGCCGATCGAGGGTCGACCCCTCAGCGCTGTTCCTTGCGGTAGACGACGCCGCGCGATTCGAGATCCTTCAGCAGTCTCTCGACGAACTCGGAGTTGCCGGCCGCCTGCTCGGGAGGATGTACGCCGGGCTCCAGCTTCAAGGCACCGTCGAGCATGCGGCGCGCCGCCAGCGCGGCCGGAAAACCCGTGGTGCGAGACATCGAGCTCTCGCCGCGGGCCCGATCCGGGTAGTCGAGCAGATTCCACCTGATCCGCTTGTAAGGCGACGACTCTCCGGAGACGATCTGCAACCGCATCACGGTGAAGTCGTCCATCCGCTCGTCGAGGAACCAGACCGGCTCGAGCAGCTTGAGCGTCACGTCGCGCGGTATCACCTCGATCCCGTTCAACGCGATCGGGTCGTCGTCCAAGAAGCCGCTGTCGCGCAGCAGCAGCATGCGGTCGGCGTAGCCCGGATAGCGCAGCGTCTTCTCCTCCATGCTCGGACAGTCGATCGTGTCGAGCAACGAGCGCAGCCCGTCGGTGTAGAACGCCTCCAGCGTGCCCAGCTCGGGGAACTCGACGTGCTCCAGGCCGGAGAGCGCCTGGCGCTCGACGATTCTGCCGTGCACCTTGATCCGCGCCGGGCGGATGTACTCCTCGATCACGTCCGCCGGAGAGAACGGGGCCGCGTACTCCCAGGGCTTGCGTCTCACCACCGGCAGGCCGCCGACCAGCACGCGGATCTGGCGCGGGGCGCCCAGCTCCAGCGCCGAGGCGGCGCACAGCAGGTTCGACATCCCGGGCGCCACGCCGAAGTCGTAGAGAATGCGGGCGCCGCTGGCCTTGGCCTCTTCGTCCAGGCAACGGGGATCCTCCTCCATGAAGGAGATGTCCACGGCGGGCTTGCCGGCGCGGACGACGCCCCGCATCGCGTCGAGACCCATCGCGCCCGGCAGCGCGTCGACCACCAGGTCGTGCTCGCCGGCCAGCCGCGCCACTGTATCCACGTCGCCCAGGTCGTCGCAGGCGGTGGCGCAGCCGAGCTTTCCGCCCACCTCGTCGAGCAGCTCGGCGCGGCGGTCCGCCACCGTCACCTCCAGCGACTCGTCCTCGCTCAGATCCCGCACGATCAAACGGCCGACCCGGCCGGCTCCCAACACGATCACCTTGTGCATTTCGACCTCACTTGCAGCTCAACGGGAGAAGCATCTCGCTTTTGCGTTTCGGCTTGCCGGCAGCGAGCCGGATCCCGGCTCGGAAGCAGCCGCCAGAAGTGTACTCGATCGACCCGCGACAAGGCAACCCCGCGCGGACCTCCCCCCTGCCGTTTCGTTCCTCCGGCCCGCGCAGATCCTGCGCGGGGCTCTTTGGTCGGGGACGAGGGAAGAGTGGGTCCCCGCCTTCGCGGGGATGACGAAAGGTGTGGCTCGTTCCGTGGTAGAATCGCCTGGTCGCAGGCGGAGGACCAACTCAATGATCAACTGCCACGAGGCAATCAGCGTCCTGACAGCGTCCTTGCTGCTGACCGGGTTCTCGAGCTGCCGGCACGTGGGGTCGCCCTCCGAGGCGGACGGCGGGCAGGGCGGCTCAGACACCGATACCGATTCCGATACCGATTCCGACACCGATTCCGACCTCGATGCGGATTCTGATACGGACGCGGACAGCGACACCGATACCGATTCCGATACCGATTCCGATTCCGACTCAACTTCGGATACGGATACAGACACGGACACAGACACGGACACAGACACGGACACAGATACGAATACCGACACCGGTCCGGTGCTGGACTGGGTCCCGATTCCCGGCGGCGGCTTTCAGATGGGATCGGACCAGGGCGATTCCGACGAGACTCCGGTCCACGAGGTGGACGTCCCGGACCTGGAGATGCTGCGTCGCGAGGTGACGCTGGACCAGTACGCCGAGTGCGTCGGGGCGGGGCAGTGCCCCGAGCCGGGCACGGCCGGCGACTGCTACTGGTACGATCCCTGGTACGGCGACCATCCGGTCAACTGCGTGGACTGGAGCCAGGCCGCGGCGTTCTGCGAGTGGGTCGGCGCGCGCCTGCCGAGCGAGGCCGAATGGGAGCACGCGGCCCGCTCGGCGGGCCAGCAGATCGTCTACCCCTGGGGCGACGAGCAGGCCAGCTGCTCGCTGGCGGTGATGGACGACTTCTTCCACTCGGACGGCTGCGATTCGGGAGGTCCGCTCGAGGTCTGCTCCAGGCCGGAGGGAAACACGGAGCAGGGCCTGTGCGACATGGCGGGCAACGTCTGGGAGTGGGTCCGGGACTGGTATCACCCGGATTACGAGGGCGCGCCCGCGGACGGCTCCGCCTGGGAGGAGCCGCTCGGCTCGGCCCGGGTCGCGCGCGGCGGAGGCTTCGCGAGCCACGCCGACGCGCTGCGCGCCGCGAACCGCGTCGAGATGGGTCCGGCCTACCAGGACGAAGGCCTGGGCTTCAGGTGCGCCAGGGAAGGTGGGGCGCCTTGACGAAACGGGCGCGGTGGGCTTTGCGACAGTGGCCCGCCGGGACGACCGGCGTTAGAATCGGGGCGTAGAACCAGGAAGGAGGTGGTCGGGATGAGACTTGCTCGCGGTTTTTCGTTCTTGCTCTTGTGGACGATCCAGGCGGCCGCCTGGGGCTGTCAGAGCTCTGGGACCGCGGATTCGGGCGACACGGTTCCGGAGACCGACGCGGACTCGGATGCCGACGCGGACTCGGACACCGACGCCGACGCCGACGCCGACGCCGACACCGATACCGACACCGACTCGGAGACGGACACCTTTCCCTGCCCGAGCGAGATGGTGCTGATTCCGGTCGACACCGACCTGGGCGTTGACGAGGAGTTCTGCGTCGATCGCTGGGAGGCCTCGCGCGACGACGCCACCGAGGTCTCGATGGGCTCGGACACCTCGGTGGCCCGCTCGCGGTCGGGAGTGATTCCCTGGTACGAGACCCAGATGAGCTCTTCGGTGCTCGAGGAGTTCCAGGCGGCCTGCGAGGCGGTCGGCAAGCGTCTCTGCGACGGATCTTCCCCCTGATTTTTTGAAAATAATGGCGTAACACATTGTATTCATGC
>CAZHCG010000139.1:0-14204 GCA_964530995.1 uncultured Myxococcales bacterium
TTTTGCGAGTCGAAAATTCCGAAAACTTGTCGTCAGAACCTGCGGAACGTAGGTTCCAATCAAGCTACTTTTGCAACAGCTCTTCGACGATACCCGTCATGACCTCCACGCCTCGGGGGATGATTCTATCGGGAAAATCGTAGTCGGGACTGTGCAGCTGGGGCTGGTCGAGCCCGGCCCCCAGCCCGAAAAAAGCTCCCTGGTGACGCAGCAGGAAGTAGGAGAAATCCTCGGTCCAGGAAAACGGGAACTCGGGCCGCGCGATCTCGGCGCCGGCGCGACGGGCCGCACTCTCCACCACGTCGACGCACTCGTCGGTGTTGCGCACGGCCGGGAAGACCTCCACCCACTCGGCGGACGATTTCAGCCCGTGGGCCCGGGCCAGCCCCTCCACCAGCGACTCCGCGCGCCGCACCATCTCCTCCATCTCCTCGTTGCGGTGCGAGCGGAAGGTGGCCATCACCTCGGCGTATCCGGGCGTCGTCCCGAAGGCGATCTCACCGAGCCGGGCGTGGATCACGGTCACCAGCGCCGCGCGCTCCAGCGGCGTGCTCAGCGACGGGATGTCGGCCAGAGCGTGCATCAGCGAGGTCATCGCGTGCATCGGAGTCCGTCCGTGGTGCGGCTCGCCCGCGTGGGAAGTGCGTCCCCGCAGGCGGGCGACCAGCCCCTGGGAGGCCGAGGCGAACTCCCCCTTGCGCAGCACGATGTCGCCGGCGGCGAAGCCGGGCAGGTTGTGCAGCCCGAAGACGTAGTCGGGAGCGATCCGCTCGAAGGCCGGATCCTCCACGACCGCCCTGGCGCCGTGGGCTATCTCCTCGGCCGGCTGGAAGAGCAGCACGACCCGACCCCGCAGCCGATCGAGGCGATCCCGCAGGCTCTGCGCGGTCCCGACCAGGATCGTCATGTGCCCGTCGTGCCCGCACTTGTGGGCCACGCCGTCGATCTCCGAGCGGTGCTCGAAGTCGTTGACCTCCTCGATCGGAAGCGCGTCCAGATCGGCGCGCAGCAGCACGGTCGGACCGGGACCGCTTCCCTCCAGCACGGCGGCGACCCCGTGGCCTCCCAGGCCGCGAATCACCCGCTTCGTCCCCGCTCGGCCCAGCGCCTCCGCGATCGTACCGGCGGTCTCCTCCTCGTGCCGGGACAGCTCCGGGCGGCGGTGGAGAGTCTTCCTGAATTCGACCAGGTCCAAGGTATCGCCCATGGACCGCACTCTAGAATCCAACGCCCGCCTGTCAAGCGCGCAAGCCGGCCGCGCACCGGAGCCGGAGACCGTTTAGATGACGATGCCTTTCCTTTTCGATCGCTTGACACGGCGGCGTCTCCAATCATATTGTCCTCTACTCCCTCGCACAGGAGGGGGGATGGGGTCTGAGCCGTCATGAAGAAGAGAGAAATAAAACGATTCGAAAAAATACTGCGCGGGAAGCGCGAGAAGCTGCTGGTCAACGCTCAGCAGACGCTGGCCAGCGAGATGCGGCTGGACCAGGCCGATCTCCCCGACGAGATGGACCTGGCCTCCAGCGAGTACCTCCAGTCCTTCCAGTTCCGCCTGCGCGGCAGGGAACGCACTTTCCTGTCCAAGATCGACAAGGCGCTGGCCAAGATCGAGGAGGGCACGTTCGGAGAGTGCGAGTCGTGCGGCGAGCCGATCAACCTGAAGCGCCTCGAAGCCCGCCCCGAGACCACGCTCTGCATCAAGTGCAAGGAGGAGCAGGAGCGCGAGGAGCAGCAGTTCGGCGATTGATCGTTCCGCCGAGCGCCCGCCCCCGGCTCACGTCTGCGAGACTTCTCCGCGAGCCCACCTGGAATCGTCCCGAATCGAGACCATGAAGGTCGTCCCGCCGCCGGGCGAGGTGGTGTAGCTGATTCGCCCTCCGTGCGCCTCGACTATTTCCCGCGAGACCGCCAGCCCCAGCCCGGTGCCATGCTCCTTGCCCATCGTGACGAACGACTCGAACAGCGAGCCCTGGATCTCCTCCGGGATGCCGGGTCCGGTGTCGGTGAAGCCGAAGACCACCTCGTCGTCGAGCCGATCCACCTCGACGATCAGCGTGCCGCCGTCCGGCATCGCCTCCACCGCGTTGACCGCGATGTTCATGAACACGCGCGTCAGCTTGTCCTCGTCGACCCGCACCGTGCCCGAGGTGCGCACGAACTGCCTCAGCTCGATTCCGCCGGAGGCCAGGTGGGGAATCATCTGGCGGATCAGCCTCTCGAGAAAATCTCCCAGGTCCACGGGCCTGAGCAGCACGTTCCTCTCGCCCCGCGAGAAGGAGATGATGTCCTCCGCCATGGTGGAGATCCTGTCCAGCGCACGGTGCATGTGCTCCAGGTACTCCTCGGCGTCCTCGCCTCCCGCCCGGTCGGCCAGCATCTCGGCGTAGCCCGAGATGACGGTGATCGGCGACTTGAGATCGTGCAGCACGCCGGCCAGCAGGCGCCCCACCGTGGCCAGCCGCCGATCGCGCTCGCGCGCCACCCGATCCTCCAGGTGCGTCATCGCGGCCGCGATCTGAGAGGCCACCAGATCCAGCATCACCATGTCGGATTCGTCGAAGCCCTCGGTCGACTCCTTGTTGGCCGCCAGCAGCGAGCCGCGCACGCTGGACTCCTCGCCGAACGGCAGGGAGACGACCGCCAGGTTTCGCAGCGAAATACCGATCCGCTTCTCGATGCTGGTGTCGAAGCGCGGATCGCCCTTGGGCTCGGCCAGGCAGAGCTTGCGATCCCTGCCGGCAGCCCAGCCGCTGAAACCCGAGCCGGGCTCGACGCGGATCAGTCGCAGCGGTCCGCGCTCGCGGGTCATCACGCGGCTCTCCGCTCCGTTCTCGTCGACGCGGTGCAGCACGCCCACGCTGCCTCCCGTGATGCTCAGAATGCGTCCCAGCACCATCTCTCCCAGCGAATCGATATCCTCGGCCCTCGCCACCAGCCTTTCGATTTCGAACAGCACCCTGAGCTCGCGGTTGCGGCGCTCCAGGTCGAGCTTGGCGGCCGAGATCGCCCGGTTCTTCCCCACCAGGTCGACCATCAACCGCGAATTCTCGATCGTGAGCGAAAGCTGACCGCAGAGCAGGCCCAGCAGCTCGCGGTCCTCGGCGTCGAAGCTGCCCTCGCCCTTGTTGAGCACCTCGGCGACGCCGATCACCGATCCCCTGCGCCCCTCGATCGGGTGGCAGAGCACGGCGCCGGTGCGAAAGCCGGTCTGCTCGTCCCAGCTGGAGTCGAAGCGCTCGTCGGCGTAAGCGTCGTCGACGATCAGCGGCCGTCCGTGGCGCGCCACCCAGCCCGCGATTCCCTGCCCGGGCTCGAGCGAGATCTCGCTTACCCCGTCGCCCTCGAGCACGCGCGAGACGAGCCGACCGTCCTCGCCCACCAGAAACAGCGTCGATCGCTCGGCGCCCATCAGGCGAGTGATGCGCTCCACCACCTCGGTGAGCACATCGTCGAGGCTCATCGTGGACTCCAGCGCGAGACCGATCTCGCGCAGGGCGCGCAGGCGCTGCTCGACGCGGCGCAGGCGCTCCTCGGCGGCGGCGCGTTCGGAAGACACGGCTGGTCACCTCCCGCTTTCCAGCGAACCCGCTAATCGATCTTGTTGCCGCACTCCGGGCAGAACTTGGCGCCCTCGGCCAGCTTGGCGCCGCAGCTTCCGCAGAACTTGGGCCCGCTCGAGAGCGGCGCCCCGCACTCGGAGCAGAACTTGCCCGGCGCCACCGTGGCGCCGCACTTGGAGCAGGTCACGCCGCCGCCGGTGGTGGGCTGTCCCGCCGGAGTGCTCGAGCCCTGCAGACCGCCGGCCCCGGCCGGGACGGCTCCCTGGGGATACCCCTGGCCGGTCTGGGCCTGCATCTGTGCCTGCGGCGGCATCTGCTGCTGCTGAAACATCCCGGCCATCCCGAATCCGACGCCCAGCGCGGCGCCCCCCAGCATCGCGTTTCCGCCCTCTTTGCCCTCGCCTCCGCCCTGGGACATGCCCTCGCCGGCGCCCATCATCGCCTTGCCCGAGGCGAACTGCTGGAAACCCTGCATGCCGCCGGCCATCCGCACGTAGGCGGCGTCGGTGTACAGCTTCTTGAGCTGCTTCTCGTCCTCGTCCTTGATCCCGAGCACGAAGTTTCCCATCTGCGCGATCGTCACGCCGTAGGGGTCGACGTACTGGTGCACGCCCTCGAGCACGGTCGCCGCGATCTCCTCGGTGTAGGCGCCGGAGACCACGTCGAGCAGCGGCCATTTCTGTTTGACGATCAGCTCGGCCGAATGGTCGCGGATGACCTTCAACACCTGCTGCTTGAACCAGGAGAAGAACGACTCGTTGTCCGACTGCTGCATGCCGACCAGGCCCAGAATCAGCTTGGCCGGATTGGAGATCTGCAAGGCGAAGTCGCCGTGCACCATCGTCTCGACCGGCACGCCGGACTTGGGATCCTCCACCGAGCCGATCCGACCTCCGAACTTGACCCCCGCGAACTGGCGGGTGGAGACGAAGAAGACCTCGGTGATCAGGACGTTGCCGCCGGTGAACGAATCGACGAGGTTCGAGAGGAACGGCACGTTCTCTGAGCTGAGCGTGTGCCGTCCGGGAGGCAGAGTGCCCTCCACCTTTCCGTCCTTGAAGAAGACCGCCACCTCGTCCGAGTCCACGGTCAGCTGCGAGAAGGCCGGCACGGTCTGGTCCGGGTGCTTGTAGATCGCGAAGTCCTTGGCCTCGTCGGGCCTTGCGATCATCAGCTCCTTGACGCCGCGCTTGACGAAATCGATGATGCCCATGACACGCTCCCCGGCCGCCTGGCCGTCGATTGCAATCAACACGATAACTTTCGAATGATAGTGCAACGCCGCATCGCTGGTCAACGCGCCGCTCGGCCGCGCCCGCGCTCAACGCGCCGGCGGTTTTCTGGTAGGCTGCGGGCGGAGGTTGCGATGCCGGTCGAAAAGATGCGACGGATTCTGATCGCGGCGCTGCTGGGCGCCTCTACCGCGTCGTGCGGCGGCGCCGAAAAGGGCGAGCCGGAATCGGCGACGGACGAGGTGCGGCTCGACGCCGCGGACGTGGAGCCGCGAGCGGTGCTGGCCGAAGCGGTCCTGACCACCGAGGCCGACGAGGAGCGCTACAGGGCGCTCGCTCCCGAGCGCGAGGAGTTCGCGCCCGACCAGGAAGTGATCTACCTGGTCGGCGAGATCGAGCGCGTCCCTACCGATTCGGCGATCGAGGTGCGCTGGATGCGGGACGCCGATCCCGAGCCGTTGCTCGTCACCGGGTCGCGCGGCTCGGACGAGTACAGCTTCGTCTCCTCCCTGGCTCGGCCGGCCGGGGGCTTCGTGCCCGGACCGTACACGGTGCGCGTCTTCGTCGGGGAGCGACCGGTGGGCGCGGCCTCCTTCCGCATCGGCGGCGAAGACCCGACGGCCGCCGGAATGCGCGTCGAGCGGCTGGCCGTCTCCCGCAAGGTCCGCCGCGGAATGCGCCCTCGCCGCCCCGCGCGCCGCTTCTCCGGAGGAACCAAGAAGCTGCACGCCACCTTCGGCGTGAAAAACGCTCCGATCGGCAAAGACCTGCTGGTCGTGACCTGGCTGCGCGAGGAGACCCCGTTCCACCGGGAGGAGCTGGAGATCGACGGCGACGGCAGGTTCGGGGCCAGCCTCGTCTCTCCGGACGGTCTGCCCGACGGCTCCTACCGGGTGGAGGTGCGGCGGGACGAAAAGACGATCGCCAAAAAGAGCTTCTGGATCGGAAAACGCGGCGGTGGGCCGGCGATCGACCGCGTGGCGATCGGCACCCGGATCGGGCCCGGCGGGGCCCTGCCCGCAGAGATGAAATCGATTCCCCGCCGCAGCGCGAGCATCATCTGCGGCCTGCGCTTTCTCGATCTCGAGCCCGGCTCCACGATCGAGGTGCACTGGAACGCGGTGGACGGCGAGGAGATGTCGGTCCGGCACGAGACGCGCACTCCGGTTCCGGACGGAGGCTCGGGCGCGGTGACCGCCGTCTGGGATCGTTCGGCCGGCGGCTTCGAGCCGGGGCCCTACCGTGTGATCGTCGACGTGGACGGAGAAGAGCTGGCCAGCGCGGATTTCGAAATCGAGTAGAAAAGCGAGCTACGAGACGTCGGGCAGCCCCGGGGCGCCTCGCATGTGCTCCATCGGATCTACCGGAATGCCTCGCACCAGCAACGCGAAGTGCAGGTGCGGTCCGCGCGAGATCCCGGTGCTGCCCACCGTGGCGATCTCCTCGCCGCGCTCGATCCGCTGGCCGGGAAAGGCCCCTATCTCATCCAGGTGGGCGTAGAGCGTGACCCAGCCTCCGGCGTGCAGGATCATCATCATGTTGCCGTAGCCGCGCACCTCGTCGCCGGCGTAGCCGACCAGCCCCGGAGCCATCGAGAGCACACCGGTGCCCTCCGGAGCGGTGACGTCCACCGCCCGGTGGCTTCCGTCGCGGGAGCCGAAGCCGCGCCCGAGCCGATGCCCGGGAACGGGCCATTGCAGGTAGCCCGGGGGAGTCGATCCGCCGGCGGCGCGCTCCCAGCTGTGAGGAAAACCTCCGTTGAGCAGCAGCGTCGCGGCGGCGCGAGTGCCCAGCCCCAGCCGATCGGCGAGCCGCGGGGCGTCGATCTGGTCGTAGACCGTGCCGGCTCTGACCGCGCCGGCCAGCCCCAGCATCGCGGTCAGCCTCAGCGCGAGCGCCAGCTTCGTGGATACCAGTCTCTTCATCGACCTCTCGCCAATTCCGATTCGGCGGCTCTCCCGCCGAGATACGTGTGCAGCAACGCCCGTCTCCGGACGGACATTCCCGAGGGACACAAACGTTTTAAGAGATTTTCTGCGCTATGCAATCACTGTAAAATCTCTCCGCTCCCGCCAGCCCAGCTCCCCGCAAAAACGCCTGATCCGCTTCCGGGCCGAGGGCGAGCCGACCGCGACCAGCAGGTGCCAGGGCATCGATCCCGAGCGCAGATCGTCGGGGCTCAGAACCGGCGCGCCGCCCAGGCGCCGTCCCAGCTTGCGGGGATCGACGTCGACGAACGCGGCAACCGACGGCGTCCAGCTCCGGACGGCTGTCGAGCAGGGCCACCTGCTCCTCGAGGCGCTGCGGGTGACAGATGTCGTCGGCGTCCATGCGGCCCAGCAGCGGTGAGCTCGCCGCGGTCGCGCAGCGCTCCAGGGCGCGGACGAGTCCTACCCGCTCGCCTCCCAGCGGGCGCAGCCGGCGATCGCTGCTCGCGAAACGTTCGACGATCTTTCCGCTCTCGTCCCGCGAGCCGTCGTCGAACAAGAGCACCTCGAAATCCGTGAAGGTCTGGTCCAGCAGGGATTCCAGCGCGGCGGGGAGGGTCGGCGCGCCGTCGCGCACCGGCAGGATGACCGAAAGCCTGGGCAAGGCCGTCTACTCGCCGCCAAACTCCTCGAGCAGCCGATCGTCCCACTCATCGGCCACCGAGGCCACGGTGTGCAGCATGTCCTCGAACTCGTCGTAGTCGAGACCGGAGACGCCGCGCAGCGCCCGCAGGTAGACCGTATCGGTCTCCTTCTCGATCGCGAACGCCCCGTCCGAGGTGGCCAGGTAGTTCAGCTCCAGCAGGCGGCGGTACAGCTCCTCGCGACAGGATCCCGGGATCTCCATGATCCGCGCCAAAAAGAGCAGCAGACCCTGATCCTCGAGCACGTTGATCCCGATCGTCGCCGAGCCGCGCCCGACGCTGGTGTAGCCGTCCTCGTCCAGGGGGCTGAACCTGACCTCCGCCGCCGAGGCTTCGGAGACCTTGCGCGAGAATCGCTCGATGAATACGTTCACCAGCGCGCGGGCGTCCTCGTAGGCAGCGCCCGTCTCCCGATCCACGTACTTTTCGCTGTCTTGCATGGCATGCTCCGTTACTTGAAACCCACGATCTCCTCGACCGCGCGTTCGGAGAAATCCACAATTCGATCGCGCCCCAGATCGGGGGCGGGCAATCGATGGCGCCTGAGAAAGGCGCGCGTGTACCCGTCGGCGACGATCGTCCTTTCCGGTATACGGCGAAACAGCTCGCGCTGCGACCAGCGCTTCTTGTCGCTCGAGCGGCGCAGCGACCTCTGCGCCCCGGCTTGGAGATCGAATCCCTCGGGAACCAGCAGCCGCGCCGTCGAAACGACGCTGGTTCGGAGATCCTCCAAAGAAGAACGTTCCGAATCCAGCAGGTGCAGCACGCGACCTCCCCGGGCCGGAGCCAGGCCGACCAGGCCGGACGCGGTTGCCGCCACCGCCTCGGCGTCCGCCAGCAGCGGTCGCCGCGCGGCGCTTTTGCCGAGATCGTCGCCGACGGCCAGCAACAGCTGCGCGAGCGGAACCAGCCCTTCTCCGTCGCCGACGAGCCAGCCGCCGCGCATCACGGTCAACGGAACGCGCTCGGAAAAACGCGAGTAGACGCGCTCGACTCGAAACCGCTCTTTGGAGGTTTCGTCCCAGAAGCTCTGCCCCGTGTCGAGATCGCTCTCGCTGAAACGGCCGGCCCCCTCGCCGGCGACCTCCAGGCTGGAGAGCACGACCAGGTGCCGCAGCCTGCGGGAGGCCAGGAACAGCTCGATCACCTCGCGAGCCGAGTGCCGCGAGTGGCCGCGGCGGCCTTCCTCTCCCGGCGGAAGCGGCTGCTCGAGGCACAACAGCTCGTCCACCTCCTCGACCAGCCTCAGGTAGCGCTCGCCGCTGAGCCCGAAATCGATCCGCTCGCTGTCGCCCTCGATCACCTCGGCGCCGGCCAGGCGATCGGCGAGCCGCCGCGCGGCCGGAACGTCTTGTTCCGAGGCCATGACGAGCAGCTCGGCTCTTCTCTCGCGAGCGAGCAGCTCGGCCGCGGCCCGCGCCACTCCACCCGGAAAACCGAGCACGAGCACCCTGGGCGACCCGTCGCTCATCCCGCCTCCGGCGCGAACCGCGCCTCCAGCGCGGCGGCCAGCTCGCCGACGCGGTTGCGAAGCTGTCTCAGATCGCCGCTGTTGTCGACAACGTAGTCCGCGACTTTCGTTTTCTCGTCGAGCGGAAACTGCGAGGCGATCCGGGCCGCGGCCGCCTCCCGCGAGATGCCGTCGCGGGCGCCCAGGCGCTCCATCTGCTCCGCGACGCTGCAGGAGACCACGGCCAGAGCGTCGAGGCTGCGGTGCAGCCCGGTCTCCACGATCAGCGCCGCCTCGTAGATAGCGAGCGGCTTTCCCCGCTCGGCCACCAGCTCGAAGGCGCGGCGGGCCAGCTTGGCTATCTCGGGGTGGGTGATGCCTTCCAGCAGGGCGCGGCGCTCGGAGTCGTCGAAGACCTCTCCGCCGAGCTTTTGGCGATCGATGCTCCTGCCGTCCTCGGACAGGATCGATGCGCCGAACTCGTCGAGCACGCGCTCGTAGGCCGAGCCGTCGGGCTCGAGCACCATTCGTCCCAGCTCATCGGCGTCGACCACGGGCAGATCGAGCTGGCGCAGCATGCGCGCCACGGTGCTCTTGCCCGACGCAATGCCCCCGGTCAGCCCTACGACGGTCAGTTGCGAGGAGGAGCTCATGCCCCGAAAACGCTAGAAGAGATCATCGATGATGTCTTCAGAAGGCTCTTCCTCTTCGGGCTCGGGCTCCGGCCGGGGAGCGGGCGAGTCGGCGCCGCCCCCCTCCTCTCCGCCGCCGCCCACGTCCTGGAAGCCGGAGGCCGCGTCGTAGTCGTCGGCTCCTCCGCTCTCCAGGACCTCGGTGTGGGGCTCGAGGCGTTTCTTGGCCCGGTCCGAGAGCTTGACCGCGCTCCACGGGTTGCCGGTTCGGCTGTCGTCGTAGCCCCACTCACCCTCGAGCTTGTGCGCAGTATGCGTGCTGGTCAACCCCTGCTCCTCCACCACGCGGTACTTGAAGTAGCCCGTGCCCGTCTTCTCGCGCAGCTTGCCTTGCAGATCCTGGTTCCACTGGGTCCAGTCGAAGAGCAGCACGTCGCCTTCGATCCGCCCCTCGATTCGACCGAAATGCCGCTCGCCCTCGTAGAGCCCGACCACGTTTCGGCCGTTTTGAGTGAACTCCATCCTGCCGTAGGCCTGCGACTGGAAGACTCCGTCCCAGCTGCCCTTCTGCGGCATGGGCCCGGGCTGCACGGGCAGCTCGCCTTGTGCTCCACCGCATCCGACGAGCGCTGCCGCAACGGCCAGCGCGAAAACAATCGACCCGCAAGTTTTGCTCATGGCTTCCTCCCTGTCGTCGGGAATCGCAGTTTAGCAAGGGGGCACGGGGGTGGCAAGACGGCTGGTCCGCGCGCTGTCACAAAAATAGATCGATGTCAGCAAGCGGATGAACGGGCGGTCCCCCACCTCGACGAGGTTACTCGGACCGCTCACGCTTTCGAGCAGCGAATTGCCCTAGAAAAGACGGCGGGTCTTGGCTCCGTCTATCGGGATTGCGGCTCCGGTGATGTAGCTGTTTCGCGGAGAGCAGAGGAATGCGGCGAGGTCTCCGACCTCTCTGGGATCGCCGCCGCGGCCCAGCGGAATGTCTCCCGCGAACTCCTCTAGGTACTGCTCGACCGTGATGCCCCGTGTCTTGGCTCTTTCGTCGGCCAGCTCCTTCATCCGATCGGTCATGAAGATCCCCGGGCAGATCGAGTTGACCAGCACGCCGTGCGATCCAACCTCCCTGGCCAAAGCCTTGGCGAAACCGAGCACGGCCGGGCGCGAGGCGTTCGACAGAATCAGGCCGTCCACCGCCTCGAGCCCGGCGATCGAGACGATCTGGGCGATGCGTCCGAACCCGCGCTCTTTCATTCCAGGCAAGACCAGCGAGGCCAGCTGGGTGACCGCTCCCAGCGCCAGCTCGATCGCCAGCCGCCAGTTGTCCGGACCGTGCCGCTCGAAGGGCCCTGGCGGCGGGCCGCCGGCGTTGGCCACCAGGATGTCGACGCCCCCCAGCTCCGCCTCGGCGCGCGAGAACAGCTCCTGGCGATGGTCGGGATCGGTCAGGTCCGCGGCCACGGCCAGGGGACGCCGGCCGGTCTCTTCCGCCAGTCGCTCGGCGGCCTGCTCCAGGGCTCCGGCTCCGCGCGCCGCGATCGTCACCTCGGCGCCTTCCTCCAGCAGGGATCTCGCCACGGCATAACCCAGACCGCGGCTCGAACCGCCGACAATCGCGCGCTTTCCCTCGAGACCCAGCTTCATCGTCGACCTCCCTCGTCCAGCAGCGTGAGCGCAGCGCCCACGCGCAGTCCGTTGGCCGAGATCGTGAGACGATCCCGGCCGGTATGCTCCATGATCTCGTCCAGAACAGCCAGACCGGCCGGAAAGACGTCGGCACGGCCGGGGCGTATTCCGTATTGGGCGGTACGGCGTCCGGAATCGACGGCCAGCATGCGATCGAGCCAGCGCAGCAGATCCGGGCGCTCGACCTCGAGGCCGTTCACCGCTTTGCGGCGCCAGCTCTTCAACCCGAGCTGCAGCATTGCCAGCGTTGTCGCGGTGCCCGCCAGCGCCAACAGGCTTCCGTCCGGTCTGTCCGGCAGCTCTTCGTTCAGCGCCGCGCGGATCTCGACCCGCAGATCGTTGATCTGCTCCCGGCTGGGAGGATCGCCCCGGAGATGACGAGCGGTCAGCCCCACGGCTCCGATCGGCAAGGAGCGGACCTCCGCCGATCCGGGATCCGTTCCCCAGCTCACCTCGGTCGACTGTCCGCCGACGTCCACGGCCGCGAAAGGGCCGCTCGGATCGAGACCGACAAGCGCGCCGCGGCACGCCATTCGCGCCTCGGTCACGGGGTCGATGATCTCGACCGGGACGCCCAGCAGTCGCTCGGCCGGCCCGGTGAACGGCGAGGGGTCCGCCGTCATGCGCAGCGCCTGCGTGGCCACGGCGCGGGTGGGCCGCTCGTCGAGATCCAGCCGATCCGCGATCCGATCGAGGACGGCCAGGCTTCGCGCAACCGCCGGCGGATGGAGAGCGCCGCCCGGCTCCAGCTTTTCGGAGAGCCGGGACGGTATCGACCCGTCGCGCACGATCTCGACAAGGCCGTCCGCCCCGCGATCGACCAGTGAGAAGCTGAAGGTGTTGGAGCCCAGATCGAGCCCACAGGCGGAGTCGTCAGGCAAGGCCCTACTCGCCGTCGAGCTCGCCCTCGAGCCCGCTCAGGTCGGGCAGCTCGTCGAGGTTGGGCATCAGCACGATCTCGATCCGGCGGTTGGCGGCGCGCCCGTCCTCGGTCTGGTTGCTCTTGGCCGGCTGGTACTCGGAGTAGCCGGCCGCGGAGAGGCGCTCGGGATCGACGCCCGCCTCCTGGAGGTGCTTGACCACCGAGACCGAGCGGGCGGTGCTCAGCTCCCAGTTGGACTTGAACCTGCGGGAGTTGATCGGAACGTCGTCCGTGTGACCGCTGATCTGGAAGTCGCGGTCGGGAATCGTCGTCAGCACGTCCGCCAGCTGGCCGAGAGCCTCTTCACCCTCCTCGGTCAGCTTGGCCTGTCCGGAGGGGAACAGGATCTTGGAGGCCATCTCGACGACCATCCTGCCCCGCACGATGCGGATCTTGAGCTTGCCGGAGCTGACCAGCTCCTTGAACTTGCCGATCACCTGGCGGTACTTGGCCATCCGCGCCCGCTGCGCCTCCTGCTCCGCGCGCAGCCGTGACTCGCGGTCGCGGGTCTGCTGCAGATCGGAGGCGAGCTGGCTCTTCTCGCCGAGCAGCTTCTGCACGTCGTCTCCCAGCTCCTCGAGCCGCTGTGCGAGCGTGCGGTTCTCGCCGCGCACCTTCTGCAGCTGTTTTTCGAGCTGCGCGTTGGAGTCGGCGGCGGCGCTGAGGTCCTTCTTCAGCCTCGCGACCTCCGCCACCTTGGCGTTGTACTGCTCCTCGGGGATACCGCAGGCGGCCGCCAGCGCGACTGCCGCCAGGATGGTGAGACCAGTGCCGATACGCGTCATGAAGTCCTGCTCCTCGTCGTTCGCGGCCGAGGATCCGGTCCTCAACCTCCGCCGCGCTTCAGCTCGGTGAGAACGAGCTTGGCGACGGCCTTCAGCGTGTCGAAAACTCCCTGTCCGGTGGTAGCCACTGCTTCGAAATCCGGAACCCCGCCCGGGTTGATCAGCTCGTGCAGCTCCTCGACCGAGGCCACGTTGGGCAGGTCGCGCTTGTTGTATTGAATCACGTAGGGGAGGCGCTCCAGCTGGTAGCCCTGCTCCTGGAGGTTGTCGCGGAGGTTCTCCATCGACTCGATGTTGGCCTCCATCCTGTCGATCTGCGAGTCGGCGACGAAGACGACGCCGTCGACCCCTTTCAGGATCAGCTTGCGCGAAGCGTCGTAGAAGACCTGTCCCGGCACGGTGTAGAGGTGGAAGCGCGTGCGGAAGCCTCGAATCTCGCCCAACGACAGCGGCAGGAAGTCGAAGAACAGCGTGCGCTCCGTCTCGGTTGCCAGCGAGATCATCTTGCCCTTGGCGTCGGGGTTCGTCCTGCGATAGATGTACTGGAGGTTCGTGGTCTTTCCGCACAGACCGGGGCCGTAGAAGACGATCTTGCAGTTGATCTCGCGGGACGAGTAGTTGATGAAGGACATCTGCGTCGACTCCCGCTAGTCGTTGAAGAGGTTGTCGATATCGTCGTCCGTGATCTCCGCGAACGGCGAAGACGTGTCCGGATCCTGCACTTTTTGCAGCAACGACTCGAAGATGCCGTTGAGCTCCACGTTGGCCTTTCGCACCCGCAGCCGCACCAGCCCCAGCGATGATCGGTCATCGAAGATGACGACCAGGATCACGCGCTGCCCGACGATCTGGATGTGTATGTTCTGGCGTTCGCCCTCGTGGAACTGCGTGGCGAACTCGTTTTCCTTGAGCAGCTTCGCCATTCCGCCGGTGGCCGCGATGTTGCCGGCGGTCAACGAGGCCAGAGACGTGGTGTCGAGGTGCTCGTGCTCGCCGGAGGTGGAGATCAACTGGCCGTTCTTGTCCACGATGAAGACCACGATCGCGTTGGCATCGCGGACGAGCTTGTCGCAAACCTGCTGGATGCGGTTGAATTCCTCCTCGTACATCACGATTTGAGGATCGACCATCGATGACTCTCCCTACAAGGCGGCGGCGACGGTTCGTCCCGCGGGCGCACCGCGATGTTGTCTCACCGAAGCACTTCTCATTACCAGACCCGCCGGTCACCATCAAGGTCTGTTTCCTCGACCGACCCGGTATCCTCCTGATATATTCGTCAAGGGTTGCACCCGCGAGCAC
>CAZHCG010000140.1:0-13917 GCA_964530995.1 uncultured Myxococcales bacterium
CGCGAGGGCGGCCGCACCGTCGGCGCCGGCGTCGTCACCTCGATCATCGAGTAGCGGGCTGGGACCCGAGAAGAAGCGGAGGGCCTAGATGGCCAACAAGATACGGATTCGGCTCAAGGCTTACGACTACAAGCTCTTGGATCAGTCCACTTTCGAGATCGTGGATACCGCCAAGCGGACCGGAGCGCGGGTCGCGGGACCGATCCCGCTGCCGACCAGGATCAACCGGTTCACCGTGCTGCGCGGACCGCACATCGACAAGAAGTCGCGCGAGCAGTTCGAGATTCGCACGCACAAGCGCCTGATCGACATCCTGGAGCCGACGCAGCAGACGCTGGACGCGCTGATGAAGCTCGATCTCAGCGCGGGCGTGGACGTGGAGATTCGAAGCTAGTCAGGCTCGGCCGCGGCCATCCGGTCGAAGCGGCGAAGCCGCCGGATGGAGGAGAGCGATGCCCAAAGTGAAGATACGCAAACTGGACAACAAACCGGCCGGCGAGATCGAGCTGAGCGACGCCGTCTTCGGCGGCGAGGTGCGTTACCACCTTCTGCACGAGGCGGTTCGCATGCAGCGGGCGCGAAGGCGTCTGGGCACAGCGAGCACGCGCGAGCGCAACGCGGTGGTCGGCGGCGGCCAGAAGCCGTATCGCCAGAAGGGAACTGGACGCGCCCGCCAGGGGAGCATCCGCGCTCCGAATCACGTCGGCGGAGGCGTCGTTTTCGGTCCCTCGCCGCGCTCCTACGACTTCAGGCCGCCCAAGAGGGCGCGGCGGGGCGCGATGATCAGCGCGCTGAGCCTGCTGGTCAAGGAGGACCGGATCGTGGTGCTCGAGAATCTCGATTTGCCCGAGCCGAAGACCCGCGAGCTGGCCGGAGTTCTGGAACGGCTGGGCGCCGGCCACGCCCTGGTAGTCGACGACCGCGACAACGAGAATCTCCGTCTCAGCGCTCGCAACCTGGCGCGCTCGCGCTTTCTGCCGACGGAAGGCCTCAACGTCTACGATCTTCTCGAGTTCGATCGGCTGGTGATCTCTAAGCGCGCCGTGCTCGAGCTGCAGGAACGGCTCGAGCGACCCGTGCGGGCGAGGAGGGCAGCGTCATGATGTCAGCGCATAAGGTGATCGTGCGCCCCCTGATCATGACCGAGAAGGGCGAGATCCTCCGCGAGGAGGAGAACAAGGTGCTCTTCGAGGTCGCGATGCGGGCCGGTAAGAGCGAGATCAAGCGCGCGGTGGAGAAGCTCTTCGACGTGGAGGTCGAGGGCGTCAATACGATGATCGTCCGCGGCAAGGCGAGCCGGGTCGGACGGCGCATGGACAAGCGACCCAACTGGAAGAAGGCTGTCGTCACCCTCAAGGAAGGGGACACCATCGAGTTCTTCGAGGGAGTCTAGCGCGATGGGTATCAAGCAGTACAAGCCGACCTCGTCCGGGCGGCGGTTGATGACCGGCGCGGACTACTCCGATCTGAGCAAGAAGAAGCCGGAGTCGTCCCTGCTGCGGCCGCTGCACAAGAAGGGCGGGAGGAACAACGCCGGTCGCATCAGCGTTCGCCGCCGCGGCGGAGGGCACGGGCGTCGGTATCGCAGCGTGGATTTCAAGCGAAACAAGGTCGGCGTGCCGGCCTCGGTCGCCGCGATCGAGTACGATCCCAACCGCTCGGCCAGGATTGCGTTGCTCCATTACGCCGACGGCGAGAAGTCGTACATCCTCGCTCCCGACCGGCTGCGGGTGGGAGACGAGGTACTCTCCAGCCGTCACGCGGACATCAAGCCCGGCAACTCGCTGCCGCTGCGTTTCATTCCGCTGGGCACGATTATCCACAACGTCGAGCTCAAGCGGGGGCGAGGCGGACAGATGGTACGCTCGGCAGGCACCGGCGCGCAGCTGCTGGCCAAGGACGATCGCCACGCGCACGTGCGCCTGCCATCCAACGAGGTGCGTTTGGTCGGCCTCGACTGCCGCGCGACCGTCGGGCAGGTCTCGAACGTGGAGCACTCGCAGATTCGGCTCGGCAAGGCCGGCCGCAAGCGCTGGCTGGGACGTCGTCCGAGCGTTCGCGGCGTGGCGATGAACCCGGTGGATCACCCGATGGGCGGGGGAGAGGGACGCTCCTCGGGCGGGCGGCACCCCTGCACGCCGTGGGGCAAGTCGACCAAGGGATACAAAACGCGGAACAACCGCGCGAGCGACAAGTTCATCGTCAAGCGGCGCGGGAAGAAGAAGTAGAGGACGTCAAATGACGAGATCCTTGAAAAAGGGGCCGTTCATCGACGGTCATCTCCTCGAGAAAATCGAGGAGGCGAAGAAGACAGGCAGCAAGAAGGTGATCAAGACCTGGTCGCGTCGTTCGACGATCATTCCCGACGCGGTGGGGCTGACCTTCGCGGTGCACAACGGCAAGAAGTTCATCGCCGTGTTCGTGACGGAGAACATGGTGGGCCACAGATTCGGCGAGTTCGCGGCCACGCGGCTGTTCCACGGCCACGCGGGCGACCGCAAGGGCAAGGTGGCCAAGAAGTAGGAGGTAGGCGAAATCGTTTCGTTTTCGGCGAAACGTGCGCTTGACGGACGGCATGGGATGTGCTAAACACCGCTGTTCTTTGGCGCCCGCCCGGTGGGAGAGGCGATTTTGCTAATGATTTCAATGGGTAACGCTTGAGGGAGTCATGGAAGCGACGGCCAAGGCACGGTTCGTGATGATCTCGCCGCGCAAGGCGCGCGTGGTGGCGGATCTGGTTCGCGGCAAGGACGTGGACGAGGCGCTGAAGCTGCTCGACTTCACGCGCAAGGCGGGGGCGCGGCCGATTCGCAAGGTCGTGGAGTCGGCGGTGGCGAACGCCCAACAGGCCGACTCGGCGGTCGACGTGGACGCGCTGTTCATCCGCTCTCTGCAGGTCGACATGGGCCCGACGCGCTATATGCGGCGCTGGCGTCCGAGGGCGATGGGACGCGCGACGCGGATCACCAAGGGGACGAGCCACATCAGCGTGGTGCTCGGCATCCGGTAGGAGGAAGACGTGGGTCAGAAGGTACATCCCTACGGGCTACGCATCGGCATCATCAAGCCGTGGCTGTCCAAGTGGTACCAGGAGAAGTCTTACGCCCAGTGGCTGCACGAGGACATCGCGATCCGGCGATTGATCAAGAAGAAGGTGGGTCACGCCAGCATCTCCGAGATAGAGATCGAGCGGGCCGCCAACAAGTGCAAGGTCATCATCCGGTCCTCGCGGCCGGGGATCATCATTGGCAAGCGCGGCGCCGGCGTGGAGAACCTGCGCAAGGAGGTCCAGCGCATCACGGTCAACCAGGTCTTCATCGAGATTCAGGAGGTGCGCAAGGCCGAGACAAACGCACAGCTGGTCGCCGAGAACATCGCGACGCAGCTGGAGCGTCGCGTCGCCTTCCGCCGCGCGATGAAGAAGGCGCTCGGGACCGCGATGAAGTTCGGCGCCAAGGGCGTGAGGATCGAGTGCGGAGGCAGGCTCGGCGGCGCGGAGATGTCGCGCCGGGAGAAGTACCGGGCCGGGCGTGTGCCGCTGCACACGCTGCGAGCCGACATCGATTACGGGTTCGCCGTGGCGCGCACGACTTACGGCGTGATCGGCGTCAAGACCTGGATTTTCAAAGGCGAGGTGCTGAAGAAGGCGCCGGCTCCGAGATAGGGTGACGAGATGCTGAGTCCCAAGAAGGTCAAGTACCGCAAGCAGCAGAAAGGTCGCATGCGCGGAATGGCGTACCGGGGGTGCGACGTCTCGTTCGGGGACTACGGTCTGCAGGCCACCGAGTGCGGCTGGATCACAGCGCGGCAGATCGAGGCGGCGCGGATGGCGGTGACCCGCCACGTGAAGCGCTCGGGCAAGCTGTGGATTCGCATCTTTCCCGACAAGCCGCTGACCAAGAAGCCGGCCGAGACTCGGATGGGCAAGGGCAAGGGCAGCCCAGAGGAATGGGTGGCCCCGGTCAAGCCCGGCCGCGTGCTGTACGAGATCGCCGGGGTGTCCGAGGAAGTGGCGCGCCGGGCGTTCGTGCTCGCCGCGCACAAGCTCGGCCTGCAGACCCGCTTCGTCCATCGCGGAGGTGTGCTGTGAAGGCCAAGGAGATGAGGAGCCGCAGCGACGAGGAGCTCCAGCGGCTCGAGGACGAGCTGGCGGACGATCTCTTCCGGAAGAGGATGGCGAACGCCACCCACCAGCTCGACAATACGAGCTTGATTCGAAGAATTCGTCGCGATCTGGCCAGGATCGAGACGGTCAAACGGCAGCGCGCTCTCGGGATCTCGCTGGGTTCCGAAGCCGGAGGCGAGGAGGAGTAGGCCATGGCTGAGAGGAGCAGACGCGTGATGACCGGCCGGGTCTACAAGGATCGGATGGACAAGACGATCGTCGTCGAGGTCCTGCGCCGAGTGAGCGATACACGCTACAAGAAAATAGTGAGCCGCCGCTCGAGATACAAGGCTCACGACGAGGACAACCAGTGCAAGCTCGGCGACCTGGTGGAGATCCTCGAGTCGCGGCCGATCTCCAGGGACAAGCGCTGGGTGGTGACCCGCATCGTCGAGAAAGCGGTAGAGGTGTAGCCATGATCCAGATGCAGTCCAAGCTCGACGTGGCGGACAACTCGGGCGCCAGGAAGCTGGTGTGCATCAAGGTGCTCGGCGGTTCCAAGCGCAAGTACGCGACCGTGGGCGACGTCGTCACGGTTTCGGTCAGGGAATCGATACCGAACTCGAAGGTCAAGAAGGGCGATGTCGTGCGAGCGGTCGTCGTGCGGACCGCCAAGGAGATCGCGCGCCCGGACGGCTCTTACATCAGGTTCGACAACAACTCGGCGGTGCTGATCAACGCGCAGAACGAGCCGATCGGAACGCGCATCTTCGGGCCCGTGGCCCGCGAGCTGCGCGCGCGCAAGTTCATGAAGATCGTGTCGCTCGCTCCGGAGGTGCTCTGACCCGAGGAGCCGGGAAGGAAGAACGATGCGCCGGATACGCAGAAACGATACGGTGATGATCATCGCCGGCAAGGACAAGGGCAAGACCGGCAAGGTGATCCGTGTGCTGCCCGCGCGGAACGCCGTGGTGGTCGAGCAGTGCAACATGGTCAAGAAGCACCAGACTCCGACCCAGAACAACCCGGCGGGCGGCATCGCCGATATCGAGGCGCCGCTGCACATCTCGAACGTGATGCTGCTCGACGGCAAGACCGACAAGGGGACGAGGTTCAGAGTGCAGGCGGGCAAGGACGGTAACAAGGTACGCGTGGCCGCGAAGTCGGGCACGGTTTTCGATTGAGGCTGATGGCGATGACTGAGCAAACAGTACCGCGGCTGCGTCGGCAGTACTCGAGCGAGGTCGCCTCCGCGCTGACCAAGCGCTTCGAGTACGAAAACGAGCTGCAGATTCCGCGCTTGAAAAAAATCGTGCTCAACATGGGCGTGGGCGAGGCGATCCAGAACTCCAAGGTTCTCGACTCGGCCGCTGCCGAGCTGGAGCAGATTGCCGGTCAGCGTCCGGTGACCACCCGCGCCAAGAAATCGATCGCCAACTTCAAGCTGCGCGACGGAATGCCGATCGGTTGTCGTGTCACGCTGCGCCGCGAGCGGATGTGGGAGTTTCTCGATCGCCTGATCAGCTTCGCCCTGCCGCGCGTTCGCGACTTCAAGGGCGTGTCGCGCAAGGGGTTCGATGGGCACGGGAACTACACGATGGGTATCCGGGAGCAGATCATCTTTCCGGAGATAGATTACGATCAAATCGACAAGGTCCAGGGGCTGAACGTGACCTTCGTCACCAGCGCGGATACCGACGAGGAAGGCATGGAGCTGCTCTCGCTGCTCGGCATGCCGTTCCGCAAGTAGCGACGGGAGGAGAAGTCGTCGTGGCCAGGAAATGTGCATTCGCCAAAATGAAAAAGAAGCCGAAGTTCCAGGTTCGGTACCGCAACCGCTGTGCGATCTGCGGTCGGCCCCGCGGTTATTACCGGAAGTTCGATCTGTGTCGGATCTGTCTGCGGGAGCTGGCGCTGCGCGGAGAGATCCCGGGGCTGACCAAGGCCAGCTGGTGAGGGGTTTGAGATGAACGATCCGATAGCAGATCTGTTGACACGGATTCGCAACGCGGGGATGGCGCGCCATGCCTCAACGCGAATTCCGCACTCGAAGCTGTCCGCGAAGATCGTCGAGATTCTTCGCGACGAGGGTTACGTCGACGATTTCTCCGTGGAGGACGCGCAAGGTCCCGGCAAGGAGATCGCGGTGCACCTGCGCTACAGCGACGAGAACGAGCTGGCGATTCACGAGCTCAGGCGCGTCAGTCGTCCGGGGCGCCGGGTGTACGCGGGATCGAAGGACATTCCGAAGGTGAAGTACGGTCTGGGCGTCGCGATCGTGTCGACGTCCCGTGGCGTGATCACGGATCGCGACGCGCGCCGCCTCAATCTGGGCGGCGAGGTGTTGTGCTCGATTTGGTAGGATCGCCGCGATCGAGGTGAGAAGATGTCTCGAATTGGAAAAAGGCCGATCGATATTCCGGACGGTGTGACGGTAGATGTCGGCGACACGTCGCTGAAGGTCAAGGGGCCCAAGGGCGAGTTGACGCACGACCTGCCCATCTCCGTCGAGCTGTCAGTCGAGGACGGCAAGATCGTGGTGCATCGGCTTTCCGACGACAGGAAGCACGGTGCCTTCCAGGGGCTGGCGCGCGCTCTGATCGCCAACATGGTCGAGGGCGTCACGGCCGGTTTCGAGAGGAAGCTGCAGGTCGAGGGCGTGGGACACCGCGTTTCCCTGGAGGGGAAGAAGCTGGTGTTCAATATAGGGTACTCCCAGCCGGTGGAGTTCGATCTGCCAGGCGGGATCGACGCCGAGGTCGGCGACAAGGGGCTGGTGCTCTCGATCAAGGGAATCGACAAGTGCCTGGTCGGCCAGACGGCGGCGACGCTGAGGGGATTTCGTCCCCCGGAGCCGTACAAGGGCAAGGGGATCCGCTATGTCGGCGAGATTGTCCGTCGCAAGGCGGGCAAGGCCGGGGTCAAGTAGGGGTTCGGCGATGCGTACAAAGGCAGAGATAAGAGCGTGGCGCAAGAAGAGGATCCGCAAGAAGATCCGCGGTGATTCGCTGCGGCCCAGGTTGTCGGTGTTCCGCAGCACGGCCCACATCTACGCGCAGGTGATCGACGACGATCGACAAAAGACATTGTTGTCCGTCTCGTCTCTGTGCAAGGAGCTGCGCGGCGAAGAGGCGACCAAGTCCAAGCAGGCGCAGAAGGTGGGAGAGCTGGTCGCCAAGCGGTGCCTGGAAAACGATATCAAGAAGGTCGTATTCGATAGAAACGGATACGTTTATCACGGTCGCGTGAGGGCCCTGGCCGAGGCGGCTCGTAGCGCCGGCCTGGAGTTCTAGGAGCGGACGATGGCGCAGAACCAGCAGCAGGATCTCCAGCAGGACCTGGAAGAGCTGACCGAGAAGGTCGTCTACATCAACCGCGTGGCCAAGGTGGTCAAGGGCGGCAGGCGATTCAACTTCTCGGCGTTGGTCGTGGTCGGCGACGGCAACGGCAAGGTCGGCGTCGGCTATGGCAAGGCCAACGAGGTCCCCGAGGCGATTCGCAAGGGAAACGAGAAGGCGCGTGCCGCGATGTTCGACGTGCCCCTGGACGGCAAGACGATTCCCCACGAGTCGCTCGGCGTGTTCAACTCGGGACGCGTGCTGCTCAAGCCGGCCAGCCCCGGAACCGGGGTGATCGCGGGCGGGCCGGTTCGCGCGGTCGTCGAGGCCTGCGGGATCCACGACGTGCTGACCAAGTGCATCGGCTCCAACACGCCGGTGAACGTGGTGCGCGCCACCGAGGTGGCGCTCAGGACGCTCGAGGACGCGCAGCGCGTGGCTCGTCGGCGCGGTAAGCGAGTGGAGGACATCCGCTAGCGGCCGGCCGCGGCGGAAATCCAAGGAGCGAGCGGTGATGGCCAAGCAGAAGCTCAAAGTCACGCGGACCAGGAGCCTGGTCGGAAAGCCCAAGACGCAGCGCGCCGTCGTGCGTGGTCTGGGCCTGACGCGCCGGGGCAAGAGCGTGATCGTTGACAACACTCCCGCTTTCCGCGGGATGATCAAGAAGGTGATTCACCTGGTGGAGGTCGAGAAAGCCGATGTCTGACGTGCTCAGCAGACTGTCCCCCCCGGAGGGATCGAAAAAGAGCCGCAAGCGTGTCGGTCGCGGGCCGGGCTCCGGTGTCGGCAAGACCTGCGGGCGCGGCCAGAAGGGCCAGAAGTCCAGGTCGGGCGGGAAGATTCCGCGCGGCTTCGAGGGCGGACAGATGCCGTTGCAACGGCGGTTGCCCAAGCGCGGCTTCGTCAACCCCTTTCGCAAGGACTGGAGCGTGGTCAACGTCGGCCGGCTCGACGTCTTCGACGAGGGGGCCGTGGTCGACGCCGAGGCCCTGCTGGCGGCCGGGCTGATTCACGAGGTCAAGCACGGGGTCAAGGTGCTGGGCAAGGGCGAGCTGGGCAAGAAGCTCACGGTGCGTCTCCACGCGGCCTCTGGCGGTGCGCGCGAGAAGATAGAGAAGGCCGGAGGCCGATTCGAGGAGATACCGACCAGGTCCCAGAGCGGACCGGCGGGAAAATAGACGGGAGTGACCCGCTAGCGGGATTCCCGCTAGCGGGATTGGAAGAGAGCTGTGGCGAGCGGGATTGCAAATATCGGCAAGATTCCAGAGCTGAGGAAGCGGATCTTCTTCACTCTGGCGATGCTGGCGGTCTACCGGATCGGCATCTTCGTCTCCACTCCGGGCGTCGACCGGGAGGTGATGGGAGAGCTGGTGCGTCAGAGCTCGGGCTCGTTCATGGGCATGTTCAACATGTTCTCGGGCGGCGCCCTCGAGCAGCTTTCGATTATGGCGCTGGGCATCATGCCCTACATCAGCTCGTCGATTATCTTGCAGCTGTTGTCGTCGGTGGTGCCGCGCCTGGCCGAGCTGCGCAAGGAGGGCGAGGCCGGCAGCCGCAAGATCAACCAGTACACCCGCTACGGGACGATCATCCTGAGCTTCATCCAGTCGATGGGGATCGCCACCTATCTCGAGGGGCTCAACCAGACCAGCACCTTCGGCGCGGTTGTCGCCGAGCCGGGTTGGCCGTTCCGGCTGTTGACGATGGTCACGCTGACCACGGGCACCGCGTTCATCATGTGGCTCGGAGAGCAGATCACGGAGCGCGGAATCGGCAACGGGATCTCTCTGATCATCTTCGCCGGGATCGTCTCGCGATTGCCATCGGCGATTCTGCAGACGGCCAAGCAGGCCGGGATCGGGGAGATCACCCCCGTGGACCTGCTCTTCATCGGCGCCATGCTGCTGGCCGTGGTCGCCTTCATCATCTTCTTCGAGCGCGGGCAGCGACGGATTCCGATCCAGCACGCCAAGCGGATGGTGGGGCGCAAGGTGTACGGAGGGCACTCGACCTTCCTGCCGCTGCGCGTCAACCAGGCCGGCGTGATTCCGCCGATTTTCGCCTCGACGCTGCTGATGTTCCCCTCCACGGTGGCGAACTTCACCGGTTGGGACGTGCTGCGCAACCTGTTCGTCTACGGCAACTGGCAGTACAACGCGGTCTACGCGCTGCTGATCATCTTCTTTTGCTACTTCTACACCGCGATCACCTTTCAGCCGACCGACGTGGCCGACAACCTCAAGAAGCAGGGAGCGTTCATCCCGGGAATCAGGCCGGGCAAGAGGACGGCGGAGTATATCGACAGGGTGCTGAACCGCATCACCTTCGGCGGATCGATGTACGTGGCGGCAGTCTGCGTGCTGCCCTCGTTCCTGGTGACCAAGTTCCACGTTCCGTTCTACCTGGGTGGCACCAGCCTGATGATCGTCGTCGGCGTGGCGCTGGACACCGCCCAGCAGATAGAGTCGCACATGATTACCAGACACTACGACGGGTTCACGGGCCCCAAGGGCACGCGGATCCGCGGAAGAAGATCGAGGTCGTGAGATGGATTTGATACTGCTCGGACCTCCGGGTGCCGGCAAGGGAACGCAGGCCAAGAAGCTGGTGAAGGTCGCCGGGATTCCCCAGATCTCCACCGGCGACATGCTGCGCGAGGCGGTCGCCGCGGGCAGCGAGCTCGGCCGGGAGGCCAAGCGCTACATGGACGCCGGCGATCTGGTACCGGACGAGGTCGTGATCGGGCTGGTGGAGGAGCGCCTGCAGAAGGACGATTGCTCCTTTGGTTTCATGCTCGATGGATTTCCGCGCACCGTACCCCAGGCGGAGAGCCTGGACGGGATTCTGGACAAGCTGGAGCGGAGCCTGGATCACGTGGTGCTGCTGGAGGTCGAGGACGAGGAGCTGGTGCGGCGCATCACGGGCAGGCGCGTCTGCGGCAACTGCGGAGCGATCTGGCACATCGAGTTCTCTCCGCCCCCGGAGCCGAACAAGTGCTCGTGCGGATCGACGGACCTGCGGCAGCGCGCGGACGACAACGAGGAGACCGTGCGACAGCGGCTGGCCGCCTATCGCGATCAGACCGAGCCGCTGGTCGGCTACTACGACGAGCGGAGCTTGATCCGGCGCATCAACGGGACCGGCGAGACGCCCGACGGCGTCTTCGCTCGGGTCTCCGAGGAGCTCGGGCTCTAGCGGCGGAGGAGATACGGAGGAGACCATGAAGGTCAAACCGTCGGTAAAGAAAATTTGCGACAAGTGCAAAATCGTGCGGCGTCGCGGTGTGGTGCGCATAATCTGCCCCAATCCGCGGCACAAGCAGCGTCAGGGTTAGGAGGAAGCCGTGGCACGTATCGCAGGTGTGGACCTGCCTCGCAGGAAGCACATCAGAATCGCGCTGACCTACATCTACGGCATCGGCCGTTCGTCGGCGGAGAAGATCTGCGAGCAGGCCAGCGTCGATCCCATTCGTCGCGCCGAGGAGCTGGACGACGACGAGGTGATGACGCTGAGGAACATCATCAACGAAGAGTACAAGGTCGAAGGTGACCTGAGGCGCGAGCTGTCGATGAACATCAAGCGCCTGATGGACCTGGGGTGCCACCGCGGTCTTCGTCACCGGCGCGGTCTGCCGGTGCGCGGTCAGCGCACGCATACCAACGCCCGAACGCGCAAGGGGCCCCGTCGCGGGGCGCCGATCAAGAAGAAGAAATAGTCGAGCGAACAAATGGCGAAGACGACGAAAAGCAAGAAGAAGGTCAAGAAGAACGTCCCCAGCGGCGTGGTGCACGTCAAGTCGACGTTCAACAACACGACCATCACGATCACCGACCCGACCGGTAACGCTCTGGCCTGGGCTACGGCCGGCACTCAGGGCTTCAAGGGCTCGAGGAAGAGCACGCCGTTCGCCGCGCAGCTCGCGGCCCAGAGCGCGGCCAAGCGAGCGCTCGAGAATGGGATGCGGCAGGTCGTGGCGCTGGTCAGCGGGCCCGGCTCGGGGCGCGAGTCGGCGTTGCGCGCCTTGCAGAACGCGGGGCTGAGAGTAACCGTGATTCGCGACGTGACGCCGATCCCGCACAACGGGTGCCGACCGAAGAAGCGGCGCCGGGTCTGAGACGATCGAGGAGGATTCGAAGTGGCACGCAATATCGAACCAGTCTGCAAGCAGTGCAGGCGTGAGCGGATGAAGCTGTTTCTCAAGGGAGAGCGCTGCTTCACCGACAAGTGCTCTTTCGACAGGCGGCCGTATATTCCCGGACAGCACGGCCAGCGACGCAGCAAGACGACCGAGTACGCTCGGCACCTGCGCGAGAAGCAGAAGGTGCGCCGGATCTACGGCGTGCTCGAAAAGCAGTTTGCAATCTACTTCGAGAAGGCGGACAAGGCCAAGGGCGTCACGGGCGACAATCTGCTGCGCCTGCTGGAGCGCCGCCTCGACAACGTGGTTCATCGCATCGGGTTCGCCGTGACGAGGCGGGCCGGGCGGCAGCTGGTGCGGCACAATCACGTGCTGGTCAACGGAAAGCGGGTCAACGTTCCCTCGTACCAGGTGAAGCCGGGCGACGAGATCACCGTCAGGGAGCGCTCGCGCAAGATCGAGGCGGTAAAAGGGGCGCTCGAGTTGCAGAAGAACCGGGGTTGGGATTCCTGGCTGGAGGTCGAGCCCGACAATTTCAAGGGGATCTACCGGCAGGATCCAGGTGCCGAGGATCTTCAACTGCAAGTGGAGCCGCAGCTCATCGTCGAGTACTACTCGCGATAGAAGGACACAGGAGGCGGTGATGTACAGACGCAATTGGCGTGAGCTCATTCGACCCCGCAGCCTTTCTGTGGACTCGGAGAGCCTGACCGACAAGTACGGCCGTTTCAGCTGCGAGCCGTTGGAGCGGGGATTCGGTATCACCCTGGGCAACTCTCTGCGGAGGGTGCTGCTGTCGTCGTTGCAGGGCGCCGCGTTGATCGCGGTAAAGTTCGATGACGTTTCCCACGAGTTCACCTCGATCCCCGAGGTGGTCGAGGACGCCACCGACATCGTGCTGAATCTCAAGGAGATCATCCTCGAGCTGAACGATCCCAAGGAGCAGAGGCTGCGCATCGACGTGGACGGTCCGTCGGAGGTCAAGGCCAGCGACATCGAGCTGACCCCGGCGGTCGAGGTGCTCAACCCGGATCACCACATCGCGAGTGTCAACGAGGGCGGCCGCCTGGCCTGCGAGCTGGTGGTCGGCCCGGGACGGGGCTACGTTCCGACCGAGCGCCGCGACGACGCCGACGCCGACGCCGAGAAGGAGATCGGCTGGATTCAGCTCGACGCGATGTATTCTCCGGTTCGCAAGGTGAACTACGCGGTGACCAACGCCCGCGTGGGGCAGATCACCGACTACGACAAGCTGACCCTGGAGGTCTGGACCAACGGTGCGCTGCATCCCGAGGACGCGGTCGCCTACTCGGCCAAGATCATCAAAGAGCACCTCTCGATCTTCATCAATTTCGAAGAAGAGGACGAGTTGCTTCCCGCCGAGACCGAGCAGACGGATCAGGGGGTCAACGAGAACCTGTTCCGTCCGGTCGACGAGCTGGAGCTGTCGGTGCGCTCGGCCAACTGCCTGCAGAACGCCGGAATCAAGCTGATCGGCGAGCTGGTGCAGAAGAGCGAAGGCGAGATGCTGAAGACCAAGAACTTCGGCCGCAAGTCGCTCAAGGAGATTCGCGACATCCTGACCGAGATGGACTTGCAGCTCGGGATGAAGATCGACAATTGGGACCAGCTCCTCGCGCGCTGGAAGAAGCAGCAGGGTTCGTGAGGTACCGATGAGACACCACAAGCACGGACGGAAGCTGGGCAGAAACTCCAGTCACCGGCGCGCCATGTTCCGCAACATGGCGGCGGCGCTGATTCTCCACGAGGAGATCGAGACGACCCACGCCAAGGCGATGGAGCTGCGCGGCATCGTGGAGAAGCTGATCACCAGGGCGGCCAAGGCCGGCGACTCGGTGGGGCGCCCGCTCGATTCGCTGAGCGCCGCCGACCGCGCCCGGCAGATCCACCTGCGCCGCGTCACCGGGCGCTTTTTACCGCGTTTCTACGACGACGGCGAGGGCGACGTGGACATCATGCACAAGCTGTTCACCGTGCTGGGTCCCCGCTATCGAGAGCGCCCCGGCGGCTACACCCGCGTCACCAAGATCGGCCCCCGCCGCGGAGACAACGCGGCAATGGCGCGCATCGAGCTGATCCGCGAGGATTGATTCTCCGACAGACGAGCCGGGGGAGCACGGGCGGTCACAGAGCCGGTGACCTTCGTGTGAAAAAAGGGCTCTCCCCAAAAAACGGTTGACAAAAAATCGTGGCTGTCTTCGGATAGAGTATGAACCCGAAAGGGAAAAAAGGAGGGCCAAGCATGGGACGCGAATGTATCCCCCCCCCCGAATCGCCCTGGGATCACGTGTGGTCCGATGGGTGTCGTTGCTCGT
>CAZHCG010000141.1:0-13552 GCA_964530995.1 uncultured Myxococcales bacterium
GGCCCCGGTCGAGTCGCTGTCGTCGGTGAGCGAGGTGTCGTCGATCACGATCGAGGCGCCGGCGTGATCCACCTCGCCCTCGAGGACCACGTAGCCCTCCACGGCTCCCGAAAGAGCCGTGCTCGTATCCGTGGTTTCCGTCTCCGTGTCCGCGTCCGCGTCCGTATCCGTATCTGCATCGGTATCGGTGTCCGCGTCCGCATCGGTGTCGGTGTCGGCATCGGCATCGGCATCAGTGTCGACGGACCCGTCCGCGGCCCCGTCACCTTCTCCACCGGCGCAAGCCGCCGACGACGAAACCGCCACCGCGAGCCAAAACGCGCTTTTGAAAACCGGCCTCATTCGAACCTCCTCGTACACCCCCCCCCGCCCGCGTGCGAAGCGACCTATCCTCGGCGTCACGGTCCATCTCGAACACAACGCACGAACGACGCGCCTGCGAGGCCCTTGGTCTCGTGGCTCACGGCTCCTCTGACGAACTCGACGCGCCACGCCTCCGTCGGATCGCCGGCCGACGACGTGGAAGTGCAATGCTCGCTCGTCGGCGTGTGCGGAAACGCAAAGACGTCGATCGCCAGGCCGTCCGCCTCGTAGTCCACGAGGCTGTGAAGCTCCGCGAGGCTCGGCAGGCGCCAGTCCTCGAAGCCGCCGAAGCTCGACTCCTCGCAGTATTCGAGCGCCGACCTCCACGTGTGCTGCGACGGAGACCCTTCCTCGCAGCTCTCCCCGCTCCGTCCGGCGGCGCAGCCCTGCCAGCACAGACCGGTGGCCGTGTCCCGCACCAGCGGGTCTTCGAGAGCCACCGAGCGCTCGAGCGATCCCGAGCCCGGCGACCCGCCGCGCACACAGCGCACGAGACCGAAGTCGTCCTCGGCCTTGCTCCAATTATCGACGTCGCCCGCTTCGAAGTCGACGTACCAGGCGTCGTACTCGTAGTCCTTCTCGGTCGTCGACGTCCAGAACCGCCCGGCCCAGGTGTAGGGGAACACCGCGGGATCGACGACCGGATTGTCGAGCCCCAGGTCGACGATCCCCGACAGATCCATCACCCCGGGCAGCTCCCAGTCGTCGTGGCCGCCCCAGTCGAGCGCCTCGCAGCAGTCCACCGCTTCGTACCAGGACATCATCGTCGAGAAGCCGTCGGTGCAGTCGTTCCCGGACTGGGCGTCCGGACACCCCTGCCACTCGAGCCGCGTGATCCGATCGAGCACCACCGGCTCGCCGGCGACCGTCTCGCTGCGCTCGAAGCGCTCGGCCGAGGTGACGTATAGATCCCAGCCGAACTGGGCGTCCTGGCCGAAGTAGTCCTCGCCCTCGGCCGGGCAGCTCGCCTCCGCTTCGCCGTCGTAGCAGATCGTCTGGCCCGTGTCGGGCAGCACGCCTCCGATGAAGAAATCGATCGCGACACAGCGACCGCCCGCGCTCTGCTCGACTGCGATCGGGACCACCCCGGCGTCACCGAGCAGGTCGCCGGTCAGAGTCGCGACGATGCGCTCCGCCTCGACCGAGCTCGGAATCAACGACTGCTCGTCGCCCCCCGCGTCCCAGACGACAACCGCGTCGGCCTCGAAACCCGCGCCGAACAGCTCCACCTCGAGATCGAACGGATACTCGGGCCAGATGCGCCCCGGAAAGACGTAGTCGACATGGTGCGGGGTCGTCTCGGCGGTGAACGTCACCTCCTCGGCGCCGCACGACGCGGTGAAGCTCTGCGACCCCGCCGCCGCGCCGCTGCTCGCCGCCGTGGAAGCCAGACCGTCGAGACCCACCGGCGACGCGGCCGGCGCCAGCGAGCCGCCGTCCGGCGTGCTCCACGTCACCTCCCAGCCGTAGCCCGGGTTCCCGTAGGCGTCCTCCACCAGGACGACCAGCGGCTCCGGCAGCTCGGAGGAGACGTGCCAGAGCTGCCCGCCTCCGCTCACCTTCGTCATCGACAACGGCGCGCCCGAGTGGTTGACCGCGTGAAAGGCGTGCTCCAGCTCGCCGGCCTCCACCGCGGCCACCAGCGTCTGCTCGCCCGCGCTCGTCTCGAGCGTGGTGCCCAGAGTCCAGGTCGTGCTCGCCGTCCCGCTGTCGTCGGTCGGCGCCGAGGCGGGGTCGGCTTCCCCGTGCCCGGGGGCGGGCGTGAAGCTCACGCTCCGGTCCGGCACCGGGTTCTCGTGCTGGTCGAGCACGGTCACGGTCAGATCCTGGGCCAGCGGCTGCCCCACGCTGCCGGTCTGGCCGTCGCCCGAGACCGAGATGTGATCCGGCGCGTCGGCCTCGGCGTGCGCCAGGAAGGTCACGCTCTGGCCGGAAACCGCGTCGGTGCGCGCCACCACTCGATTCTCGTCGCCGGCCTCCGTGCCGAGCGTGAGCGTGGTCGAGGCGAAGCCGTCTTCGTCGGTGAAGATCTCCTCGTCCCCGACCGACCCGGCGCCGTGCTCCACCGTGAACGTCACCGTCAGATCGCTGGCGCCGACGCTGAAAGTATCCAGCACCCGCACCGCGAACGGCTCGGCCAGCGGCTGCCCCGCAGTGCCGTGAGGTATCGGATCGCCTTCGTTCGAGCCTCCCGAGGCGTACACGATGGAGTAGGAGGGAAGCTGCAGGATCAGCGTGCCCACATCGGTGTTCTGCCCGGAGCTCACCTGTTGGTCGGAGGCGACCGCGTCTTGGTGTCCCTCGCTGCTGGCGCGCACCGCGTAGTTCCCCAGCGGTACGTCGGCCATGCTCCACGCTCCCCCGGAGTCGGTCGTGGTCGAGTGCGAGGTGTCCTCCACGACCACCGAGATGCCGGCGTGATCCGTCTCGCCCGCCAGCAGCGCCGTGCCGGACAGCGATCCCGTCGCCTGGCTCAGAATCAGCGGCGGGACGACCGTCGTCTCCCCGGCCACCACCTCGAACGGGCTCGAGCTCTGCTCGGCGTAGCCCGCCAGCGTGGCGGTGACCGCGTGGTTGCCGGGAGGCACCCCCGAGATGTGCCAGGCCCCGGTCGAGTCGCTGTCGTCGGTGAGCGAGGTGTCGTCGATCACGATCGAGACACCGGCGTGGCTGACCTCGCCCTCGAGAACGACCGAGCCTTCCACCGCGCCGAACCCGGTCGTGCCCGTGTCCGTGTCGGCATCGGCGTCGCTGTCCGTGTCGGTATCGGCGTCGCTGTCCGTGTCGGCATCGGCGTCGCTGTCCGTGTCGGCATCGGCGTCGCTGTCGGCATCGGCGTCGCTGTCCGTGTCGGTATCCATGTCGGAATCCGTGTCCGCATCCGTATCCGTGCCCGACTCGCTGCCGGTGTCCGCGGAGCCGTCCGGTTCGTCGGTCTGGACCTGATCGCAACCCACGAAAGCCAGAAGCGCGAGCGCGGCGAGCCCGGTCGAGCTTGTACGCAGCATGGAATCTCCCTTTTACGAACAATGGCCATCCGGCGACGCCGGTCGTTTGTATGTATAACTGAATTTTTCAATTATATCGCTTTTCGTATTTGAATCAAGGCTTTTTGGGGCCCTCATGGTTGCCGCCGTTCCGCGACTGCCCATGTACCCTACATCGGACGCTGGGCCCGAGGGCGCCAGGGACGGTGCTGCGTTTCAATTCGTGAAGAACGTCCCCTTTTCCTGCCCGAGCGTTCGAGTGCGCCTGCCTCGTGCTCTTCGAGCCGGCTTCTCGTTTGCCGCCGGTCCGGGCGGTGTGCTATGCATCGCGGCGCGCGGCCGGACCCGGGGCCGCCGCCGGTGGAGCGATGAGCGAGCGACGAGATCGGCAGATGCTGGTGGTGATCGGCGCGATGAAGTGCGGCACCTCCAGCCTGCACCACTACCTGCGCTCCCACCCGCAAATCTCGATGTCCCGGCTCAAGGAGCTCAACTTCTTCGTCGAGGAGAAGAACTGGTCCAGGGGCTTCGACTGGTACCGCTCGCGCTTCGACGACGACCTGCCGGTCTGGGGCGAGTCGTCGCCCAACTACAGCAAGCACCCGCTCTTTGCGGGCGTGCCGGAGCGAATGCACGCCGCCCTGCCCGACGCGACCCTGGTCTACGTGATGCGGGATCCCATCGAGCGGATCGTCTCGCACTACGTGCACAACGTCTCCAACGGGCGCGAGACGCGCGGGCTGGATGAGGCGCTCGCCGATCCCGAGGACAACAACTACGTGGCGACCAGCCGCTACCACCACCAGCTGCAGCGCTTCTTGAAGCACTACGACCGCTCGCAGCTGCTGCTCTTCGAGCTGGAAGAGCTGTCGCGCCAGCCGCTGGAGGTGGTGCGCCGCATCTGCGAGGCGGTGGGAGTGGAGCCCGAGATCGACGCTGGCGCGCTGGGCCGCGTCTACCACCGCACCAGCCGCAAGCGGCGCCCCAACGCGCTGGCGCGCAAGGTGGAGAAGCTGTTGGGAGGCTGGGCGATGCGCCACGTGCTGCCGCCGCTGTTCACCACGCCGCTGGAAAAGCCCCGGCTGGACCCCGAACTGCGCGGGCGGCTCGCCGAGATACTGAAGCCCGATGTCGACGCTCTGCGGGATCTGTGGGGAAGAGATCTGGAAGAGTGGTCGGTCTAGCCGGAATCCGATCCCAGCCATCGCTGCTCCAGCTCTTTCAGCCTCGCGCAGCGTACTCCCACTCCGCCTCGCTCGGCAGCCGCCCCCCTACCCACTCGCGTTCTCCCGGGTGTCGAGCCCTGATCGGCGGGTGGATCGGACCGGTTTCCCGGGTCGAAGCGGCGGTCTCCCTGCTCGCGAACCCCTTCACCCCTGCTCCCGAACCCCCTCACCCCGGGTCGGAGCACCGGTTGCAGAGCGTGCAACCGGCCGATCGACCCGTGCAACCGGTCCAAAACGGCCAAAGATGTAGAAAGCTCCGCGGAGCTGGACCCGGAAACCAGGCCGGATGCGAGCAGTGACTCGGCGCGGCGCGCCCTCCCGAGCGCGGCCTTCGAGCCGAGCAGCCTCGAGGCCTGCTCGATATCGCGCCGCGCCTCGGCGAGTCGCCCGCAGCGCAGCTCGGCCACACCGCGCCGCAGCAGCGCCTCGCCCACCAGCGAGCGGGCGAACGCGTCCCGCCCGCAGATTGTCAGCGCCAGCCGCCCGCGGGCGATCGCGGCGTCCAGGTTGGCGGACAGAAACGCGTTCCACGCGGCCCGCCGCTCGCCGTCGGCGTCCGGGCAGCGCCGGCGGGAGGCGGGCCGCAGCCGCGCGATCCGCTCCCGCTCCAGGTCCCGGGGCTCGCCATTTTCGTACAGCAGCGGAGGATCGAGCGGATCGACGACCCGCACCCGCGCTCCCGAGGCGCTCCAGGCGACCTCGACCTCTGCGCCGCGGTTGAGGTTCTCGACTCCGGCCAGGCCGGGCGAGGCCGGCAGCAGCGGAATCGCGGCCGCGCCCGCGGCCAGCCCAACGGCCAGACCGCCCCACCACCAGCAGCGAGCGCGCCGGATCGGGAACCAGCCCAGCGCGAACAGCGAGGCGAGGATCCAGGGATCCGCCGCCGCGACCGGAAAGCCGCGGGGCGCGCCGAGCGCCGGACCGATCGAGGCCAGCGCGCCGAGCGGCACCGCGACCAGCGACAGCGCCGCGACCCGTCCGGCGCCGGCCGCGCGGAAAGCCCGAGCGCGGCGCAGCAGGGCCGCGCAGACGGCCGCGAACAGCAACAGGCCCGCCGCCGCGAACAGCAGCTGCTCGCGCTCGAAAGAGACCGCAGCAAACAGCGGGCAGCAAGCCACCGGGCAAAGCGCCGCGCCGCGGCACACTATCCTCGTATTGGGCGGCCGAGTGTGCACAGCCGAGTGATACCACGAGAATCGTGCCTGGGCGCACCTCTCTTGTCCGCCTGCGGTTGTGGTGTATATTCTTGCGCGCCATGGGTCCCGATCCGCGACGCACCAAGCGCGGCTCTCCCGCGATCACCGGCGTGGGCGACACCGCCGTCACCTACGAGCGGGACGGCTCTTTGCTGGTCGAGGAGGCGCGCGTGCAGCTGCACGTCTGCGAGGGGGCGGACCAGGGCAAGACCGACGTGCTGCCCGACGAGGGAACCGTGGTCGGCACCTCGTCCGAAGCGGGCTTCAGGCTCGGCGATCACTCTGTCTCGCGGCGCCACGTGGAGCTGGTGCCGGTCGCGGCCGGGATCCTCGTCAAGGACCTGGGCAGCACCAACGGCACGCTCGCCGGCGGCAACCGGATCAGCGAGGCGGTCGTGCCGCCGGGCACCACGCTGGTGCTGGGCGAGACGCGGCTCGACCTGGTGCGCGTCGTGGAGCGCACCCCGCTGCCGCTCTCCCGGCGGCGCAGGTTCGGCGAGCTGATCGGCTCCTCGGCGGCGATGCGGCAGGTCTACGCGCTGCTCGAGCTGGCCTCCGAGGTGGACGTGACCGTGCTGATCGAGGGCGAGACCGGCACGGGCAAGGAGCTGGCCGCGCGGGCGGTCCACGACCATTCCCCGCGCTCGGCGCGCCCCTTCCAGATCGTAGACTGCGGCGCGGTCTCGCCGACCCTGATCGAGGCCGAGCTGTTCGGCCACGTGCGGGGCGCGTTCACCGGCGCCGACCGCGACCGGGCCGGCGCCTTCGAGCTGGCCCACCAGGGCACGCTGTTTTTCGACGAGATCGGAGAGCTGCCGCTCGGCCTGCAGCCCAAGCTGCTGCGCGCGCTGGAGACCCGCGAGGTGCGCCGCATCGGCGGTTCGGCGCGCATTCCGGTCGACGTGCGCTTCGTGGCCGCGACCAACCGCGACCTGACCGAGGAGGTGCGGCGCGGGCGTTTCCGCGAGGATCTCTACTACAGGCTCAACGTCTTTCGCGTGACCATGCCGCCGCTGCGCGAGCACCGCGAGGACATCCCGCTGTTGGCCGAGCACTTCCTCGCCCCGCTCGGCCGGGGGTCGCTCTCCGCGGAGCTTATGGATCGCATGCGGCAGCTCGACTGGCCGGGGAACGTGCGCGAGCTTCGCAACGCGGTGGAGCGCGCGGTCGTGCTGGCCAGGGGCGAGCGGGGAGACGAGGCGCAAACGGACGAGGGGAGAGAGGCCCCCTGCGACGAGCCGCCCCAGGTGGACGCCTCGCGACCGTTCAAGGAGGTCAAGGCCGAAATGGTCTCGCACTTCGAGCGCGACTACATCGAGCAGGTGCTGGAGCGCACGGGCGGCAACATCTCGGCGGCGGCGCGCGAGGCCAGCATCGATCGCAAGCACATGGAGCGCCTGATTCGCAAGCACGGAATCGAAATCGGACGGCAGTAGAAAAGATGTACAGGGAAAAAGCGCTCGAGCTTCTCCGAGAGCACAGCCCCCACGGCGAGCCGCTGGAGAACCACTGTCTGCGAATCGCGGAGCTGACGCTGGCGCTGGGCGAGCACCGCGGGGTGGCGGTAGACGAGGACCTGGTCTACGCGATCGCCTACCTCCACGACCTGGGGCTCTGCGTCGAGAGCCGCTCGCCGGGCGGCTATCTGGTCCGCGGCCTTCAGCTAGCCCGGCCGCACGCCGAGAGCTGGGGCCTGGACGAGGGGCAGCTGAAGACCTTCGAGGACGGGATGCTCTACAACCACTCGCTGGCCGAGGTGGACGGCATCTCGCCGACCGGAGACCTGGTCCGCCGCGCGGTCCAGGTGGAGCACAGCCTGGGCGCCGTTGCGCACGGGCTGCCGCGTGGCGAGTTCAGGAAGGTGCTGAGGCGCCATCCCCGCCGCGGCTTCGAGCGAGTGCTGCTCGCCTTCGCGAGAAAGGCGGCGCTGAAAGACGGTCCGGCCGAGGTGCTGAGGATCTTCTTCCCCACCGGCCTCGGCCCGCTCGAGCCCCTGCGCGGTCCGGACTGAGCAGCCTTCGAATCTTTCGAACGGCGCGAGAGAATCGATGACCGAACCCGATGTCAGAGAAGGAGCAGCGACCTCGAGATCCCCCGGGCCGCGCGCCCGGGCCGCGCTGCTGATCGCCGTCGCCGCGCTCGCCGCCGGAGCGCTGGCCGCTTCGGTGGAGCTGACGCGTGTTCACTACCTGACCCACACGGATCCGTCCTACCGCTCGGTCTGCGCGATCAACGAGAAGGTCAACTGCGAGACCGTGGCCCAGTCGCCGTGGTCGGTCCTGCTGGGGCTGCCGGTCTCGGTCTGGAGCCTGGTCGCGTTCGGCTGTCTGCTCGCGCTCGCCCTCTGGGGGCTGCACCGCCGGCGCCTCCATTCGGCCTGGCCGGACGGGATCCTCCTGCTCGCCGCGCTCTTCGCCACCGGCGTGTCGACCGCGATGGCCTACATCTCCTACTTCCGCATCGACGCGCTGTGCATCTACTGCATGACGCTCTACGGGATCAGCCTGCTGCTGATCCCTGTTGCGATCGGCCTGCTCGTCGCGGATCGCCTCCGCCCCCTGCGCGCCTTGCTGCTCGATCTCCGCTCGCTGTTGTCGAGCCCCGGCTGGGCCGCCGTCCCGGTCGCGCTGGTCTCGCTGGCGGTGGCCGTCTTGCTGGGGAGCGTGCCGCCCTACTGGCATCATCCCGGTTGGGACGATCTGCCCGACCTGCCCTCGGGCGAGCAGGCGGGCGGCGGGCACTGGATCGGGGCCGAGGATCCGCTCGTGATCGTGGTGGAGTTCAGCGACTACGAGTGTCCCTTCTGCCGGCGGGCTCACCGCAATATGCGCACGATGAGCGCCGAGTACCCCGGCGAGGTGCGCCTCGTGCACCGCCAGCTCGCGCTCGACCAGGCCTGCAACGATGCGCTCGAAAATCCCTACCACACGCGGGCCTGCGAGTTCGCCCGGGCCGCCGAGTGCGCGGGAGAGCAGGGCCTGTTCTGGGAGATGAACGATGCGCTCTTCTCGGTGCAGAACTGGGTGCGGGCCGACGACGTGGACCTCGAGCTGCTCGCCGGACAGGTCGGAGCGGATTTCGGCGAGCTCGCGGCGTGCATGAGGTCCAGGCGCTCCAGGCGCGCGGTGCGCCGGGACATCGCGGCGGCGCACCGGAAGGACGTCCGCGGCACGCCGACCTTCTTCATCCACGCCCAGCCCTACCCGGGCGGTTTTCCGCCGGGGATCCTGCGCCGCGCGGTCGAGCAGGCCCGGCGGCGCGCCGGAGGGAACGCCGAGCCCCGAAGCGACGGCGGCTCGTGATATAGTCGCGGTTGGGGCGGGTGTTCTCCTCGTCCCCGGAGCAAGCGGATGCGTCCTGGAACAGCAATCCATCTCGCCTCGCTGTTGGCGCTTCAGATCGTCGCGCTCGGTCCGCGCCCGCTCGCGGCCAAGATCTCGAGCAAGTCGCTCGGCTCGTGCCAGGGCTTCACCTCTCACGCAGAGATTGGCGAGCTGCTGCAGGCCTGGGAGCAGACCCACCCGCAGATCGCGAGGGCCGGGACGATCGGCGAGTCGGTCGAGGGTCGCGAGATCTGGTCGCTGCTCGTCTCGGCCGATCCAGACCAGCAGAGCGCGGAGCCCGAGCTGCGCGTGATCGGCACGATCCACGGCGACGAGTGCATGAGCGTAGAGGTGGTGCTGGAGACGATCGCCTGGATTCTGGACGGATACGGCGACGATCCGCTGGCCAGCGACCTGGTCGACGGCGCGGAGCTGCTGTTCGTGCCGCTGGTCAACCCGGACGGCTACAGCGGCGAGGAGGCCTCGCGCCGCAACGCCCACGGGATCGACCTCAACCGCAACCTGGGCTTCGGCTGGCTCGACGAGGGCGAGCGTCCCTTCTCCGAGCCGGAGACGGTCGCGCTGCGCGACGTCAGCCTGGAGCGCAGCTTCACGCTGGGGCTGACCTATCACACGGTGGCGAACTACGTGAACGGCGCCTGGAACTACAAGCCGCACCACCCGCTCGACGAGGAGCTGTTCGCGGCGATCGGACAGTCGTACGCCGGCGACTCCGGCTACGACGTGGTCTTCGGCTGGGACTGGTACGGGATCAACGGCGACGTCAACGACTGGTCGCTGGGCGTCTGCGGCACGTTCGACTGGACCGTGGAGCTGCGCTCGGACACCGAGCTGGAGTGGAACGTGCACGGCGAGGGGGTCGCCGCCTTCCTGGCCTGGGCGCTCGGCGGCGCGGAAGGGCTGGTCACCGACGCGATCAGCGGCGATCCGCTCGAGGCGCGCATCCACGTCGACCCGCCGGGGGAGCCGATCTTCACCGATCCGGACGTGGGCGACTACCACCGCGTGCTGCTGCCCGGGACCTACGACATCACGGCCGTGGCCAACGGCTACCTCCCGGCGACGGTCGAGGACGTGGTGGTCCCGGCCGAGGGGACGGTCGCGGTGGATTTCGCGCTGGAGCCGGACGGCGAGCACGCCGCGCTGCGCGTCGATCGGATGACGATGCCGCAGGCGATCCCCAACTACATCTACCAATGGATCGACTACGACAACACGACCCGCGTCCACGACGCGCTGGGGGGCGACGACGGCCGCTTCTACTCGCTGAGCCCGGGCGGCACGATCACGCTCGACCTGGGAGAAGGAACGGGCGTCGTGGACGGCGAGGGCGCCGATCTGCTGGTGATCAGCGGCACCGGGAGCGACGATCCGGCGGACGTGCTGCTGGCCGGGGACCGGGACGGGCCGTTCGATCCGGCCGCCGCGGGCAGCGGCAATATCGAGATCGACCTCGCGGAGGCGGGTTTGGCAGCGGCGCGCTTCGTGCGGGTCGCCGACACCGGCGCCGGGCAGTTCAACGTCGAAAACGCCGGGTACGACCTGGACGCGGTGATCAACCTCTCGCCCGAGCCCTCCGCGGACGCCGACACCGACGCCGACGCCAACGCCGACACCGACGCGGATCTCGACACCGACAGCGGAAGCGAGACCGCCGCCGAGAGCCCGCCCCTCTCCGGCCCGGCATCGGCCGGCTGCGGCTGCGCCAACGCGGGAGAGCCCCGCTGCGCCCCCCTGGAGCGCCTGTTCCGCGCGCTGCTCTGAAGCCGTGGTAGGACGACTTCGCCTATCCGTCAGTCTTCGTTTCCGGGTCCAGCTCCGCAAAGAGGTCGCAGTGGGCCGTGCGGTTCAGTCGCGGACGCAGATCACCTCGAGCTGGACGGATCCGGGCATCACGAATCCGTCGTATATCCCGACGCCCGCCCTGGAGAAATCCAACACCCACCAGCTGATGTTCTTGCTCTGTTCCTGCTCCATGGACGATGAGAAAAAGAAGCCATCGCAGTGGTCTCCCAGCGACGGATCCCAGTAGCAGCCGCCCTCGCAGGGTCCCTCCCGCGGCATGCAGTAGGCGCACTGCTGGCAGTTGGCGCAGGTCCACTCCAAACAGCCCGGGTCATCCACCCCGCAGCTGCTCGGGCTCGGCCCGCCGGTCGACTCGCCGTCCACGCAGCCGCGCAGAAGCGAGATCAGCTCGTCGATTTCGGGCAGGCGCCAGTCGTCGTGTCCGCCCAGCTCCAGGTCTCCGCACAGGTCGACCTCGCCTTCGGGGTTGTACTGTTCGTCCGCGGTTCCGGTGGCCTCGTACCAGTTGCTCGTCGAAAAGGCGTCGGCGGGGTCCTGCCAGCACAGGCCGGTCTCCGGGTCGAGCCTCCCCTCTCCAGCTGCGCAGCTCTCCATCTGGCCCGAGTCGCTCTCGGTTTCGGTGTCGAGCTCCGTGTCCGAGTCGACGTCTCCGTCCGAGTCGGCGTCCGAGTCTACCGAGCACTCGCCCGTACTCGAATAGTCGCTCGAGCAGCTCGAGACGGCCGTGAGCGCGGCCAACGAGAAAAGCAGGATCGCGAAGGCGACGACCGTGCTTTCGATTCGGTATCGCTCACTCATGGTACTCGAACGCTCCGATGTCGGCGTAGTCGAACGCTCCGGCGCCGGTGTTGGGGACGCCGGGGATGTCGACCCGTGGCCGGTCTTCGAAATCCAGCTCGGGAGCGACGTCGCCGTGGGCGGCGTCGATCGCCGGGGAGCCGAGCTGGAGGTGGAAGTCGCCTCCGTCCGGGTCGACGAACAGGGGGTCGGCGTAGATGCAGCCGGGGGATTGCTCTTCTTCGGGGTAGACGTCCGCGATATTGTATTCGGACATGTAGTAGTAAAGGAGGTCGGATGTGTTCTGCCAGATGATGTTGTTAGATATTTTTCCGTAGATCGTTTGCATTCGTACAACCGGGGTGTTTTCAGGAGGAGGGCTTTCCGGGAGAGTGTTCTTGTAGAATATCGAGTTGTAAAGAAAAGCGTTTCCTCCCCATCCGAACATGAAATCGTATGGAATGAATTCAACTATGTCGGATATACCGTCATTTTGGACGAATATGCAGTTCTCCGCGGCAGCGATTCCATCTGTACTAGAAAAAAAGGCTGCCCCATGGGAAGCCGAGTTGCCCTGAAAAACACAGCGGTCAATAAAGAACCCGGAAACAGATGCCAAAGAGATTCCTCCTCCGAAACCTTCCTGCGTCTCGTCGCAGCCCTGGTTGTCGACAAAGCTGCATCTTTCTACGAGAGGATAGCTGTTCTCCCCATGGAAGCACGCCCCGTTCCCGCCATTTCTCGCCCGATTCGACTCGAAACGGCAGTTTCTAACTATCGGGTCCCCGGCGACCTCCCAGAAGAGACCCGCGCACGAGTCCTCCGTGCTGTAGATGTCGCCGTCGGCCTCCCCGTGGGTGACCACCAGGCCGTCCAGGACCACCTGCTCCATCGATTCTTCGTTTTCTGGCGAAATCGCGGACAGCACATGGTAGACGGCCTTCTCCGACTCCGGCCCGGCCCTGCCGTCCAGGATCGTCTCGCAGCTATCCAGATCACGCTGCTCCAGTGCCTCCTCGTCCCCGGAGAAACCGCCGTAGAGCTGTACGCGGTCGGACAGCGAGACCGTGTCGTCGGGGCCGGACTCGTACACGTAGTATCTTCCCTCTGCGATCCAGACCTGGCAGACATCGTCGCAGCAAGCCACCCACTGGGAGGCAGAGTCGATCCCGTCCTGGACGCGCGTGAAGGCCGACACCCAGCTCAGTCCGTCCCCGGCAGCCGCGCTCGAAACGTCCACGTAGCGAACGCACTGCCCGGAGCACGACAGCTCCTCGCACCAGGGAGGATCGCCGCTGTCCGTGCCGATGCCGGTATCGGTGCCGGAATCCGAATCCGTGTCGGAATCAGACACGCAATTTTCAGCGCCGCAACCCTGTACTCCACACCCAGAAACCGAGACCAACAAAAAAAAGCAAAGGCCCCCAGGAATGTGAACTACGTTGCTCATGTGTACAAAATTTACCACATGGCTGCTGGCCTGATCAAGGGCACTCATATGGGGTATCGTCACAGTCACAACACTGGCTATAAGATCCAGCGTATTCGCCGCAATCTGGACAAGAAAAAGTGCACCCACTAACGACAACCGGTCCCAATCGGTTCATATAGCCTGGCTCGAAAAACTTTGGTATTTCTTCGAAATTAGAACCATGATAGAAATCATCATTCGTCTCCACTGTTATGGTTTCAGCGGATGAAACTCCGCTATCGAGTGAAGCTACTCCGAAGGCAATAGAAAAAAACAGAAAAGTGATAACTGAATTTTTTGTGTTTTTCATTTGGTTCTCCTTGTACTCCGATCGCCTCGATTCGGGGAAAAGAATTTCGCGACCCCGGCCCATCCGGGGTCG
>CAZHCG010000142.1:0-13413 GCA_964530995.1 uncultured Myxococcales bacterium
TTGGAGCTTCTGCTGCATGCCAGGAGACGACACGGCTGGATCCGGATGAGCCTCATTTTTCTTGTTACTTCTCGGCGCTTCCCCGATCCTCCTCCTTGCCGAAGCGCTTTATCCAGAACAGGTCTATCCCTCCTTTTTGCGCGTCTCCGTAGAACGTCTCCAGCACCCAGTTGCGCGCTATCGAAAGATCCACGCCGGCGGTGGTGCTGTTCTCGTCCTGGGGCGCGTTGTGGTGGTACTCGGTCTCGACGTAGAGGCGATCTCCGATTCGCTTGCCCACCGTCAGGATCGGCTCGTCGACCGACTCCCCGACCCCCAGCGAGATGCGATCGATTCCCAGCTTCTCCCGCAGCTCGCGCTCGAGGCCGGTGTTGTCGAAGGCGAGCAGCAGCGAGACGGCGTTGGCGCGCACCTTGTCCTCGTCGGCGCCTCCCTCTCCCGCATCGGTGCGACCGGTCAGCAGCAGAGTCAGGATCTGGTACTGGGTCAGCGGCGGATCGGACTCGAGAACCAGGTCCGGGCGGGTGACCCTGCCCCGAACCGTGACCAGCACCGAGGCCTCGGACGTCTCCGTGCGGGCAGTGAGATCGATGTACGGCATTCCGCCTCCCGAGCCCGGCAGCGTCAGCACGCCCTGCTCCACCCTGAAGTCGTTGCCCAGCAGGACGAAGCGTCCGCTGGTGAGCCGGATCCCGCCGCTGGCCTCGGACTCTTCTCCGTCGATCGCCAGCGTGGCGCCCCCGGTCCAGCGCATCATCACGTCCGGACCCTCGATCAGCAGCGAGTCCGAGACCTCCAGGCTCAGCTCCATCTTTTCCGAGCCGCTCTGCCCGGAGGGCTCCTCGGCGCTCTGCTCGCCGACGAACACCACGTTATCCATGTCGTGGACGGAGCGCGGCGCGCGCAAGGCCGTCTGTGTCAGCAGCCGCACCTCGGTCTCGCTCAGCGAAAGCTCCGCCGCGGTGGACTCCTCGTCCAGGCTCAGATCCATTTCGATCCTGGAATCGATCGTGCCCTCGGGAAGGCCGGGCCTGACAAACGGGAAGCGCACCAGCGCCAGCCTGAGCCGGGCCGCGAGCCTGCCCCCGGAGCCGAGCCGGGCCGCCCCGGCGGCCGCCCCCTTTCCCCTCCCGCTGGAGAGCTCGAGCTTCGAGAGGCGCAGGACGCGCCCCTCGAGCTCCACGGCCGCGGTGATCTCCCGGAGCCGCTGGTTGAGGTCGACGACGGTGATCTCCCCGCCGCGCAGGCGCAGCTCTCCGCTCACGATCGGGTCGGCGATCGTGCCGCCGGCCGCGACGCCGCCGTCGAGATATCCGCGCAGATCGTAGAGCCGCTCGCCCAGCAGCGGGCTCAGCACCGACAGATCGAACCCGTCCAGCTCGGCCTCCAGCCGAAAGGCGGTTTCGCCGAGCGCCTCTTTCGAAATCGCCTCTTCGCTATCGCTGGCCAGGCGGGCGAGATCCAGATTCGCTCCCCCGCTCAGCTCCAAGGCGGCCCGTCCCTCGGTGCCGAACGCCAGCTCGATCTTCCCCTGCCGCTCGTCCGCGCTCAGCGACAGGCTCAGCGGCAGGCTCGCTCCGCTCTTAAGGGTCAAGGATCCTCGCGCTCCGCCTTGCAGCGAGAGGTCCGAGACGCTCCCGCCGAGCTCCAGGGCGCCGGACAGCGAGGTGTCGAAGGCGATCCGATCGGCGGCGGCCGCGTCGATCCAGGCGCCGCCGGCGCGGCCGAGCTCGAGCGTCGCGCTGTGCACGCGATCGTGGAGCCAGCGAAACGAGCCCTTTTCGAGATCGACCTCGAGCGGAATCCGCGACTTGGCGTCGAGCCAGCGCCCGCCCTCGTTTCGCAGCTGCCCGTGCAGCGAGACCCCGCCCTCGTCCAGGTCCAGGCGCGCGTCGAGCTCGCCGATATCGAAGCCTGACCGCGAGAGATCCCGCCCCGAGAAAAAGACGCTGACGAGAGGCTCGCGAGCGTTGCCCGCGACCTGGATCGTCCCCTCCAGGCTGCCGTCGATCTCGACGATCTCTCGCGACTCCTCCCCGCTCAGCAGAGCCGGCAGGCGTCCGGCCAGCGCCAGATCCAAGCCCGATATCTCGGCGTACAGCGAGTGCCGGCCGCCGGCCGACCAACGGGGATTCCAACCGGCGCGCAGCTCGATCGGGATTTGCAGATCGAAGGTTACCTCGTCGACGATCTCCCCGTCGAGAAAGCCGTTTCCCTCAACCCGGCCCCCGCGGTAACCGAGCTCGATTCCGGCGTCGCCGATCGCCGCGCCGCGCCAGCTCGCGCCCCGCGCCCGCAGCTCGACTCTCCCCCGCCGCGGCGCCGGCCAGCCCGCGAGCTCGACGCTCAGGTCGAGCTCGCCGCCGCCGCCGGCCAGCCGGGGCACGAGCCCGCCGAGGCGATCGACGCGCACGCCCTCCAGCGCGACCAGCGCCCGCGCGCCGGAATCCGGACGCAGCCCCGCCCGGCCTTCGAGCAGGTCGAAGATCACTTTCGCGCTCAGCTCGACCCTCGCCGAGCGGGCCAGCTCGCCGTCCAGCGACAGCTCGGCGGTCAGCCGCCGCCGCGCCGACTCGGCCTGGAAATCGACATCACCCAGCGCCTCGCCGCGCAGCTCCAGCGCGCGCACCTCGCCCGCGACCCGCAGCCGCGGCCCGTCCAGCGGCCCGGCGGCCTCGACGCGGGCGTTCAGGATTCCCGAGACGCCCGAATCCAAAACGAGGTCCCCGAGCGTGGACAGATCGAGATTGGCGACAACGATCGATCCGCTGGCCCTCCCTCCCTCGGGCAGCGCGATCCTGAAAGCGCCGAGATCCAACCTGCCCGGCGATTGCGCGGAGAAGGAGGCGACCTTCGCTCCAAAGCGCGACAGCTCGCCGCGCGCCTCCAGGCGGCCGTCCCCGGCTACGCCCCGCACGCGCAGAGCACCGATTCTCCGCCCGCGATATCCCCGGCGGAGCAGCTCTCCGCGAAACGCCAGCGAGATATCGGACCACGGCCCCGACAGCTCCAGGCGCCCGCCGGCGATCCCGGTCAGCCCTGCGGGAAGCACCGCGAAGAGATCGCGCAGGTCCACGTCGCCGACCAGCAGCTCCAGGTCGCTGCGTCCCCCTGGATCCACCTCGCCCGAGACGCGCACGAATCCCTCGCCCAGCCTCAGCTCGATCCCCTCGCTGCCGACCGTCCCGCCGCGCAGCACGGCGCGGGCGGGCTCGGCCAGCTCGATCCGCAGACCGCGCAGCCGCGACTCGAGCCGTCGCAGCGACAGCTCGATCTCCTCTCCCAGCCTCACGCTCCCGTCCAGGGCGGCGGCGCGGGTCCCTCCTTTCTCCAGCGAGGCGGAAAGCTCCAGCTTCTCCAGGTCGCCGTCGATCGAGGCTCTCAGCTCCCCGAGGTCGCCGATCCGGCAGCCCTCGCACTCGAGGCTCGCATCCAGGGACGGCTCTCCGTCTTCGCCGAGAGCGAGCTTCAGCTGGCCCGAAGCGCCGAAAGAGAGATCCAGCTCCTCGACCCAGCGCCGCAGCTCGACGCTCGGTATCTCGAGCGTCGCTTCGAGATCGACCCGCGGAACGAGCGCGCCTCGGGCGCCGAGCGCGACCCGGACTCGACCCGCCTCCTCGACCCTCAGCTTCGCCTCGATCCGCTCCAGGTCTCCGCCGATCTCGATCTCGACGCCGAGATCCTCCAGCCGCTCGAGTCCGGCGAGCTCGCGCACGGCCCGCTCGTCGGCGTCGACGACCAGCCTCAGCTCCAGCTCCTTGCTCTTTGCGTCGAAACGCGCCGGCTCGGCCCGCGCCGTTCCCAAATCGGTGTCGAGCGCCAGCCGCTCGATCCTCAGCCGCGGCTCGCTCCACGAGATCGCGATCCGGGTCGACTCGATTTCGCGTCCGATACCCGGCAGCGCGATCGCCCGCACCCGGAGATCCAGTCGCGCCCGCCGGCCCGCGGCGCGCAGCTCCGCGGTCAGCGACTCGCTCGAGGCCAACGTCTCGCTCGAGGCTTCTCGGTGAACGATCACCTCGAGATCCGCCAGCTCCAGCCCGACCCTCAAAAAGAGGGGAAGGTCCGGACCGAGAGCTTGCGTCGGCTGCTCTGATCCGCCGGGCAAGGCGAGATCGGCGAACGACCCGCGCGACGGATCGCTTTGGAGGTGAATGCGCACGCCGGATGCCTCGACCCGTCTCGCGTCTCCGATCCCGGCGACGAGCAGCAGGGGATTCCAGTCGACCCGAATCGTATCCGCCTCCACCAGCAGGTCGCCGCGCGCGTCGCGCAACCGTACCTCGCGCAGCACCCATTCGCCGAGCAGCTTTCCGCCCGAGGCGCCGATCGAGACGCCGCCGGGGATCAGGGAATCGTAGATCCGGACCGCCGCGACGACCGCGATTCGAGATCCCCCGCGGGTCGAGAGGATCGCCCCCGCTCCGAGCGTCCAGCCGACCGCGATCGCGACAAGCAGCAGCGGCACGACCGCGAGGACCGCCGCGAGAGACCGCCCGGTCCGCCGCCAGCTCAAAACGCCTCCCCCAGGCCGATGTGCAGCGCCCAGCGCGGCTCCCCCTCGGAGAGCTCGGTCTCGTTGAGGCGCACGCCGCAGTCCACGCGCAGCATCCCGATCGGGCTGTCGTAGCGCAGGCCGCCTCCGCTGGAGTAGTTCCAGTCGCCGGGCGAGAACTCGAGCCTGCCGGGCCGCACGTCGCCGCCGTCGGCGAACGCCACGACGTACAGATCCCTCCAGGTGCGCAGCCGGAGCTCCAGGTTGCCCTGCACCATCGTGTCCCCGCCGATCGGAATCCGCCGGCAGTTTTCGCCCGAGGGACAGAGCGAGGTGCGCGGCGCCAGACGTCGCAGGCCCCAGCCGCGCACGGTGTTCGCCCCGCCCAGGTAGTACTTGAGGTCGAAGGGAGCGCCGGCCTGCGGTCCGTAGGGGAAGATCATCCCCGCCAGCGCCTGGAGCGCGAGCTGCAGCCTGGGATGGACCTGCCAGTAGGCCTTGAGACGCGGCGTGATCTTGTGAAAATCGTAGTCGCCGACGGGCAGCCTGCCCGCGATGTCGTAGGTCGCCTGGAGCACTACTCCGTTTCGCGGATCGAGCACCCGGTCGGTGAGGAACAGCGAGGTCTCGATCTCGAAGTAGGTCAGCACGTAGGGATCCCGGAAGTCGAGCCCCAGCATCGTGCTGCTGGCGTCGATCACGGGAGAGACGGCGAAGAAATCGACGAAGCGCGAGTTGTGGCTGACCGACATCTCCAACCGCTGGAAGAAGAAGCGCGAGACGCCGACGCGCGCGCCTGGAGTGTAGAAGCGGTAGCCCTCCTCGATCCCGAGCTCGAAGCGCGGGGCGAACGTCCAGACCAGGCGCTTCTCCAGCCAGCCCTTCTTGCGCAGGCGCGGCTCGAAGGTCACGACCGGCCCGTGCTCCACCACGTTGAACGGCGTGGGAAGCTCGGCGTAGCCGACCTTGAGGCCCAGATCGAGGCGCGTCAGCTCGCCGAAGAGGCTCTTGTGCGTGTAGCGGGCGGTCAGCCGCTCCTCCCAGCGCGCCGGCTCGAAGCCGAAACCGGCGCCGACCTTGATCGCCTGCGGCTCGGACTCCACGACGTGGACGACCAGGTCTATCTCGCCGTCGTCGTCTACCTCGCCGGCCGTGGCCGCCGCCACGGAGCGAAAGACGTCCATCGCGTAGATGCTCTTCTCGATCCGCTCGACGAGAGCCGGGGAGTACGGCCGCCCCCCGGCGTAGTCGACCTCGCGGCGGACCAGGCCCTCGGGGACCAGCTCGAGCCCGGTGAAGGACAGATCGCCGATCGTGGCGTACCCGCCGGGAACGACCGTGTAGATCACCTTCGCCGACAGCTCGCTGCGGTCGACCTCGGCCCGCGCCTCGGCCCGCGCGCGGGGAAAGCCCCGGCTCTCGACCGCGAACTCCAGGTCGACCGCGGCCTCTTCCAGCGCCTCGACCTCGAGCAAAAGCCCCTCGCGCAGCCCGACCTCCTCCTCGATCTCGGCGACCGGCAGCGGCCCGTCCGGACCTGACGGCCGCCCCTCGGGCCAGACGATCTCGACCGAGACGATCCTGACCGGCTCCCCTTCGCGCACCTCGATCAGCAGGTCGACCTCGTCCTCGTCCCGCTCGACGACCTCGAAACGCAACACGCGGGCGTCGAGATATCCGCAGCTGCGGTACAGCTCCACGATCCGCCGGCCGTCGACCGGCAGGTAGGCCGGGTTGAAGTAGACGTCCTCCCCCACCGGCCAGCTTTTGCTCTCGGCCAGGTGCAGGTATTCGAGCAGCTCGTCCTTCTCGAAATGCTCGACGCCGATCAGATCCACCTCGTCCACCGTGCGGGTGGCTCCCGTGGCGGACGGCGGATCGCCGGCGGTGGCGCAGCCCAGCGCCAGCAGCATCGCCGCCGTAGCCGCCAGCAACCGCGCTGTCTCCGCTCGAGAGATCAAGGTTGACAGCATACTACGGAAGCCGGCCGCCGCATGCTATTGAGTCTGGGATGATTGATCATCCGTACCGCGAGCTGCTGGCGCACGTGGAGCGGCCGGGGCGCTACCTGGGCGGAGAGTTCGGGGCTGTGACACCTCGCCGGGGAGATCTCACGCGATTCGCGCTGGCCTTTCCCGACGTCTACGAGGTCGGCACCAGCCACGTGGGCTCGGCCGTGCTCTACGAGCTGCTGGCCGGGATCGAGGGCGTCTCGGTCGAGCGCGTCTTCTCCCCCTGGCCTGACATGGAGCGGCTGCTGCTGGAGCGCGATCTGCCGCTCGTCTCGCTCGAATCGGCGCGGCCGCTGGCCGAGTTCGACCTGATCGGCATCTCTTTGCAGTACGAGCTCAACTACACCAACGCGATCCGTCTTTTCGATCTGGGCCGCGTGCCGCGCCGCGCCTCCGAGCGCCGCGCCTCGGATCCGATCGTCCTTCTGGGCGGTCCGCTGGCGGCCCACTGCGAGCCGCTGGCGCCGTTCGCCGACCTGGCGCTGGTCGGCGACGGAGAGGCGGCGCTGCCCGAGCTGCTGGCCGTCTTCGCAGAGGAGCGCCGCCGCGGATCGAGCCGCGAGCGGTCGGTGGAGCGCTGCGCCGAGCTGCCGTCCGTCTTCTCCCCGGCCTCTCTGCCCCGCCGCGTCGATCGTTCCTCGGGACGCGTCGTGGTCGACTCGGCGCCCGCGGAGACGGTCGCCCGCCGGGCGACGGTCGACGACCTGGACCGCTGCCCGCCCGGAGCCGGGCCGGTGCCGTCGGTCGAGGCGATCTTCGATCGCTACAGCCTCGAGATCGCCCGCGGCTGCACCGAGGGCTGCCGCTTCTGCCAGGCCGGCTTCCTCTACCGCCCGGTCCGCGAGCGCTCCGAGGAGGCCGCGCTCGCCGCCGTCGAGCGCGCGGTCTCGCGGCTGGGACACGACGAGGTCTCGATCGCCGCGCTCTCCGCCGCGGACTACAGCCGCCTGCCCGACCTGCTGCACCGGCTGGGCGAGCGCTTCACCCCGCGGCGCGTCTCCTTCTCGGTACCCTCGCTGCGCGCCTACGGACTGCCCGCCGAGACGGTCGAGGTGCTCGGCCGCCTGCGGGCCAGCGGGGTGACGCTGGCCCCCGAGGCGGGGACCCAGCGCCTGCGGGACGTGATCAACAAGAACGTCGACGAGGAGGAGCTGCTCGCCGCCGCGGCCCGCTTCTTCGATCGCGGCTTTGCGCGGATCAAGCTCTACTTCATGATCGGGCTGCCCGGCGAGACGGACGAGGACCTGGCCGCGATCGCGGCGCTGACCGACCGCGTGCGGGCCTGCGGGCGGCGGCGGCTGGGTGGACGACAGCCGGCGGTGGTCGCCTCGGTCTCCACCTTCGTGCCCAAGCCGTTCACTCCGCTGCAGCGCGAGCCGATGATCGGGATCGAGGAGATCCGGCGCCGGCAGGCTCTGCTGCGCGAAGAGGCGCACAGGCGGCGGATCGAGCTCAGGATGCACGACCCGCGCCTCTCGCGGCTGGAGGCGTTGCTGGCCCGCGGCGACGCGCGCCTGGCCGACGTGCTGGAGTCCGCGGTCGACCGGGGAGCGCGCTTCGACGGCTGGAGCGAGCACTTCTCCGAGTCGGCCTGGAAGGAGCCGCTCGCGGAGATCGACGTCGACTCCTACCTGGCGGAGATCGACGACGGCGCCGTCCTGCCCTGGGACCACGTCGACGTCGGCGTCTCCGCCGAGTTCCTGCGCGAGGAGCGCGACCGCGCTCGCCGCGGTTTGGGCACCTCGCCCTGCGGCAGGTTCCGCTCCCCAAACGGCGCCGCCCGCACGGTCTGCCACGCCTGCGGCCTGGGCTGCGACCTCGATTCGCTGCCGGTCCGCGACGAGCGCGAGGCGCCGGCCGCCCCGCCGGAGCCGCCGCCCCGCCGCGGAGCACGACGGCGCCCCGAGGCCCCGCCGCGGCGCGGCGGCGCCGAGCTGGAGCGCTTCCGGCTGACGATCGCCAGGTGGGGCCGCCAGGCCTACCTCGGCCACCTGGACGCGATGCGGCACGTGGCGCGCGGGCTGCGGCGCGCCGGGCTGGAGGTCGACTACTCGCGCGGCTTCCACCCCAAGCCGCGGATCGAGCCGGCGCCGGCCCTGCCGCTCGCCACCGCCAGCCTCGGCGAGCCGATCGACGTCTGGCTGCTCGACCCGCCGGGCGAGGCCGAGCTGCTCGAGCGGCTGCGGCGGGCCCTGCCTTTCGGGATGGAGGCGGTCGAGGCCCGCCGTCTCGCCCCGGACGCGCGCAAGCTGTCCAAGGCGATCAGCGGCGCCGAGTACCTGGCGCTGGTCCCGGTCTCGGCCGAGGAGCTGGAGCGGGTCGCCGAGCGGCTGCTGGCCGCGGACCGCTTCGAGCTGGTGCGCCGCCGGCGCGGCAGGCCGGAAAGGCGCTTCGACGCCAGGCCGCTGGTGCGCGACGCCCGCGTGCTGCAAGGCAGGCCGAGCGCGCTGCCGCTGCCCGAGGACGCCGGGGGAAGCTGGCTGTGGCTGTCGCTGGAGCTGCCGGGCTCCGGAGGAGTCAGGCCGCGCGAGCTGCTCGAGGCGCTGCTGGGAGAGCCCGGCGCCGCGGCAAAGCTGATCCGCAGCCGCGTGGAGACTTCGTAGAACAACCATCGCGACATTGATTCCAAAAGGAATTTGAAATACGGTCGACGCTGGTTGTCGCGGCGAGACGAGGCGGCATGCGCAAGAACCAGATCTTCCCGGCCAACGGAAAAAAGCCCGTCATTCAGAGCACTTGGATGGGCTCGAGAACCGGCGTGCCGCGTCCGTTCCTCAAGTGGGCCGGCGGCAAGCGCCAGCTGCTCGACGTGTTGAGAGAACACTTCCCGGAGCGATTCAACCGCTTTCACGAGCCGTTCGTGGGCGGGGGCGCCGTCTTCTTCGGCCTGCTTCCCGAGCGGGCGGTGCTGGCGGACAACAACCGCGAGCTGATCAACTGCTACGTGGTGATCCGCGACCGGGTCGAGGAGCTGATCGCCGCTCTCGAGCAGCACGTCTACGACCGCGATCACTACTATCGCGTCCGCGACCTGGACCCCGACGATCTGCTCCCGGTCGCGGCCGCGGCGCGCACGATCTACCTCAACCGCGCCGGCTTCAACGGCCTCTACCGGGTCAACAGCCGCGGCCGCTTCAACGTGCCGTTCGGCCGCTACAGCAATCCACGGATCTGCAACGCGGAGAACCTGCGGGCCTGCTCGCGCGCGCTGGCCGGCGCCACCCTGCTGCAGGAGTCGTTCGAGAACGTCCTGGACAGAGCGCAGCCCGGCGACCTCGTCTACCTCGATCCGCCCTACATTCCGCTCGAGTCCAAGCAGAGCTTCACCGCCTACCAAAAGCGCGGCTTCGGGATGGACAACCAGGAGAAGCTGGCCGACGTCTTCGACGCGCTGGCCGGACGGGGCGCGCACGTGGTACTCTCCAACTCGGACGTGCCCTGGGTCCACGAGCGCTACGCCGCCCACGAGATCCACCGCATCAACGCTTGGCGTCACATCAACCGCAACGCCAGCGAGCGCGGCCCGGTGGGCGAGGTGGTGGTGGTGGGACGCCGCTGAGACGCCGCTGTTGGCCGCGCGAACGAAAAGCGCGTCGTTTTCGAACTTTTTGTGTCACAATGGCGACTCAACTCGAGAAACCCTGAGCGGAGGGGACATATCGAAATGAAGAACGAATTTGTCATCACCGTCCTGCTCCTGCTGGCGGCGGCGGCTGCGGCCGGCGCCTGCGAGGACGCGTCCGACCGGTACGAGGCGGGCGACGACGACGGGAGCTCGGACGCGGACTCCGACGCGGACTCCGACAGCGACTCGGACTCCGACTCTGATTCCGATTCCGACACGGACACCGGCTACAACGGTCCGGTGATCCCGCCCACCTGCGAGGACGCCGCCCAGGCCAAGACCTCGGTGGGCTGCGAGTTCTACACCGCGGACGTGGACAACTGGGACGAGTGCGACCCGCAGACCTACGCGATCGTGGTCTCCAACCCCCACGAGGACCAGGACGCCGAGGTGACCCTCGAGCACGGCTCCTCCGGCGAGATCTACGGAGTGACCCTGCCCCCCGGTGAGCTGCACGTGATCGATGTCAGTTGCTCGTCGGGCTGCCTGGTGCCGCCGCAGCAGATCGAGGAGCAGGGCATCTCCCCGCTGGCCGGCTTCCGCCTGACCGCGGACGTCCCGATCCTGGCCTACCAGTGGAACCCGTACGGGATCGAGCTGTACTCCACGGACGCCTCGCTGTTGATTCCCAAGACCAGCCTGGACGGCACCTACATCGTGGCTGCCTGGAACACCGGTCCTGGCGCGAGCTGGACGCAGCTGCGCTCCCAGGTGACCGTGGTGATCACCGAGGACGAGACGCACATCTCGTTCATCCCCTCGGTGGACGTCGCCGAGCTGGGCGGCTTCGGGCCGTTCCAGGCCGGAGCGGAGACCGGCGAGTACACGCTGGACGCCTACGACGTGGTCTCGTTCGAGCCCGCCACGATCGATCAGGACGTGACCGGCACGGTGGTGATCGCCGACAAGCCGGTGGTCGTCTTCGGCGGCCACGCCTGCGCCAACGTTCCCAGCACCGAGTACGCCGCCTGCGACCACGTCGAGGAGCAGATCCTGCCGCTGGCGGCCTGGGGCACCGAGGCCGTGCTGGCCCGCCACGCTCCGCGCCACGACTGCTACAGCGCGCCGGCCGACCCGCCGGTGTGGCGCATCATCGCCGGCGCGGACGGGATGACCGTCAGCTTCGACCCGCCGGCCCCCTCGCCGGCGGGCGCCTCGTACAGCTTCTCGCAGCAGGGCGAGCTTCTGGAGTTCATGAGCGAGGTCGACCACTACGCGGTCGGGACGCTGGACGACCCGCCGGACCCGCAGGAGCCGGAGGCGCCGTTCTTCGCCTACCAGATGATGACCGGCACCACCTACGGAGGCTGCTCGGGCAGCGAGGGCGACCCGATGATGCTCCAGTCCCCGCCGGCCGGGCAGTTCCTCGACCGCTACGTGTTCAACACCGACTCGGTGTTCGATTTCGACTACGACCACATCATCGTGGTGCGCCCCGCGGGCGTCGCCGTGGAGCTGGACTGCATGGGCCAGCTGCCGGACTCCGAGTTCGCGGCCGTCGGCTCCAGCGACTGGGAGGTGGGGCGCTTCTTCATCGACGATCCGGGCAACACCACCGGCTGCGCCGACGGAGCGCACGTGCTTTCCGCCGAGGAGCAGATCGGACTGTCCGTGGTCGGAACCTCGGACGCCAACTCCTACGGCTACCTGGGAGGAGTCGCCGTGCGAGCGATCAACCCGACTCCGGTCGTGGAGTGAGCCCGAGCAAGAGAGCCAAAAATCCCTTTGGAATTCTTCTTGATGTCCCGGCCCTGAATGAATATCATTCAGGGCGTGAATGACATTCATTCACAGGCTGAATGGATTTACAAGCCCCGCCGCCTGGCCGACCGCCTGCGGCGGGCCTGCGATTCCCACCCGGTCGTGCTGCTGTCCGGCGCCAGGCAGGTGGGCAAGAGCACGCTGCTCAGAGAAGAAGAGCCGTTTCGCTCTTTTCGATACGTGACCCTCGACGACTTCGATTCGCTGGCCCAGGCGGAACGCGATCCGGGCGCGCTGTGGGCCGGATCCGATTCGGTGGTCATCGACGAAGCCCAGCGCCTCCCGGGTCTGCTCAGCGCCGTCAAGCGCGTCGTCGACGAGCGGCGACGCGCGATGCGCTTCGTGCTGTCCGGCTCGGCCAACCTCATGATGATGTCGCGTGTCTCGGAGAGCCTCGCCGGCCGGGCCGTGCTCTTCACGCTCCTGCCGATGACCGCGAGGGAGGAGCACCCGGCGTGGTCCGGGGCCGAAAACGCGCTGGAGCGCCTCCTCGCGGGAGAGCTGGAAATCGAGCCGATCGCTCGGCCGACGCGCGCGCCCGTCCTCGAGCTGCTGGTACGCGGTTTCATGCCTCCCGTGGTCGAGATGAGATCCACCGAAGCCCAGCTCGAGTGGTGGGAGGGTTACGTCTCGACCTACCTGGAGCGCGACGTCCGCTCGCTGACCCAGGTGGCGTCCCTGAGCGATTTCCGCCGGGTGATGGCGGCCCTCGCCCTGCGGACCGGCCAGCTGCTGAACCAGACCGACGTGTCGCGGGACGTGGGCGTCAGTCAACCCACGGTGCACCGCTACCTGTCGCTGATCGAGACCACCGGCCTTCTCGAGCGACTGCCCGCCTACTCGGTCAACCGCGGCAAGCGCCTGGTCAAGGCCCCGAAGGTCCAGTGGGCCGACCCCGGGCTGGTCGCCTATCTCGCCGGCCACCACGACCCGGAATCGCTGTCGGGGTCGCGCGAGCTCGGCGGAGTGTTCGAGACGCTGGTTCTTCTGGGCCTGCGGGGACAGGCCCAGCTCCTGACACCGAGGCCGTCTTTCTACTACTGGAGAACGCGCGCCGGGACCGAGGTCGATTTCGTAGTCGAGCACGGGCGCTCCCTCGCGGCGCTGGAGGTCAAGCTGACCGACACGCCCCGCCACGCCCACCTGGACGGGCTGAGGGAGTTCATCGACCAATACCCCGAAACCCGCGCCGCCGCGCTCGTCCACGCCGGAGACGAAGTACGGCGCATGGACGAGAAGATCATCGCCCTGCCCTGGTGGATGCTGTCCTGAAGTCATCGCTCGTATTGCCGAATCCCGGAATCAAAAAACAGCAGGAACGGGGTCAGGCGGACGGGCGTGATCGAAAATTATCAGTCGCGGTGTCCACCATGCGCCTGCCGGTGCAGTTCGGGCAGAACCCCCCGTCCCTTGCAAGAGAACGCCACCGCCTTCTCTTTGCAGCAGTCGGCGCACTTGAGCCTGATGTCCCATCCCACGTAAGTCTACCGGCAAGATCCCACGGAAGTTACCCGGTAGAT
>CAZHCG010000143.1:0-13401 GCA_964530995.1 uncultured Myxococcales bacterium
GCGAGTCGAAAATTCCGAAAACTTGTCGTCAGAACCTGCGGAACGTAGGTTAAAAGGATGCTCACCGCTCCTTTTTCCCCGCGCAGGATCTGCGCGGGCTGGGTTGGATCCGCCGTGGTATCGACCACGGCGGTATCCGGGGTCGCTGGCCCCCGGCGGGGCTCATCCCCCGCCGGGCTACCACTGATTACCACTGACGCGGCCGAAAGCCCGGTGAGTTGAGGATCGCGGCGTCCTCACCCTGCTGGCCGATCACGAACAGCCCCTTGCGTTCCGCGTAGCGTGTCGCGTCCGCGGGCAGCACCATCGCGGCCACCGCTCCCATCACCCGGCAGTCGGACCAGCGCGGCCAGATCCGCTTGAACTTCGCGACCCTTTCGAGGTGCTCGTCCACGTCCGGCGGCTCGAGCTTGGACTTGACCTCGACGACGATCGCATCGCTGTCGTTTACCACGAGCAGGTCGACCTGGGCCGCCAGCCCGTTTCGCTCGTGCTCGAGGTCGCGCAGGGTCTGGTGGACCTCGATTCCGCGCTCTTTGAAGACGCGGACGAGGCCGGGTTTGACGGTCCATTCGACGAAGTCCCCGAGCCGGCCGCCGAGACCGCCGAGCTGCCTGCCCAACTCCTTGAGCTTGCGGTCGGTCTCCTGCATCCTGCGGTCGGTCTCCCGCATCTTGCGGTCGCTTTCCTTGAACAGCTCCTTGATTTCTTCGAACCCGGTTCCCATCTCTCGTCCTTTTGTTTTTCATCCTACCACAATTGTTTTCGCACGCCTTGCCACCGATATCGGACGCTGTGACCCGGGAGTTGCAAAAAAGTTCAGAAGACCTCGTTCCACTTTCCTGCCTGTCTTCGTACCCGACACGCGGATCGAGCCGTTGGGGTGTGGCCCCGGAGGGGCTGCCCGCCCGAGCCGGGGGCTTGGGCGGGCTTCGTGGCCGCGGGGTTCATCCCCGCGGGACAGCTGCCTGGCCCGCCATCTCGCCGACTGGAGGCCCGGCGAAGAGCCGGCAAAGGGCGCGTACACCCCGCCCGCTTTTTGCAACGTCGGGGTCTACCACTGTCGCGGCTCGAAGCCCTCCCCGTTGAGCAGCTCCAGCTCCTCCCCGCTCGGGGCCAGCACGAACAGGCCGCGGCTCTCGGCGTGCTCGGCCGCGTCGGCCGGCATTTGCATCGCCGCCACCGCTCCCAGCAAGACGCAGTCCTCGTAGCGGGGAAAGAGCTTCTTGAAGCGGTCGAGCTTGGACAGGTGGCGGTCCACTCCGGGGATGTCGAGCCTCGACTTGACCTCCACGGCCACGACGGTGGATCGGTTGGCGGCCAACAGGTCGATCTCGGCGCGGTGGTCGAGCGAGCGCATCCGCTGGTATACCTCGGTGACCTGAACGCCGCGCTCTCGCAGGAAGCGCACCAGGCCCGGGGCCAGCAGGTTCTCCACGAACTCGCCGAGACGGTTTCCGATATCGCCCAGGTTCTTCGAGACCTGCTTCAGCTTGCGGTCGGTCTCCTGCATCCGGCGGTCGGTCTCCTGCATCCGGCGGTCGGTCTCTTGCGACATCTCCCGCATCCTGCGGTCGCTCTGCTTGAACAGCTCCTTGATTTCTTCGAATCCGGTCTCCATCTCTCGTCCTTTTGTTTTTCATCCTACCACAATTGTTTTCGAACGCTTTGCCATTGATATCGGACGCTGTGACCCGGGAGTTGCAAAAAAGTTCAGAAGATCTCGTTTTACTTTCTTGCCAGGTCCTCGGGCCCGACCCGCTGATCGAGGGCCCCGGCTCCGGGCGAGCGCCGCGGCCGCGAGGGCCGCGGTCGGGATTGCCAAGCCCGGCGGGCTCGTCGCTTCGGTCTTCGGAGCTGACCCGCGGATCGAGGGTCGCGAGGCGCTCAGCTCTCCTGGGTGTCTGTGGTGCGGGAGCCGTAGTAGGAGCCGCGGTAGTAGTGGTAGTAGCCGCCGCGGCGGGTGGTGACTCCGTTGATCACCAGCCCCTTGACCACCTCCATGCGGCTGTGGGTCTGCTGCGCCAGGCGCAGCGCGGCTCGTCGGCTGGTGCGCGGCCGCACCACGAACAGCATCATGTCGGACAGCCGCGAGATGACCAGCGAGTCGGCGACCAGTAGCGGCGGAGTGTCGAGCAGGACGTAGTCGTACTCCTCGCGCCAGCCGGCGATCAGCTCGGCCAGCCTGTCCGAGGCCAGCAGGCGCTGCGACTCGGGCGGTTCGTTGCCGGCCGTGACCGCCGATATCTCCCACTGGTCGCTGCGGCGCAGAGCGATGCGGGCCCGCCCCACCAGGTGGTCGGAGATTCCGGGCGTGCGCGGCAGGCTCCAGATCCGGTGCTGGACCGGCCGGCGCAGATCGAGATCGACCACCAGCACGCTGTGCCCGGCCTTGGCCAACGCCACCGCCAGGTTGGACAGCACAGTGGACTTGCCCTCGGACGCCTCGGACGAGGTGACTTGCAGCACCTGCAAGCGGGTCTCGCCCACCTGGGCAAACTCCACGTTGGTGCGCAGCGTGCGGAACGACTCGGCGGCCGGCCCCTTGGGCGAATCCCAGACGCGATCGACCGAGCCGGGGGAGCCCAGATCCTTCAGATCCGGGATCACGCCGTAGAGAGGCAGCTCGGACAGCTCCTTGGCCTCCTCCTCGTCCCTGATACGCGGATCGGCGGCGCGGCGCAGGAAGACCGCGCCCACGCCGAGCAGCAACCCGAAAAACCCGGCAAAGGCGAGGGTCAGCATCATGCGGGGGCTGCTGCGGCGGAAGGGAGTCGTCGCGCGGTCGATCACGCGCTTGTCGGTCGTCGTGGAGGCCTTGAGGATGCGCGCCTCCTCGAGCTTGGTCATCAAGAAGCCGTACAGCTCCTGGCTGACGTCGAGCTTGCGCCTGATTCCGGCCATGCGGCGCTGGTTGTCCGGGAAGCCGGCCAGCTTCTGCTGGATGCCGTCGAGCGCCTCGGCGGTCTGCTTGCGCTTCTCGCGGATGCGGTCGCGCGAGGAGGAGACGTACTCCAGGACCTGATCGCGGACGCGGCGGATCTCCTCGTGGAGCCGCACCACCTCCGGGTGGGTCTCGGTCACCTCGGCCAGCAGCATCTCGCGCTTGATCTCCAGCTCGTTGAGCGCGCCGATCGCCTCGGCCAGCAGCTGGTCCTCGAACAGGAAGTCGCCGGTCAGCGAGACCGGTCCCCCGCGGCGGTTGGCGCGGCGGATCTCGGCGGTCACCGAGGAGAGCAGGTCCTCCTGGATGCGGACCTTGCGCAGCTCCAGGTCGAGCTGCACGCCTCCCCTGATCAGCTCCTTGGCCTGCTCGTCGAGCGCGATCGCCCCCGATTGCTCGAGGAAATCCTGCAGCTCCTGTTCGGCTCCCTCGAGGTTCTGGCGAATCGCGTCGAGCTGCTTTTCGATGAACGACGCCGAGCGGTCGGCCCGCAGCGTTCGCCACTCCAGGGCGAAGCCCATGTAGGAGTCCATCAGGGCGTTGACGAAGTCGCGGGCCACGGTCCGGTCCGCGTGCACCGCGCTGACGCGCACCAGGTTGGTCTCCTTGCGACCGCCGATGCTCTCCACGTGCAGCTTCTCCAGCATCGAGGCGACGAGCATGTCGTCGGGCAGGATCGATACCTCGAGCCTCTCTCCGGAGCGCAGCTCGATCGCGGGCTCCACGCTCAGCGAGATGCCTCGCGCCGAGAAGCTCTCGCCGCTTTCGGCCAGCGCGGGCTTGCTTCCGTCGAGGAAGTCGATCGACAGATCCCCGCCCTCGGTGGCGGAGAACACGGCCTCCGTCGACGACTCGATGCGGTCCTCGACCCTGACCTCTTTCAAGCTGCGCCGCAGGCGGTGCAGCTTCTCAGCGAGCGGAGACTCCCCGCCCAGCGAGACGCCCAGGTCGAAAGTCAGCCTGGGGATCTCGCATCCCAGCTGCAGGCCCAGCTCGCGGCAGGCCTTGGCCACGATCCGGTGCGAGCGCAGGATCTCCACCTCGGTCTCCACCGGGCACGGTCGACCCATTCCGGTCAGCTCCAGCAGCCGTCCGGCGCCGGTCGGGTCGTCGGAGGAGACCTGGATCACCCCCCTGGCCCGGTAGCTGGGCACCGCCAGCAGCAGGTAGGCCACCGCGCCGGCGATCACCAAGAGCAACGGCAGCGCCAGCGTGCGCCACTCGTCGAGCAGGATCATCAGGTAATCGCTGATCGAGACGTTCTCCTGCGGTTCGGGGACCGCCGATCTTTTTCGCTGGCGCTCCGGAATCATGGGGCCGTCACCCGGTAGATCTGCGTTCCGTAGTAGGCGCCCTGGAGGAAGGGTAGAATCTGCTGCATGTAGCGGCTGACCCTGGTCAGGCCGGTCGGCGAGACGACCACTCGATCGCCGGGGCGCAGCAAAATCCGATCGCCCAGCTCGAGCAGGGTCTCGTAGTCGAGCGTGTAGACGGTCGGCTCCTGCCAGCTGCCCCGCACGAGCTTGATGCTGTCCTCGTCGGCCTCGGTGGGCAGCAGCCCCCCGGCCTCGGCCAGCGCCTGCGCCAGCGAGAGACGGCTTTGCGGGATCCGCACCGCGCCCGGCTCGCGGACCTCGCCCAGCACGTAGGCGGTCTGGTCGCCGGCGTGGGGCACGTAGACCAGGTCGCCGTGCTTCATGTAGATGTTGCGGCTGGTGTCGCCCCGTTGCAGCAAGGCGGCGATGTCGATCGGCAGCAGCGAGTCGCCCCGCACGACGTAGGCGCGCTCCAGGCTGCCGTCCGCGGTGGCGCCGCCCGCCAGCCCGAACGCCTCGAGCAGGGTCGTGTTCCCGTCTACCGGAAAGGCGCCCGGCTTCTCGACCTCGCCGAGCACGAAGAATTTCTGCGACTTGTACTTGAAAATATCGACCGAGACGTGGGGCTCGCGCACGTACGGCTCGAGCGCCTCGCGCAGCACATCGTGGAACTCCTCGACGGTGTGTCCCGCTGCCGGCACCTTGCCCACGATCGGGATGTAGACGTTGCCGTCCTTTTTGACGATGGTTCCGATCACTCCGCGGTTGAAGTCGCGGGGGGAGGAGAACTCCTCGTGGTCGAGCACGACGATGTTGAGCACGTCGTTGGCGCCGATCCGGTACTCGTCCTTCTGCGGCGGCAGCTCGGTGGCGACGCGCTCTACGTCGAGCCCGCGCGCCGTCAGCGGGACCTCGACGTGCCTCAGGGACTCGTCCAGAAGCTCGTCCAGCTCGCCCTCGCGGCCCTGCGGTCCCCCGCAGGCCAGCGCCGTCAGATAGGCGATCGCAGCGGCCGCCGCCGTCCGAAAGTGGTTGGGTCGCCTTGTTTCCACGACCGGAGAATATGACAAAACGAAACCAGTTTTTCAATCATTTCGGTCAAATAACGAAAAAGAGACCCAGGCTGGCGAGCGCCATCGGCTCGTCGATCATCGACCTCTTCAGCTCCAGCATCGGCATCTCGCCGACCAGCAGCTGGGTCGAGACGCGGCCCCCGATCGAGATTCCGAAGTCGCCGGCGATTCGGGAGCGCCACTCGATCGAGCCCAGCAGGTTCCAGCTGCTCTCGTCGACTCCGCTGCGCGGTCGATAGCGCCTCGCGCGCAGCGCTTCCAGCTCGATCTCGAGCGCGTGGCCGTCGACCGGCATCAGTCCGACCCGGGCGCCGAGGCCGGCCACCAGCTGATCGTGGCGATAGACGTCGAAGTACCTGCCCAGCAGGTGCAGCTCGACCCGCAGCCTGCTCAGCGGCTCGGCGTGGAACCAGGCGCCCAGCTCGGCGCCGTTGTCGCGCACCCCGCCCAGCGCCACCTCGTTCTCCTCGACCCACTGCTTTTCGCTGGAGTGGCCCAGGTAGGCCGCCTCCATCGAGAAGTAGCGGTAGAGCGGGAAGCGGGCGCCGAGCTCGTGCCCGGAGATCAGCAGCGACTGCTCGCCCCACCACATCCTGCCCAGCGAGTGCTCGCCGAACAGCCCGATCCCCTTCCACGGCGCCAGGCACCACGCCAGCGATCCGATCGCGATCCCGGTCTCGGCGCTGGAGAGGCCCGAGACCTCGGGCACGTAGGCTCCCGAGCCCCTGATCGCCAGCGCGATCTCGCGCGGCTCGGGCAACCATGTTCCGGAGCGCTCGGCGCGCCGGGGCCAGTCGGCCGCCGCCGCGCGGGAGGAGATCGAGACCAGCAGAGCCGCCGCCAGCAGTCCGGCGGCCCCGGCGAGGCTGAACGGCGGCCTGCTCATTGTGCCTCGGCGCGGCCGCCGTCGGTCCGCGCGCCGCCGTCGGCGGTCTCGGGGCCACCGTTTCCGGCCGGCTCGAGCGGCGGAGGCTGCCTTTCCGTGCGCGGCGCGTCGGCCAGCAGCCAGTCCATGAATCGCATCTCCAGGTCGTAGGCGGGCTGGTTGGTCCGGACCGGCTCCTGGCGCACGCAGTGCAGGGTGTGGGCGGAGAAGATCGTGCCCTGCACCATCGCGATGATCTCGCCCTCGCCCACCGCGAAGCGCTGCATGATCGAGACGCGGCGCCCGCCCGGCAGCTCGGCCTCCACCAGCGGATCACCGCCGCGGACCCGGACGTCCAGCAGGTAGGGCTCGGCCTTGTCGTACGACTTGGGCCGCACGTCCCTGCGGCCCGGCCGCCCCTTGAACCCGGTCTCGGAGTGATCGAGCGCGGCGATCCGAGCGCCGCCGACATCCAGCTCGGAGGAGACGAGCCGCCCATAGACGCCTTCGACCGCGGGGAAGAGGTCGTTGGGGCCCGGCTCCAGCTCGTCGGCGCGGACCGAGCGCTGCGGGCCGACCAGCTCCAGCGCCGGAGCGTAGCGCTGCAGGAGCTGGACGCTGCCGCGGCCGGGGTCGGCGGCGTTGAGCAGCAGAAAGACGCGCTTGCCCGCGGCCAGCTTGCGATCGACCGCGGCCAGATCGCGCTTCGGGTATTTCACGTCCGGGTCGAGGAAGCCCAGCACGTCCACCTCGTCCCTCAGGTCGAGCATCCCCATGTGGAAGATCTCGGGCTGGCGCGAGAGGTTGAAGGCGAACGCGTAGTAGCCGTCCTTGTCGCGCCGGCCGATCGTCCAGCCGGAGCGCTCCTGCTCGAAGCCGAAGCGCAGGCCGATCGGAGGCTCGTTCCTGAAGGGCGGCTCGTCCTCGCGCCCGGCGAGCCACTGCAGGGCGTTCATTCCGAACGAGTAGTTGTCGCCGATCCCCAGCCACTGGGTGCCGAGCATGTTGTGATCCCCGATCGCGACCAGGCGCCCCTCGCCCACCTGCAGCGCCGCGGCGACCGGGATGCCGGGGCCCTGGTACTCGCCCTCGTCGACGCGGTGGTTGGACCACTTGACCGGCTCCTTGGTCACGTAGTTGCCGCGGTCGATGAAGCCCTTCTTAGAGAGAAAGGCGATGCCGCCCTCGGACTCCGGCGTGAACGGCGCGCCGCCCGACCAGCTGATCATCCGCACGCCGCCGGTGACGAAGTGCTCGGCGAAGTTGCGCACCATCAGGATGTAGCCGCCCACGTCCATCGCGAAACGGCCGCGACCCGGCTCCGAGGCGTAGGCGTCGACGAACTCCAACCCCAGCGGCTGGAGCAGCGGGCGCAGCACCTCGATGTTGTCGTAGGCGTTGTTGTGCTCTCCCACGACGAAGACCCCGCCGCCGTTCTCCATGAAGCGCCGGATCGCCTCGACCTCGCCGGGCCGCAGGCGCGGCATCTCGCGATCGGTCCTGGAGCTGCCCAGGGCGATCGCGGTCGGCACGTTGAAGTAGAGTATGTCGTGAGCCGCGAGCAGCTCGTGGGTCAGCTCGCCGTCCAGCACCTGGCGGAACCTGAAGTCGTGGCGCAGCACGTTGCGCAGCAGGCGGCTGGTGCTCTGGGAGTGCGAGTAGCGGAACTCGGTCTCGTCCCAGCTCGCGTTGGGGATTCCCTCCAGCTGGTGGATCCCGTCGACCAGGATGCGGGTCTTTCCCTCGCCCACCCAGGGATTCATCAGGATCTCGCCGGGGTCGTCCCCGCAGCCGCAGACCGCGGGCAACAGGGTCGCCGAGAGAAAAACGATCGCCAACGCTGATCGCATCGAGCCCACTTCCTCCGCGCCAAGCGCCCGGGTATGGTAGGGTAGGACGAAACACCGGGTCAATCCGAAATCCCGGTGCTGTTCTATTGATAGATCGGATTTCACCTCGCGGTTGGAATCTGCTACCAATTTTCATTCATGAAGCTCGTGATCCAGATTCCGTGCCTGGACGAGGCGCAGACCCTGCCGGCCACGCTCGCGGCGCTGCCCCGCGAGGTGGAGGGATTCGACGAGGTGGAGCTGCTGGTAGTCGACGACGGCTCCAGCGACGGCACGGCCCGCGTGGCCCGCGAGAACGGCGTGCGCCAGATGGTGCGCTTCGCCGGCAACCGCGGGCTGGCGCGGGCCTTCACCGCCGGCCTCGACGCCTCGCTGCGCCTGGGCGCTGATGTGATCGTCAACACCGACGCCGACAACCAGTACGACGCCGGCTGCATCCCCGAGCTGGTGCGCCCGATCCTCGAGGGACGCGCCGAGATGGTGGTCGGCGATCGCCGGGTGGACAGCGTCGAGGACTTCTCGGCGGCCAAGAAGAGCTTGCAGCGTTTCGGCTCCTGGGTCGTGCGCCGCGCCTCGGACCTCGACGTGCCGGATGCCACCTCCGGCTTCCGCGCCCTGTCGCGCGAGGCCGCGCTGGCGCTGACCGTGACCAGCGACTTCACCTATACGCTGGAGACGCTGATCCAGGCCGGCGCCTCGCGCCTCGCCGTTGAGGCCGTGCCGGTGCGCACCAACCCCAAGACGCGCGAGTCGCGCCTGTTCGGCGGAACCTGGTCCTACGTGCGGCGTTCGATGGGAACGATCGTGCGCATCTACACGATGTACCACCCGCTGCGCACCTTTCTCGTGCTGGCGCTGCTGTTCCTGCTGGGCGGGCTGGTCGCCGGCGGCCGTTTCCTGTACTTCTTCTTCACCACCGAGGGACCGACCGGCCACACGCAGTCGTTGATCCTGGCGGCGATCCTGGTGCTGGCCGCCTTCCAGATCGCGCTGTTCGGCATGATCGCCGACCTGGTGGGCGCCAACCGCAAGCTGCTCGAAGGCGTTTCCAGGCGCGTGCGCCGCATCGAGTCGGAGCCGGCGCGATCGGGACGAGAGACGACCGACGAGCAGGGGGAATGAGCGACGGGCAAAGAGCGCCGCGGCCGCTGGGCAAGGCGCTCCGCGTCGCCGCCGGAGCCGTCTTCACCGCCTGGGTGGTCTGGCTGGCGATCGGGCGTCTCGACGCCGGGGAGCTGGGCGATGTCTTTGCCCGGGTCCGCCCGGGGCCGCTGCTGGCGGCGCTGCTCGTCTACGCGGTCGCTACCGGGCTGCGCGCGGTCCGCTTCCGGCTCTCGGGAGCCCGGGCCGAGCCGCGGGACCTGTTCGGGATCGCGGCGGCCCACGCCGCCCTGCTGCGGGTCATGCCGCTGCGCTCCGGCGAGCTGGCCTACGGCCTGCTGCTGCGGCGCGCCGGCGGCGGCGGCTTCGGCGAGGGGATCGCGGCGCTCGCCTTGCTGCGAGTCCTGGACCTGGCCGCGCTGCTGCCGCTGGCCGCGGCGCTGATCGCCTTCGGACCGCTGGGCGTCGGCGATGGCGGCGCGGTCGCGATCTTGTCGGTCGCGGCCGCGGCCTGCGCCGCGCTGTTTTTCGCGATCGGTCCAATCTCGCGCATTCTCGCCGAGCGCTTCGCGCCGGGGGGAGAGGCGGCTCGCGGCCGCGCGGGCCGGGCGCTGGCGCTGGTGGCGCGGGCCTACGAGATTCCGCTGCGACGCAAGCTGGAGCTGGTCGTCTCCACGTTTGCGATCTGGGGTCTGGTCGCGCTGTGGTTCCACCTGCTGCTGGGCGCCGTCGGACACTCGCTCGACCCGGTCGCGGGGATCTCGGTCGCGGTGCTGGGCATGCTCGGCTCCGCACTGCCGCTGTCGCTGATCGGCAGCTTCGGGCCGATGGAGAGCGGATTCGCGCTGGGGCTGATCGCGCTGGGCAGCTCGGGCGGAGCCGCGGCCGCGGCCGCGCTGGGAGTCTCGGCGCTGAGCCTGCTGATCAACTGGACGCTGGGGCTGCCCGCGCTGGGTTGGCTGTCGTATCGTCGCGCGCCGGACGGAGCGTTGCGGAGGCGTCTGCTGCGCGCCGCGGGGCTCGCCGGCTTCGCGATCGCCGGAGCGCTGCTGCTGCTGGTCAGGATCCGCTACGGCTTCGAGACCAACGACCAGCTGCAGTACTTCCTGCTGCCCTACCGGGAGATCTTCGGCTCCTTCTGTCCGGGCGACTGGTTCACCTGGGGCACGACCCACTACCACGTCTCCTTCTCCTGGCTGATCCGCGGGCTGCACGCGCTGCTCGGCGCCGAGCTGTTTCCCTTCGGAGTGCTGGCCGTTCACCTCGCGGTGCTGGGCGGGGTCGCGGCCGGGCTGCTCGCCCTGGCCCGCGCCAACGGCTGGAGCTGGATCGCGGCCGCGGTCGCTCTGCTGATCACCGCTTTCGTCCGCCACGAGGGGATCGCCGGAGCGCTGGTCAGCCACGGCCTGCTGCTCCCGGCCGACATGGCGCTCGCCCCGCTGCTGCTCGGGCTGGCCGCCTGGCTGGGCGGAAAGCCTCTCCGGGCGGGGCTGTGGCTGGGGCTGTCCGCTCTGCTGCACGCCAACTTCGCGGTGCTCGGCCCGGCGCTGATCGCGCTGCCCGAGGGCTGGCGCCTGCTGCGCGAAAGGGACTGGCGATCCTCGCTGGCGCTGGCCGGCGGCTACCTGGCGCTGGCCTGGCCGACGCTCTGGATCGCGGCCGGCTCGTTTCTGGCCTCGGACGCGGCGCCCGGGGCGGTCGATATCATGTTCCGCGTCCGCTCGCCGCATCACTACGATCCGCAGCTGCTCGGTCCGCTGGCGCCGTGGTGGCCGCTCGTGCTGGGCGTGGCCGGGCTGACCGTCTGGGCGGCGCGGGATCGCTACGCGCCCGAGAGCGACAGCCTGCGCCTGGTCGGGACGATGGCGGGCTGGCAGCTGGTCGCCGCGCTCGGGGCGGCGCTGGAGCTGGCGCCGATCGTGCGGCTGTTTGCCTGGCGGCTCTCGGTCCCGCTGGCGTTGCTGCTGGCGATCGCCGCGGGAGAGTCGCTGGTGCGCGCCGCGCGCCGACGCTCCTTCGCGGAGCTGCTCTGGTGGGTCGGCTGCGCGATGATCGTGGCCGGTTTCGCGGCGCCGGGACGGATCGAGGCCGGGGGGGAGACGCGGCTGACAGGCTCGGCGCTGCTGCTGCCTCTGCTGGCGCCGGCGACGATCGCCGGCGCGCTGCTGGTCCGGCGCCGCGCCGATGCCATGCCGGCGGCGATCTCGGCGCTGCTGTCGGCCGTCGTGATCGCGGGAGCGGTCGCGGTCTCGATCCCGGGCGTCGCGGCGGAGCGGGGCCGGCATCTGCGCTGGGGCGCAGCGGTCGAGTCGTGGTCGAGCTTCCCGCGGCCGCGCGTCGCCCCCCCCCGCGGTCGGATCCCTGCGCTCTACGACTGGATCCGCGAGCGGGCTCCCGACGACGCGCTTTTTCTCGCGCCGCCGGGGCTGGCCGACTTCCGCCTGCGAACGAGCCGCGGCATCTTCGTGGACTGGAAGTGCTGTCCGATGAAGGGCGACGAGGCGCTGGAGTGGAAGCGGCGCATGCTGGCCGCGATCGGAGCCGATCGTTTTCCGGCCCGCGGCTACCGGTTGGCCGGGGTCGCGGACCGCCTCTTTCTCTCGCGACCGCTGGCCGAGCTGGCCGAGCTGGCGCGGCGCGAGGGGCTGACGCACCTGCTGGCCGGGCGTCGCTCGGCGGTCGCGGTCGGGCGCGCGGGCCTGGTCAGGCGCGCGGCGCGGGGTCGCTGGGCGATCTACGAGGTGCCGCCGGCCGGGGAGTCAGCTGCTCGATGACGTAGGGGGGCTTGCCCTGCACTGCCTCGAAGATCGCGCCGACGTACTCGCCGAGGATGCCGATCAGCAGAAGCTGGACACCGCCCAGCAGCGAGAGCAGGCCGGCCACCGAGGCCCAGCCCTCGACGAACTCGCCCAGCACCAAGCGCACCACCAGCACGTAGACCAGGTAGGCCAGCGCCCCGACGCAGGCCAGCGCTCCCAGCAGGGTGGCCAGCCTGAGCGGCTTGATCGAGAAGCGGAGCATCCCCTGGCGGGCCAGCCCGAACATCCTGCCGGCGGTGTACTTGGTCCGTCCGGCGCTGCGGTCGCGCGGCGCGAAGCCCAGGTACTCGGTGCGCAGCCCGGTCCAGGGGACGAAGCCGCGCAGAAACAGAGCGGGACGCGGATGCGCGCAGATCAGCTCGGCGGCGCGGCGATCGAGCAGGCGGAAGTCGGCCGAGCCGGCGGGAATCGGTGTCGCGGCCAGCCAGGAGAAGAGGCGATAGAACCCGCGGGAGCTGCCGCCCTTGAGCGCGGCGGTGCCGCCGCGTCGATCGTCGCGCAGCCCCTGGACCACGATCGCGCCGTCCCGCCAGCGCGCGATCATCTCCGGGATCAGAGCGGGCGGGTGCTGGCCGTCCGCGTCGAGGGTGATCACCGCCTCTCCACGCGCCTCCCGGATGCCGGCCAGCAGCGCCGCCTGGTGGCCGAAGTTGCGCGAGAAGCGGACGCCGCGCACGCGCGAGTCCTCGTCGGAAAGGCGGCGAATCTCCTCCCACGTCCCGTCGCCGCTGCCGTCATCGACGATGACGACTTCGAAATCCTCTCCCGCCAGCGCCTCGCTCGCCTCGCGCACGGTCGCGGGCAGCGCCTCGCGCTCGTCCAGCGCCGGGATCACCACCGAGACGACGGGATCGTCGCCCGGCGCCCTGCCGGCGGGCTGCTCTCGTTCGCTGGGAACCATGCGATCGCGAACAATATCAGCTGCACCCTTTTTTTCAATTCGCGCCGCGCTCTTCGCCCACGGCCCGCTCAAATCCAGATCTGGAGCCGATCGTCAGCCAGTTATCACTAGTAGCACGTCAGGCCTCCGAGATCGCGTAGAGCCTCCGCAGCTTGATCCGTGCGTCTACCTTGAACTGAAGTGTCAGACACGCTGAAACGCGGAATCGGCGCCAGGCTGATGCACGACTTCCAGGCCGCGGCCCGGATCGACGCCGGCTTCAACTTCACCTACGGCCTGGATGTCTTCCCCGTCAACCCGCTGGTCCTCTCGGCCTCGATCGACCTGGGCAACCTGGGCTACGCCTTCGTCGCCCACGGCCGCGGGCAGATCGGAGTCACGCGCTGGGGGGTCGAGATCTACGCCGGCTGGGACGCGATGTGGATAGGCAAGGTCCCGCTCCACGGCCCGATCCTGGGCCTGCGGGGATGGATCTGACGTAACCGTTCACCCCTCATTCGTGTTGAGAAAGCCGGTATGAGAGCCTATGACA
>CAZHCG010000144.1:0-13307 GCA_964530995.1 uncultured Myxococcales bacterium
CCGTGCTTGCGAATCCAACGTCGAATCGTCTCGTTGGAAACCCGGCACATCTGGGCCACATCATTGACCGACAACACGCGATCCTTGGATTCCTTGTCCATGAGCTCTCCCTTTGTCGCTGTAATCTTTTACTCTTATTATAAAGTAATTCGCGGTTGTCTTCGTGTCAACTGCACAAACGATATTTGGCGATATTTTTTGCCGACACGGGTTGTCCAACGTCGGTGAGAAGAACGACTCGGCGGGTCGAGATGGTCGATTCAGCTCTCGATCTGTCCTTCGAGGAACTCGGATATGATCTGCCAGTTGTCGATCGTTCGAGATTGGCGGCAGCCCCAGATGTTGCAAAGGGCCATCGCGTGGCTGTCTTCGAGCTTGGGAGTCAGGTACAGCTTGACCAGGTCGCCTCCGCGCCCGTCATTCGTCTCGCAGTTGCAGCGCGCCATCCGCGGCAACGGAGTCTTGCAGATCGGGCAATGCACCTCGAGCCGGGTGCCCCTTTCCCAGTCCAGATCTCCTTTTTTCGAGTCGTCCCCGTGGAACGGCGAGAGGTCGACCGAGCCGGTCTTCCTTCCGTCCGAGATCTCGAGATGGATCCCCGGATAGCCGTCGAAATCGGCGCTCAGCTCTCCTATCAGGTTGTGGCCTTCGGGGCAGAAGGCCTGGGTGACCACGATCACCACGTCCTCGAGCTGCTTGATCGAGGAGTCCGACGCCGGGGCCGTCGAAATCCTGATTCTTTCTTTTTCCACGTCCCGTTTGGCCATCTAGATTCCCCTCGCTGGGCGGGCACCGCACGGTGCGCCTCCTTGCTAGACCTATTGCACAGCACGGGCGCAAGTCAAGGCAAACTCGCGTCGAGGGGGCTCGGGAAAAACCTGTCAGCTGTCGGAGGGGCTCGAATCGCCCTGTCCCAAGAGTTTCTCGTAGAGGTGGCGGCCGAGGCTGTCGATCATGAGGCGTTCCACCTTCTCCTCGACCTGGCGGTGCTCGAAGTTTTCGTCGTAGAGGAACTTGATGCCCATCCCCGGGGGTTGCTCCTCGGTCTGCTCCTCGGGTTGGATCACCCACTGGACGCGCCCCTTGAGCACGATCGGCTCCTCGAGGGTGGGCACGAGCAGCTTGAAGAGGAACTCTGTGCCCACGCCGAGCGGTTTCTGCGTCTTGATGAAGGTTCCGCCGCGGCTGATGTTCTTGGTGTAGTCGGCGAAGAAGGTGTTGAGTCGCCGGTACTCTACCTTGAGCTCTATGGGTGCCCGCGGATGACGCCTTCTGTCGCTGTCGAGATCGTCCACGTCGCCTCTCCTCCTCGCCGGAACACGTCCGGTGTGATTCCAAAACGAAACTATAGCCCAATTCCGACTCAGATATCCATGTTTCGGCGAGTTGCCCGACTCGCGCTCGTTTGACCGGCGCGCACCCTCGATCTAGTGTCCCGCCGACGGAAGGGGAGCTCGGATGCCGCGGGTGTTCGTCAAGACTTTCGGTTGTCAGATGAACGTGCACGACACGCGTCGCCTGCTCGAGGAGCTGGCGGCCGCAGGCTACGAGCCGACCGCCGTCCCCGGAGAGGCCGACCTGCTGCTGGTCAACTCCTGCACGGTGCGCGAAAAGGCGTGGCACAAGGCGATCTCGGAGGCGGGACGCCTGCGCAAAGAGAAGAAGCGGCGCCCCTCGGCGGTCGTGGGCCTCCTGGGCTGCGTCGCACAGCAGGAGGCGGATCGAATCTTCTCCCTGCTGCCCGGCGTCGATCTGGTGCTGGGACCGGATTGCTACGAAGGCATCGCCGAGCTGGTGGGGTCGGTGCGCTCCGACCGCGTTCCGCGCGCGCTGACCGATTTCGGCGGCGGTGGGAGCGAGGGCTTCGCCGCCGTCGGGACTAGCTCCGGCCCGCGACCGGTCTCGGCCTTCGTGACCGTGATGAAGGGCTGCGAGGAGCGCTGCTCCTACTGCATCGTGCCCTCGGTGCGGGGGCCCGAGCGGTTTCGACCTCCGGACGACGTGGTCGAGGACGTGCGGCGCCTGGTCTCCGAAGGTGTGCGCGAGGTCGTGCTGCTGGGACAGCGGGTCAACGCCTATCGCTTCGGAGAGGTCGGCTTCGGGGAGCTGCTGCGCAGGGTGGATGCGGTCGAGGGGCTGTGGCGTTGCCGCTTCACCTCTCCCCATCCGGGGGAGATGACGCCCGACGTGATCGAGGCCCAGCGGGAGCTGCGCACTACGTGCGAGGCGATCCATCTTCCGCTCCAGGCCGGCTCGGATCGCGTCCTGCGCCGGATGAATCGCCGCTACACCCGCGAACGCTACCTGGAGATCGTGGATCGACTGCGCCGGGCCAGCCCGGAGATCGCCGTCTCGACGGACCTGATCGTCGGGTTTCCGGGGGAGACGGACGAGGATTTCGCCGAGACGCTCGATCTTCTCGAGCGGGTTCGCTTCGCCGGCGCGTTCTCCTTCAAGTACTCTCCTCGTCCCGGAACTCCCGCGGCCAAGCTGCCCGACGACGTCGACCCGCCCGAGAAGACGAGGCGGCTGCACGCGGCGCACGAGGTGATCGACCGCGTTGCGGCCCAGCGCCGGGAAGGCCTGGTCGGCGAGGTCTTCGAGGTGCTGGTCGAGGGCGCCGGCAGGATGCGAGACCAGGCCAGCGGGCGGGCGCGCAACAACGAAATTGTCAACTTCACCCTGCCCAGAAATGTTACTCTGGAAGAAGCGCGCGGATCGCTGTGGCGGGTGCGGGCGGTCAGAGCCCATCCGCACAGCCTCGAGGGAGAGCCGCTCAGCGGCGGAGAGCACGGGGCAGAGCGATGATGGATAACCGAGCGGCGATGGTCGCCGTCGAGGTGCACAAGGTGCTGTTCGATCCCGAGGCCGGAGCCGCCGCGCTGGTGCTCCGTGAAAATGCGGGCAAACGGCGGCTACTGCTCTGGATCGGAGCGGCGGAGGCGATGGCGATCGCCTCGGCGATCGAGGGCGTGAGGCTCGCGCGGCCGATGACCCACGACCTGCTGGCGGACGTGATCGAGGAACTGGGGGCGATGCTGGTCGACGTTCGCGTGCACTCCCTGGTCGAGGGAACCTACCACGCGGTGGCCGAGATGCGTTCGCCGGCGGGGCCGATCCGGGTCGATTGCCGGCCCTCGGACGGGATCGCGATCGCGCTGCGGATGGACGCCTCGATTCACGTCGGCGCCGATCTGCTGGAGAGAGGGGACGAGGCCAAGGGTCCCAGACCGATATCGATCTCGGAGAAGGCGGACGGGGACGCGCCCACCCTCGAGGATCTGCCGGACGAGATTTTCGGCAAGTACAAGATGTGATGGCGAGACGGGAGAAAGACAGGGGCGGCCGATTGGGCAACGGTCGCGTTTTCCTCTGGGCCTCGATCGTCTACGTGGCGGTCATCGCCGCCTTTTCGCACATCCCCGGCACGAGTTGGAGTTCGCTGGGGATCGACGTCTGGGACAAGGCGGTGCACTTCGTCGAGTACGCGCTGCTGGGCGCGCTGCTGACCCTCTGGCTGGCTTTTCGATTTCCCGGCGCGCTGCGGGGGCTGGGCCTGGTGGTCGCCGCGATAGCGATCAGCGCCGGGCTGGGCGCGCTGGACGAGCTGCACCAGGCTTTCGTCTCGAACCGCACGGCCTCGTTCGGCGACGCGACCGCGGACGTGCTGGGAGGCGCGGCGGGATCGCTGCTGGCGCGTCTGCTGCTCCACATTCGATCGGCCTCGGCCAGCGGCGAGCGGGAGCCGCTCAGCCGGTCGCCGTCTCGAACCACTTGAGAATCTCCAGCCCGGCGAAGATGGTCAGGCCGTCGTAGCCCTGTCCCGAGATCCAGAAGGTCTGCACGATCGGGGCGATCACGAACAGGCGGGTCACGCGCACCTCGTACAGCACGGCCATCCCGAGGCAGCCCGGTCCGCCGCCCCCGAACTCCCACTCCTCCTTGCCGCTGGCGAAGCCCAGCCCCAGGCCGAATGAGGGGCGCAGGCCGAGGCCCTCCCAGGGGTAGAAGGTGGTGTCGAGCAGTAGGTTGAACATCCCGATCTGCTGGCCCCGGCGCTTGGCGCTGGCGATCTCGATCTGGAAGCCCAGCGCCAACCATTCGAAAAACGCGTCTCCCACGCGGAAGGAGAGGGCGAAGGTGTGGAACGGGCCGACGAACATGTCGTCGTGCTCGTCGCTCTCCTCGACCCAGGAGCGGACGTTGGCGTACCCGATCGCTCCGCCGATGTAGGAGCCGGGGTGACGCTGCACCGAGGGATCGCCGCGCCAGTCGCCGGAGCCCTCGCCGCCCGAGTCGGAGCCGTTCCCTTGCGAATCGGATTTCTCGTCGGCCGCCGGCTCCCCGGCTGTCTCGGCCGGCGCCGAAGCGAGAGGAGATGCACAGAGCAGGAAGACGAGCGTCGCGACCGCCGTTTTTCCCCTCATCGAGGGCTCCTCACCTCGGCGAGGCAGCTCGCCAGCATCCGCTCTTGCTCCGGGCCCAGGTCGGGCTCGCTCATCACCAGCTTGCCCACCCGGTCCCACTGAAAACCGTGCGGGCGCCTGTTGGACCACCAGATTATCATCGCGCGCCCCTTGATGTTGTCGATCGGAACGGTACCCCAAAACCGCGAGTCGTTCGAGTTGTCCCGGTTGTCCCCCAGCACGAAGACCTGGTCCTCGGGCACGGTACGCGGTCCCCAGCTGGTGACCGGTCCGGCCGACTCCTCGACGATCGTGTAGAGACGCTCGCCGTGGCGCTCGACCCACAGCTCTCCGGCGTGGTCGCTCCACCGCCCCGAGATGCTGCGCGAGCGGTAGGAGATCTCGCCCAGCGGGCAGCGCGGAACGGGCTCGCCGTTGACGACCAGCACGTCGTCGTACAGCTCCACCTCGTCGCCCGGGAGTCCCACGATCCGCTTGATGAAGTCCTTGCCCACCAGCTCGGACTCGTCGCCGAAGTCGGGGATCGAGTGCATCTCGGCGTGCTGCTCGGCGAAGCTCGGCTTGGCGAAGACCACCACGTCGCCGTAGTCGGGATCGGCGAAGCGGACCAGGCGCCTGTTGGTGAACGGGATCGAGATTCCGTACAGGTACTTGCTGACGAAGATGTGATCGCCCACCATCAGCGTGGGGACCATCGACTCGCTGGGGATCTTGAACGCCTCGACGACGAAGAGGCGCAGCACCACCGCGATGATCACCGCCACGCCGATCGATTCCACGTACTCGCGTGAGGCGCTCTTGCGGGAGAACGCCATGTGACGGTCGACCTTCTCCTCGAGGCGGCGCGACGCCGAGGAGATACGATCGTCGTCTCCGTTCTGCAGGCGTTCTGCCAGCGCTTCGAGCGCGGACTCCACCTCGCGCCTGCCCTTGTCGGTGACGCGGTGCGACTTGCGTCTCAGCAGCTTGCGCACCTTGCGCTCCATCCGGTCGGCGTTCCTGGCGCGGCGCCTGCGGTTGTAGAGGCTGTTCGGATCGCGATCGCGCCACAGCGGCAGGTGGTCGCGAATCGAGTAGATCAGCATCACCAGGATCGCGAACAGGAGCAGCACGTACCAGACCTCGAACTCGTCGACCACGCGAGCCCGGGCCAGCAGATCCACCGTCACCCAGGACACCACCAGCGGTAGGGCGACGAACCACAGGAAGTAGAACAGCTTGTGGCGCAGGTGCTTGAAATCCAAAAGCGTTTCTCCTCGGCGAAGACGCCTCCTTATAGCGATCATCGGCCGCGTGGACAAGCTTCGGACCGAATGTCCCGGCGGATTGTGCGAGGCGAAACCGCTCCGCTCTCCGGCTCAGTAGATCAGGCCGTTTTCCGAGGAGCCGTCGTCGTTCTCGGCCGCGGTGCGCCGCACTCCGACCTTGAGGCGCTCGGAGACGGCGCGTCGCTGGCGCGCCTTGTAGCGGCGATGCGAGGCGTCCCCGCGCTCGTTGAGGCGGTGGGTCTTGCGATCCAGTATCTGCAGCTCGGCGCGCACGTAGATCAGCGGGCGCGGCACCGGGTTGATCCCGTCGGTGTTGAAAGCCTCGCGCCAGTTATCGATCTTGAGCGGCATGTCGGCCACCCAGTGGACGACCCGGTAGCTGGGAGAGGAGTGGACGTTGTTCATCGGCTGGAGCCGGTTCTCCATCTCGCCCTCGAGCTGCAGCTGCTCGACCAGCCGCGAGAGGCGCGGGTGCGCCTTGCAGTACGAGAGGAAGGGCAGCAGCGTGTTGTAGGACTCGCCGGCCAGCACGTAGTTGAAGGGGAACAGGTTGCGCGAGAGAAAGGCGATCGTGGGCAGCACGTCGTCCTTGGACGCGGTCACCACGCGGAAGCGCATCTTGTCGAACAGCTGCGCCGAGAGCGGGTCCTCCTTGGAGATCAGCTTGGTCACCATGCTGGCGCGCTGCTTGCGGCCGCCCATGAACTCGACCACCGGGAGGCGGTCGGCCATGACCTTGCTGACCAGCCGGTAGATCCGCTGCTCGGCGGCGCGGAACAGCTCCTGGTCCGTCAGCTCGAGCGCCTGTCGCGCCTCGCTGGCGTCGAAGTGGTTGATCACGTGCATCGTCTTGAGCAGCGTGCAGGCGCACAGCTGGCGATGCCGATTGGCGGAGTCGCTGGCCAGCCGGATCAGATCGACCAGGCTGGCGGAGCGCACCGGTCCGGGGACCGGGAAGTCGAAGGCCTCGCGCAGGTAGGCGACCGCCTCGTCGCGGATGCGCTCGATCAGCTCGACGTCGTCGGGGTCGTCGAGGTCCAGCTTGTGCACGCGGCACAGCTCCTCGGCGCGCTCGCGGGACGAGAGGCTGAGCCGATGCCAGTCCAGCACGCTTCCTCCGCGAAGAATCAGCCGCGCCGTCTCGAGATCGAAGAGCGTGAACTCGTCGAGAGGTCGAAAATCGGCGTAATCGATTGTTTTTTCGATTCTCATGCCAGGATGAAAAGTCGGCTGTCAGGGAGCGCCGGCAGGCGGGGAGAAGGCCTCGTCAGGACTTGTTGTCCACCAATGCTCGCCTCTCCTTGGCGCCGACCGATCCCCCGAGCGAGATCGTACCGAAAAAGATCCCGCAGACAATCGCCAGCAACAGCAGGTTTCCCCAGACGGTACCGGTGCAGAGAGGAACGATTGCGGCGAGCAGCAGCAGAGCGATAGGTGCGATTCGTATCATCATCTCGACTCGTCCTCGGTCTCGTGTGCCGACATTGGCCTACCTGTAGGATATAATACTACCTTTGGTTGCCTGCCGTCAAAAAAAAGCGCTCTCGTTCATAACGATTTACTCCCCGGGGCGCAAGCGAAAACGACCGCCGAGCGGGTGTTTTTTTTCAGCGGGTGATTGACACCGCAACATATCGGAATTATTTTGAGTTCTCCGTCCGCGGGGGACGGGGCCAGGAGGTGGATATCCAGCGATGACAGAGCAAGCACTGCCGGTTCTTCCGCTGCGCAACTCGGTGATGTTTCCGGCCTCGGTCGTGCCGATCAACGTGGGGCGCCCCAAGTCCGTCAAGATAATCGACGCGGTCCAGCAGGCCGAGAATCAGCTGATCGCGGTCTTCGCCCAGCGCAGCCCGGACAACGAGGACCCGGACTGGCCCGAGCTGTACCGGATGGGCACGGTCGCGCGCGTGCTCAAGGTAATCCAGCTCGACGATGGCAACTACTCGGTGGTCCTGCAGGGCATCGACCGGGCTCGCTTCGTCGAAGGGCTGGAGAGGGACCCGTACAACCTGGCCCGGCTGGAGCGCGTGCCGGACGCGCCTTCCGGCGACCTGGAGGTGGATGCGCTGGCCAACAACCTCAGGGAGGCCGCGCGCCAGCTGATCTCGTTGCTGCCCAACCTGCCCAAGGAGGCTTTCGGCGTCCTCGACCACGTCACCGAGCCGGGCGTGCTGGCCGACCTGGTCGCCTCGAACCTGACCGTGACAGTCGAGGAGAAGCAGATGGTGCTCGACGACATCGAGATCGAGAGCCGCCTGCGAACCTGCTTGCAGCTGCTGACCAAGCAGCTCGAGATGCTGAAGGTCAAAAAGGAGATCTCGTCGGCGGTGCAGGAGGAGATGGGGCGCAACCAGCGCGAGTACTTCCTGCGCCAGCAGCTCAAGGCGATCAAGGAGGAGCTGGGAGAGGGCGAGGATCTGGAGACCGAGATCGAGGAGATCAAGGATCGGATCGACGAGTCGGGAATGAGCGCCGAGGCCCGCAAGATGGCCGACAAGCAGGTCGCGAGGCTATCGCACATGCAGCCCTCCTCGGCCGAGTACACGGTGACCAGGACCTACCTGGACTGGCTGCTCGATCTGCCCTGGGACGAGGCCACCGAGGACAAGCTCGACGTGGAGCTGGTGCGCCGCGTCCTCGACGAGGACCACTACGATCTGGACAAGGTCAAGCGTCGCATTCTCGAACAGATCGCGGTGCTGAAGCTCAAGCCCGACAAGAAGGGACCGATCCTGTGCCTGGTGGGCCCGCCCGGAGTGGGCAAGACCTCGCTGGGGCGCTCGATCGCGCGGGCGATCGGGCGCGAGTTCGTGCGGGTCTCGCTGGGAGGCGTGCGCGACGAGGCCGAGATTCGCGGACACCGCCGCACCTACGTCGGAGCCTTGCCCGGGCGCATCCTGCAGGGGATCAAGCGCGCCGGAACGATCAACCCGCTGTTCATGCTCGACGAGCTGGACAAGCTCGGCGCGGACTTCCGCGGCGATCCCTCTTCGGCCCTGCTCGAGGTGCTCGACCCCGAGCAGAACCACTCCTTTTCCGATCATTACCTGGAGGTTGCCTACGACCTGTCGCGGGTGATGTTCATCGGCACGGCCAACACGCTCTCGACCGTGCCGCCGGCGCTGCTCGATCGGATGGAGGTGATCGAGATCCCCGGCTACACCAACGAGGAGAAGCGCAAGATAGCCTTCGGCTTCACCATCCCCAAGCAGCTCGAGGAGCACGGCCTGTCCGAAAAGGAGATCGTCTTCACCGACGAGGGCGTGGCGAGCATCATCGATTCGTACACGCGCGAGGCGGGAGTGCGAAACCTGGAGCGCGAGATCGCCTCGGTCTGCCGGGCGGTGGCCGTGCGGGTCGCCGAGGGGGAGGACGACGGGAAGTCTCCGCGCCGGGCCGACGCGGAGTTCGTCGCCGAGGTGCTGGGCCCGCAGCGCTTTCTGCCCGAGATGGCCCAGCGCACCGAGGTCTCGGGCGTGGCCACCGGCCTGGCCTGGACGCCGGCCGGAGGCGACATCATCTTCATCGAGGCGACCCGGATGAGCGGCTCGGGCAAGCTGACGATGACCGGCCAGCTCGGAGACGTGATGAAGGAGTCGGCGCAGACCGCGCTCTCCTACGTCCGCTCCCACGCCGAGGAGTTCGGTCTGCCGCCGGACTTCGGCGACAAGACCGACGTGCACCTGCACGTGCCGGCCGGCAGCGTGCCCAAGGACGGACCCAGCGCCGGCGTGGCGATGCTGACCGCGATCGTCTCGATGCTCTCCGAGCGGCGGGTGCGCTCCGACCTGGCGATGACCGGCGAGATCACGCTGCGCGGCCTGGTGCTTCCGGTGGGCGGCGTCAAGGAGAAGGCGCTGGCCGCGCACCGGGCCGGGATCAAGACGGTGCTGCTGCCCGAGCGCAACCGCAAGGATCTGCCCGACATTCCCGAAGAGATCGCCGAGGAGCTGGAGCTGGTTTGGGTCCAGCGGATGGACGAGGTCGTGGAGAAAGCGCTGCTGCCCGAACGCGAGCCCGGCGCCGAGCCGAAGAGCGGCGACCAATGACGGTCGATCGGCGCTCCGAGGAGATGCGCCGGCTCTACGCCGAGGTTCCGCGACTGCCGCCGGTCGGCGAGATCGACCTGTTCGATCTGCTCGGCGATCGCAACTCCGATCGCGAGCTGGAGGTCGGGTTCGGGCGGGCGCGCTTCTTGCTTGCCAGGGCCGAGCGGGAGCCCCGCGTCCGGCTGCTCGGGATCGAAACCCGCCGCAAGTGGGTCCACCGTGCCGCCGAGCGGGCGCGCCGGCGCGAGCTGTCCAACGTGGTGGTGCGCTGCGGCGACGCGCGCGAGGCGCTGTCCAGGATGCGCCCCGACGCCTCGCTGGCGAGGATCTTCGTCAACTTTCCCGACCCCTGGTGGAAGGCGCGCCACGCCAAGCGGCTCGTGATCGGCGAGGGGATGCCGGGGCAGATCGCGCGCCTGCTGGTCGACGGCGGCGAGCTGTTCGTCCAGACCGACGTGGAGTTCCGCGCCGACACCTACCGCGAGGCTCTTGGGGCGTGCCCGGATCTGCGACCGGCGAACGGGGACGGGACGCTGGAGGGCAATCCCTACGGCGCCAGATCCTCGCGCGAGATTCGCTGCGAGGAATTGGGCCTGCCGATCCACCGCCTGCTGTTCGTAAGAATCGATCGTTGTCGTACGCTTCGACCCCATTGACGCACCACATCGAGAAGCCGTCGTTGTGGTCCGGGCTCCACTGCACCTTCGAAAGCCGGCCCTGATGTCCAGCTCGCTCGGAAACGACGGTGCGGTCGTCACCGTGCGTTTCGATTCCGACGTGGAGATCGCTGTCGGGGAGACCGACGAAACGACCTTCACGTCGGCCGGAGAGAAGGACGCCCGCTTCTCGAGGTCGCCCCGGTCGGCGGGCCGGGTGGCCCCATCTGCAACTCGGGGCCGAGGTCGTAGAACGCGCTTCGCCTGCGCGAGGCCTGGGAGAGCGACGAGCAGAGAGCAGCGTTCGAACGCAAGAGGGAGCTCGTGGAGCAGGCGATCCTCGCAGAACCTGAGACTCGAAATATTGTGGAAATTGGCGTAAATCTGTGCTTTACTGGATTTAACTTGCGGTGGCCTCATGATCCGGGCGTTTTTTGTTTTGAGCAAACCGAGAATACCCAGTGGTGACGGGGCCCCGCAAAATTTTATGTCAGCTTGCTCCAATCGAATTTATGCAACCTGGGGATGTAGCAGTACAGAATGAAGAACACGATGTTGAATATTTGTTTTTTAAGAAGGTCATATCGAATGATGGAGTTAAAGGAGGCAAAAATGAGAAGGAACTTTGTAGCATCATCGATAGCTTTTATATGCATTGTACTACCTTCCACCTTTCTAGGCGGAGTAAATGAGAAGAAGAATGAATGCGCTGAGGTCAAGCAACCACGCACAAATCTCAGGTGGTGTCGGTGTCCATTAGGGCAACAGTGGAATGGGGAGGCTTGCGAAGGGTCGCAAATAGAGTTGAATTGGTGTAATTCTTTTAGATGGGGTGATATTTGTGATGCGGTTTCAGTGATGATCAAATCTGATGAAGACATATGCAAGGAAAAGCTTGGTGACGAATACCGACTACCAACCGCTGAAGAGTATTCAATATTGCTTGAAGAAACAGGCGGCTTGGGCTCCGGTGGAAAAAGTTGCAACGGCAATGATGGCGACAACTTTTGTACGGGCATTTTGGGGCATGATGATGGTCATTATTGGTCGTCTTCTGCAGAAGATGGCGATAAAGCATGGAGCGCCGATTTTGAAAGGGGATATTTACTGGATAACATGCTTTCGAAGAGAGTTGGTGTTCGGTGTTTGCGCGAGAGCACAGTATGTTCCGAGGCAGATTTAACAGACCAAGAAAAGACGAACATCTACAAAAGCGTAAACAGCGCAGAAAAGGCCAACATCGAGAGACTACTGGAACGTTATAGTAAAATCCCCGAAAAACTTCTTTCAAAATCAGGATTGGAGAAGCCTGATCGTTTTCTAGAGGTGCGCCCCATCACAGCCTTCGAATTACCCAATGGAGAGAAAAGAGCAGTGCTACTGATTTCAAGATGGAATATTGAGTATTTCGAAGCTGGCATTGAGGCTTGTGAGAAGGTGCTTTCTAAGGAATTGACAATTTCGGAGATTGGATATTGGCCAATTGATTTTGTTGATGCAACTGCAAAGATCATTATTTCGAAAAAGCTATCGGGAGGGAGATGGAAAAAAATTAGAGGAGAACCTTTTTTTAAGTTTCGATGTTATTGGGACGATAAAGTAATAAATAATTATGCAATTAAAACAATAGAGGAATGGAAAAAGGTGAAAGTGTTTATCCACAACGGCACTATTCCAGGCAATACTTTTGAATATACATTGGTAGATTATAATGAAAGAAGGGAAAAATGGAGACGGGACTTTCCTCTTCCGGGTCCGATGGTATCATTTGAAATCAAGTATACAACAGGAGTAAAGCCAGGCTTGTATAATGGAAACACATATACCGAGTGGATTGTGATGAGGGTTGGAGAACATCCAGGATTGGCCTTTCATGCAAAGAAAAGGATCTCACGTGGGAATGGGTGGTACATGTATGATAGAAATGGCGAAAAAGGAATGACTCGCGGCAATAGGAGGCTGACGGATGTAAATCAAGACGATTACCTGGATATTGTTTTTCAGAAATCCGAAATGGTTTGTGATGATTCAACTATTGTGACGAATAAGTTAGGAAGGGAAAGTGATCCAAAGTGCGAATACGGGAAGCCAAAAAAGGAGGTATTTCTTTATTTGCCAGATGAAAAGCGCTGGAAGAGCAAGAAAGCTGGAAAAGACGAATACGAAGAATGTTTCGACGATATTTGTATAGCAAAAAAGAGTGAGGTAAAAGGAATAAACAGTTATGAAGTAAGACAGCCCGGAACAGACGTTTTCTGGCTTCGTTGTCCGATTGGACAAAAATGGGACGGTTCAAGCTGCAAGGGTGAACCCCAAAAGGTGGAGAAGTTTTCCGAAGCAGAGAATCTATGTCCTTCTTCTTATAGGCTACCTACAATAGAGGAGTTTGTTTCGTTGTTGGGACCGTGTAGTGAGCACAATATGAGTGGGGAAATAGATTATTGCGAGGGATGCAATGTAGTTGAAATATGTAGGAACATGTTTGGCGCAGATGCCGGGGTATATTGGTCGCGGTACAATGGGCGGTATAATGGAAAGAGTGAGGAAGGACCCAAATTCGGTTTCGATGGTTGTTGTGACCATTTTTCTCGTTTGTATGAGAAGGCAAGCGTGCGCTGTTTGCGAAGAAAAGACTCGGGGTAGTTGGCCTATAGGAGAGTGAACATTCAATATCGATAGTCAGTCAGGGGGAAGAATTCCCTATTTCCCATTGGAATTGACATTGGGTAGTGATGTTTTCTCAACGAGTTACATAAATGATACTATGTCTCCGGTTTGGAACGAACAGCTCGCATATGGTACACCTTGGAACTTTGTTAGCACCCCCTGGGGAGTTTGAGGGATGCTTTGTCGGCGACGGCGGAGGTGGTGAATTGCACTTTCAGCGAGAATGACGTTCTCTAC
>CAZHCG010000145.1:0-13210 GCA_964530995.1 uncultured Myxococcales bacterium
GTGGTCGATACCACGGCGGCCGGAGCCCAGCCCGGGCGGGTTGCGCGCTGGCGCGTTCCGCCCGGGGGAGAACCCGGGGCCGCGTTCCGGTCCGAACCGAACCGAGAGCCCGGGCAGGATCTGCCTCTCGTGGATCGCAGATCAGGCCTGCGACGTGGCGGGCCGGGAGACCGGGCCGGAGATTGACAGGGCCGGGCGGGGGGTGTAGAGATTCTCCTCCGGCCGCCGGCCGGTAGATTTTCGAGTGGAGTTGACGGTCATGTACCTACATCGCAAGCGTCACGACAAGAAGAACCGCAAGCGCTGCGCGCGGAGGAACGCCAGGCTCAAGGCCAAGAACCGCAGGCGCAAGGCCCGCGTGCGCGGCCTCGGCTGAAGCTCAGCGCGAGTCCGGGACCGTCTCGGCCTCCTCCTCGGCCGCGGCCAGCTCGGCTCCCTCGGCCCTCAGCGCGGGCAGCAGCACGAACGTCGCCGCCGCGCCGATCAGCATCGTCATCGCCACCAGCAGCCCGAAGCGCTGCATCGGCACCATGTCGGACAGCGCCAGCACCGAGAAGCCGGCCGCGACCTGGAGCGCGTTGGACGCGATCGACGGCCCCACCTTGGCCGCGGTCTCGCGCAGGCTCTCCCCGCGCCGGCGGCGTCGCCACAGGAAGTGGATCGCGTAGTCGACCCCGATCCCGAGCGCGATCGCGGCGATCATGCTGGTGGTGGGATCGAGCGGCACGCCGGCCGCGCCCATGACTCCCACCGTGATCGCCAGCATGCAGAGCGTGGGCGCCAGGCCCTTGATCGCCGAGACCAGCGAGCGGAAGGCCAGGGTCAGCAGCAGGGTCACCACCACCAGCGCCAGCCCCAGCGAGCGCAGCTGGTTCTCGATCAGGCTGTTGCAGAAGGCGACGTTGATCACCGGCATGCCGGTCACGCGGGCCAGCACGGTGCCGGCCCCGTCTCCGCTGTTCGGGAAGCCGTGGACCGGAACCGCCATGTCCGAGATCGCCCCGGCGACCTTCTCGACCAGCTCGCCGGAGGGATTCTCCACCCCGGCCGCGGCCAGCGCCGGCCCGGCCAGCCTCTCGCCCAGCAGCTTGGCGCTCGCCTCGTCCAGCCCCACCGCCAGGTAGCTCGCCGTTCCGTCCAGCCCCTCCTCGTCGCGGGCCGAGGTGCGGGGCAGCTCCTCTTTCAGGATCTCGCGCACCTCCGAGACGGTCAGCTGCCGCCCGGCCCTCGGCTTCAGCGCCGCGGCGACCAGCTCTCCGCGCCGCTCCCACTCCCGGCTCGCTTCCTCGCCGGCGTCGTCGCCGGGCGGCATGAACCAGGCGCTGTCGCCGTAGAGGTACTCCTCGACGATCCGCTCCACCGCCGCGTCGCGATCCGCTCCGGGCTCCAGGACGATCTCGCCCGAATCGGACAGAGAGCCGGACAGCAGCGCCTCGACCGGGGTCGCGGCGTCCGCGGTGACGGTCGGGCCGACCTCGATCCGCGCCAGGCGCACCGTGCGCCGGGCGATCTCGCGCCGCACCTCGCGCCGCAGCTTGGCGCTGCGCTCGGCGCTCCGGGGCTCGGCGAGATCCGGCACGCGGCTCTCGCCGGGCTCCAGCTCGTCGGCCTCGCCGGCCGGGAGGTACTCCTCGGCCTGCCGGGGATCGGCGAAGCGGCCGATCTTGATCGGCTTGAGCCCGCGCGGAACGCTGTTCTCGATGAAGGCCGACAGCTCGTCGACCGCGGCGTTGACCCGCTCGGGCCCGACGTCCGCCAGCCGGATCTGCACCAGGCTGGAGTTCTTGTCCGCCGCGATCAGCTGGTCGATCGCGGCGGTCCCCTCCAGGAACGGGTAGAGCCCGCGGGTGCGCTGGTTGCTGACCGGCAGGTCGGCGCGCCAGCCCATCGCCTCGCTGAGCATGGTCAGGTGGTCGATGATCGAGTTGACCTGGACCACCTCCTCCATGCTGCGCGCCTTCTCCACCACCTTGCGCAGCTGGGCCAGCACGAACGGAGAACGCATGTCGCCTTCGAAGTAGATCTGCAGGTAGACCGAGCCGCCGAAGTGGCGCTCGAGGAAGTCGTCGGCCCGGTCGGGCTCCGAGCCCTCGGCGAAGAAGGTCTTCATCGTGGCGTCGGGAGCGATCCGCGAGATGCCCAGCAGACCGGCCGCGGCCAGCATCACCGCGACGACCAGGGCCCAGCCGCGGTTGCGCACGGCCCAGCCGCCGAGACGACCGAGCGGACCGGCCAGCCGGGCCGAGCCCAGGCGTCGCGGGACGCGCCTGCCGAAGGAGAGCAGCGCCGGGACGAGCGTGATCACCACCAGCGCGGTGAAGCCCACGCCCGCGGCGGCGAACAGGCCGAAGGATCGCATCGGCTCGACGTCCATCGCCAAGAAAGAGAGGAAGCCCGCGCAGGTGGTGGCGGCCGAGAAGATCACCGGCGGCCCGACGCTGGACATCGCCTCGGCGATACGCCCGTGTACCGTGGGCGATTCACCGGAGAAGTAGGCCGCCAGCACGTGGATCCCGTAGGCCCCGCCGATCGCCACCAGCAGCGTCGGCAGCGAGGAGTCGACCAGGCTCAGACCGCCGTCGCGCAGCGCCATCGCCCCCATCAGCCAGATCAGCGCCACGCCCACCGAGCCGAGCGCGAGCACCACGCCCAGCGGCTTGCGGAAGATCAGGAAGGTCACCAGCAGCACCACGACGACCACGACCGGGGTCAGCCGCCAGAGGTCCTCCTTGGTCCCGCCCGCGACGTGCAGCCGGATGAACGGCGAGCCGCCGAAGTAGAGCGAGTCGTCGGTCCAGTGACGCTGGGCGATCTCCTTTACCTCGGCGGCGACGTGCATCGGCGGTCGCGAGCCGCCCAAAAAGCAGAGCACCATCGCGGCGCGGCCGTCGGCGGAGATCATGTTGCCCACCGCGTTGTCGTTGGACAGCACGCGCCGCTCCAGCTCGGCCAGCTCCTGCTCGGTCTCGGGAAGCTTCTCCACGACGAGCGGCTCGACCCTCAGCCCGCCGGCCGGGGATGGCTGGGGATCGGGCACCTCGGTGAAGGAGTTGACGCCGAAGACGCCGTCCACGGTGGCGATCTCGCGGGTCATCTTGCGGATGCGGCCGAGGCGGTCGACGGTGAACATCGTCTCGGCCTCGAGCCCGACGATCGCCACGTCGAGCCCGCCGAAGCGCTCGTTGACCTTGTTGAACAGCTTCAGCTCGGAGTGCTCCTGCGGCAGGAACTGCATCACGTCGTCGTCGGTCTCGAGCGCGGGCAGCATCGAGGCGAAAAAGGCGGTCAGCGCGGCCGCGGCGACGAGGATCGGGATCCGCAGGCGAATCAGCAAGCTGGCAAAACGCTCCATCATCGTTGCTGTCCATTCATACCATCAACCGCGCGCGCGGTGAAAGCATCGAACTGCTGGCGAAAATGTTTCGCGCGATCGAATCCGCTGCGTTTCGATCCGCGCTTTGCTATCGTGGCTCTCGTGGCGAATCGTAGATCGGAAAGGGCGCGAGGCGAGCCCCGATCCGCGAAGGCGGGTTTTCCGCCGACGCGCTACCTGGGCTCCAAGCGCAAGCTGCTGCCCGCGCTGCGGGAGGTCTTCGCCCGCCTCGAGTTCGACACCGCGCTCGACCCGATGTGCGGAACAGGAGCGGTTGCCCACCTGCTCAAGGAGATGGGCAAGCAGGTGCTCGCGGCGGACGCGCTGGGCTACAACGCGGCCTGCGCCCGCGCGCTGGTGGAGAACGACGAGGCGAGGCTGGGCCGGGCCGCCGCGGACCTGTCGCGCGGGCTGCCGGATCCGGACGCCCCGGCCGGCTGGATCGAGACCACCTTCGACGAGATCTTTTTCGAGCGCGAGGAGAACCGCTTCCTCGACCAGGTCCTGCCCCGCATCGGAGCGCTGGACGGCTACGCGCGGGACCTGGCGCTCTACTCGCTGGGACAGGCCTGCCTCTCCAAGCGGCCCTACAACCTGTTCCACCGGGCCAACCTCTCGCTGCGGAGGCGCCGGGTGGAGCGCTCCTTCGGCAACAAGGCGACCTGGGACACCCCGTTCGGCGTCCACCTGCAACGCCACGCCGAGGCGGCGGATCGGGCGGTCTTCGCCGGCCGGCGGCGCTGCCGCGCCGTGCGGTCCGAGCTGGGCGACCACGACCCCTCGCGCTTCGACCTGGTCTATCTCGATCCCCCCTACGTCTCGGCCGGCGGCGCGGGCGTCGACTACCTGGACTACTACCATTTCCTCGAGGGGCTCTGCGATCCGGACGGCTGGAGCGAGCGCGTGCTGCACCGCTACAAGCACAAGCCGCTGGCCGGGCGCGGGGAGAGCCCCTGGGCGGATCCGGCGAGGATCGAGCGGGCCTTCGAAAGCGCGCTCGGCCGCTTCGCGGGCTGCAAGCTGGTGATCTCCTACCGCTGCGACGGCATTCCCTCGATCGATTCGATCTCCGGCTGGCTGAAGCGGGCCGGCAAGCGGGTCGAGGTCGTCGATCTGGGCAGGTACGTCTACGCCCTGTCCACCAACCGCCGGTCTCGCGAGGCCCTGCTGGTCGCAACGTAAAACGAAGCATGACGCGGAAATCCCCGCTCGATGCGAGATCCTTGCATTTCGGGCAAGATGTGTTATATTTGAATACATGAGGGTCTGTCTCCCACTTGCGACGATCGTCACGTCATTGGCGGCGCTGCTGTCCGTCGGCGTGGCGAGCGCCGATCCGAATCCGCCTCCCGAGCCGATTCCTCCGAGCGAGACGATCTACCCCGACTGCTCGACCGCGCTGGGGGCGCGACCGCCCGAGGCTCCCGGCTCCGAGCTGAGCGAGCGCGGGAGGAACCTGCGCGGGCTGTACGTGCCCTACGGTCGGGTCCGGGCGTGGACCCCGCGGCAGCTGGTGCGCTGGGTGCAGAAGATCGGCGTCAACGCGGCGGTGATCGACGTCAAGGACGACCGCGGCCGCGTCACCTTCGCGCGCGACCTCCCGCTGGCGGACGGCCGGCCCCACGGCCAGGTGGGCGAGATGGAGCGAATCGTCTCGGCGCTGAAGGAGGCCGGGATCTACACGATCGGAAGGCTGGTCTGCTTCAAGGACGACCAGCTCTACCGCCTGCGTCCCGAGACCGCGGTGCGCGATCTGAGGAGCGGCAAGCCGTGGACGGACATCGTCGACATGCACTGGGTCGATCCCCACTCCGAGCTCGTGCGCGAGCACATCGAGTCGGTGGCGCGCGCCGCGCAAGAGGTCGGCTTCGACGAGATTCAGCTCGACTACGTGCGCTTTCCGGTCGACAGCCGCGCGCGCTGGGCACGCTATCCCAACCGCGAGGGAGAGCCGAAGCGCTACGAGGTGATCGCGGCGCTGCTGGAGCGCGTCGATCGGGCGCTCGATATTCCGCTGTCGATCGACGTGTTCGGTCTGACCGCCTACAAGCCCGGAGATCCCGACGGCCTGGGCCAGTCGCTGGAGCACCTGGCGCCGTACATCGACGCGGTCACGCCGATGGTCTACCTGGCCAACTGGCCGCGCAACTACTGGGATAACCCGCGCCCGTCCAAGACCTACGACGTGATCAACGGAGCGATCGAGCGGATCCGCGAGCGCCTCGACGACCGGATCGCGGTGCGGCCCCTCTTGCAGGCCTTCCGCTGGCGCGCCAAGAACTTCTCCACCTCGTTCATCCACAACCAGATCGACGCCGCCGTGTCCGGCGGCAGCTCGGGCTACCTGTTCTGGAACCACAGCTCCAACTACTACCGGGTCAAGCTGGCCCTCGAGCAGCTCGACGAGGCCGGCCGCCGCAGCCTGCCGGTCGTCTCCAGCCGCTGAGCCGACCGCGGGGAATTTTTACCCGGCGCCGCACGTCGATCCCTGTGTGAGACCTCTTTGCGCCACGGCGGCGGCGATCGTCGCCTCGACGTTGCTCGCCTCGCCGCGCGCCGGCGCCGAGCGGAGGGAGGTGACGCTCGAGGAGCTGGTGCGCGAGGCGGACGCGATCGTGAGCGGGCGCATCGTTCGCGTGGAGCGCAGCGACAGCGACGCGGCCTACTCCCACGACGTGGCGACGATCGCGGTCAAAGAGGTGCTCGAGGGCCGCTCCCTGCTCGAGCGGGAGGCCGGAAGCGCGCGGCGGGTTCCGCTCTGCTTTCCGGCCGAGAGCAACCGGCTGCGCATCTCGAGCGACGTGCGCTGGAAGAAGGGGCAGTCCGGCGTGTGGCTGCTGACCCTGGAGAGGGGACGGCTGACCGCGCAGCGGCCGGGCTCGTTGCAGCCGATCGAGCGGCTCGACGAGATCCGGACGATGCTCGAGGCCGGGGAGACCGAGGTGCCGCCCCCGGACCGGGTCCGACCGCGGCTCGACCGCGATCCGCCGCCGATCGAGATCCGCCGCCTGAGGTGAGAGGGGAGAGCGCCCTCGGCCGGTCTTCTCGATCCGTCAGGAATCCAGGATCTTCTCGACCTTCTTGGCAACCTCTTTTTCGACCTGCGGCTTGAACATCTTGCCCATCATCCCGAGCGTGATATCCAGCGCGACCTCCGACTCGCTCATCACCAAGACGGCCTTTTTCAGCCCGCTGCCGGTCAACGTGCAGGTGTTTCCGTCCCAGTTGGCGGTCAGCCCGTACTTGGCCTTGAGGTCGGCCACCAGGTCGTCGAGGCGGGCGCGCAGAACGTCTTTTTCCACCTCGTGATTTCGCCGAACAGTGATATCAGCCATCGATCGTCCTTTCTTCTTCTACGTCGCGGCTCGATCTCGAGGCGACAGCGTACACGGATCGGCGCTTGCGGTGAAGAGAGCTCGGCGGTCGCGCGGTGGGGTCGGCTGCGCTATGATGAGCTGCGGAGGTGAGACCATGATTCGAAAGTGGGCGATCGCCGCGGTGGTGTCGCTGCTGGCCTGCTCGGAGCACAAACCGGCCCCCTCTGCGGCGCCGGACGCCCAGCCGGGCGCCGAGCGGGACGAGAGCGAGCAGCCCGAGGCGCCGCACGAGAAAGGCGGCGGCGGCGAGTCGATTCGACACGACGAGAATGCGTTTTCGGCGCAGGTGGCGGGCGGCTTCTATCCCGACGATCCGGGAAAGCTGCGCGAGACGATCGAGGGCTTTCTGGAGCAGGCCGACTCGGCCGGGACGGCCGGCGATCGCGACATCGTCGGAATCCTCAGCCCGCACGCCGGCTACCGCTACTCGGGACCGGTGGCGGGGGAGGCCTTCCGCGCCGTGCAGGGACGCGACTACCGCACGGTGGTCGTGATCTCGCTCAACCATCGGCGCGCGGCGGACAAGCCGGCGCTGCTCGACCGGTCGGCGTACGACACCCCGCTCGGCTCGCTGGAGATCGACCGGCGGGCGGTGCGCAGGCTGCTCGACGAGCACGGCGGCGTGTTCGCGGCCGACGAGAACGTGTTTCGCGGGGAGCACTCGCTGGAAGTGCAGCTTCCGTTCGTGCAGGTGGCGCTGCCCGAGGCCGAGATCGTGCCGATCATCGTCGCGGTGCGCGACGAGGGGCTGGTGGAGCGGGCAGGAGCCGCGCTGTGGGAGGAGTTCGGCGAGCGGGGAGACGTGCTGTTCGTGCTCAGCTCGGATCTCTCGCACCATCATCCCTACGAGCAGGCGCGCCAGCTCGACGACCGGAACCTCGATCTGCTGGAGAGCTGGCAGATCGAGAAGTGGCGGGCCGCGGCCTCCAGGCCCAGCGAGGGAATGTGCGGATATCGGCCGCTGCTCGCCTTCGTCAGCTTTTTCGGGAGGTACCCGGAGAAGAAGAGAGAGGTAGAGAGGATCGATTATCGGAACAGCGGAGACACGGCCGGGAACAAGTCCCGGGTGGTGGGCTACGGAGCCCTGGCCTTCAGCGTGGAGAGAGGGATGCGAGAGGAAAGTGGAAACGAGACCGACTACGGGCCTTACGGATTGAAGGAGCGTCGCGAGCTGATCTCGCTCGCCAAGCGGGCGGTGGCCGCCGCTGTCGAGGGGGAGAAGCTCGATCCGAAGCCGCCCGGCCCCGAGGTGCTGGCCGAGAAGGGGGCCGCCTTCGTGACGCTGAAGAAGAACGGCGAGCTGCGCGGCTGCATCGGCCACGTGATCGCGCGGGTGCCGCTCTACGAGTGCGTGGCCGACGTGGCGCGGGCGGCCGCGATCCGCGACGCGCGTTTCAGCCCGGTGTCCCCCGAGGAGCTGGACGATCTGAGCTACCAGATCTCGGTGCTGACCGCCCCGGAGCCGATCGAGCCGGAGAAGGTGGTGATCGGGCGCGACGGGCTGATCATGTCGCGCGGGGGGCGCTCGGGTCTGCTGCTGCCGCAGGTTCCGGTGGAATGGGGCTGGGACCGCGAGGAGTTCCTGGAGCACACCTGCCGCAAGGCCGGTCTTCCCCGCGGATGCTGGCGGGACTCGGAGACCGAGCTGCGCGCCTTTCGCGCGATCGTCTGGGACGAGGACGACCTCGACGAGTGAGTCGGAGGCCGCGGGACAACCGCCGAGAAATTGCGCTCGCCGGCCGGCGCGGGATACAATTCCTTTCAGAGCTCGTCGCGGTGTTCGCGACGAGGGATCCGGCCGGCGGGCCGGCGAGGGCGGTTTCTCCTCTCGTTTGACGAGAAGAGGTCTCGCGGGAAGCCATGGGTGAAGGGTCTTTCGAAATAGTTTTCGGTACCGGCTGGTGCGAGCCGAGCGGGGATTCGTATCGCAGGCCGGGATCCGGTGCGAGCCAGCTCGATCCGGCGGGTGTCTGCGACGTGGTGGATATCCGCGTGGACGGCAGCAGCATCGCCCGGCGCGCCGACGAGGACTCGGTGTTCTTCCTGGTGCGGGACATGCTGGCCGCGGTGGAGCGCCTCTCGGCCGGCGAGGGCGCGGCGCGGATCAGCTTCTACGAGAGCCCGCACGAGCTGGTGCTGCAGCGCATCGGCGGCAGGGTCTTCTTGACCTTCTACCGCGGCGGGCACTCTCCGGAGGTGCTGGCCAAGGACCGCTCCGTCGATCTGGGCGAGCTGGCCGACGGCGTGCTGCGATCGACGCGCGAGCTGGTGAGCCGGGCTTCCGAGATGGATCCCGAGATACATGAAGAGCCGATCGTCGCCTGGATGAGCGAGATCGTGGAGCGCCTGGAGGAGAAGCGTCCCTGGGAACGCAGACCGCGCGGAAAGCGGGCGCCGGGGCGGCGCGTGGTGGAGAGCACGCGTTTTCGCGAGCCCCGCGACGAGCACGGTTTCTCGTTCGGTTTTCGCTTCGCGGCGACGGCCACCGACCTGTCGGCTCCGGGGCCTCCGGTGGGCAACGACTTGAACTCCTTGCTGTTCCGCGGTCGGTACGCCGTCCACCTGCGCGGTCATCGGCGCCTGCTGGGCGAGGGGTTCGCCTTTCTCCAGGCCGAGAAGATGCTGGCCTCGGTGCGCCAGCTGCTGTCCGCCTGGGAGGAGGGACGGCCCATCTCTGTGCGACTGATCACGGAGGGGATCGCGATCGGCGTGCGCCTGGACTCGGACGATTCGCTGGTGATCAGCCTCTCCGACCGGCACCGCGAGGATTCGATCCTGGTGCTTCACGACATCTCGCCCTGGGAGTACGCCGACGCGGTGCTGGGAGTCGGCCGGGAGCTGCGCCGCAAGATTGTGGAGATCGCGCCGCGGCAGAGGCGCAACCTGCGGCTGGAAGCGTTCTCCCGCGAGATTCGCTCGCTGACTTCGTGGTCCAGGGACCAACGGCGCGATGCGGTGATCAACCCCGACGCGGAGCGTTACCGCGGCTTGGCCGAGCGTCGACCGCGGACGGCGACCGCGAACGAGATCGGAGAGGTCAGCCGGCTGGCGTTCCGCGAGCGATGGAGGATCGAGGCCGAAGGGCTCGAGCTGAGCGGAACAACGCTTTCCGGCGAGCTGGCGCTGGTGACCGCGCGCGGTTTCACCCTGGGAGTGGAGACCGAGACCGGAGCCGTGCTGTGGAGGCGGGAGACCGACAAGGCCGACGCCCGATACCAGATCGCCGGTCGCGACGGAGTGGTCCGGGTGGCGGCCTCGGGGGCGGTCGAGCTGATAGAGCAGCAAGACGGGCTGTCGCGCTGGAGAACCGAGCTGACTCCGCGCTCGGGAGGATCCCCGGTCGTGCTCTCGGTGGATCACGGCCCCACGCCGGGGATGGTGATCGCGGCCGAGGGGGAACGACGGCTGGTGGCGCTCGACCTGCGCACCGGCGAGCCGCGCTGGAAGTACACGGCGTCCCGCGGAGGTCGTTTCGCTCTGCGACGGCACGGGCGGCTGCTCTACGTTGCGAGCAGCGATGCGCAGTTCAGCGCGATCGACATCGAGGACGGCAAGCTGGTCTGGATGTTCCCGGAGCGAACTCGTTTTCAGCTTCCGCCGGCGGTTTCCGACGACGTGCTGGTCGTGCCGGGAGGCCGTCCGGGCAAGCCGGAAGGCCGGCTCTTCGGGCTGGATGCCTACAGCGGCGAGCCGCAGTGGGAGACGACCTTGAACGGTGGAGCGCTGACCGCTCCGATCATGGCGGACGGTGTGGCGTTGCTGCCGGTGCGCTCCGGTCGCCGCTACGATCTGGTGGCCGCGGACACGCAGAGCGGCGAGATCCTGTGGCGGATGGCCTGTCGCGGCTGGGCCGAGACGTGCGCCTTGATGGCGCTCGACGATCGCTTCATCGTGAACGCGGCCGGCGGGGTGCTGCGCTCGATCGGAGCGCGCGACGGCGAGGAGCGGTGGACGTCCGTTCTCGGTCCGACCTGTTCCGACGACGTGCCGCTCGATTTGCGAATCACTCTGCGCGGCGGGGTCCTGTTCGTGCCGGGCGATACGGTCTACGTGGTTCGTCCCGAGAGCGGCGAGGTGGTCCACTCGATGGGAGGAGATCCTCCCGTGCCGGACTTGATGCAGGTCGATCCTTCCTGCGCGGTCTTTCTCGCCGAGGAGAGCGGCCACCTGGCGATGTACGAGCTGGCGAGACGCCTCAGCGTTGTCTCAGGGGGGGCTCGGTGAGTCGATCCCACCGGCTCGCGGCCCTGCTGGCGGCGGTCCTGGTCGCGGCGGGAGGCGCGCCGGCCTGCTCCGAGGACTCGCGCGGAGGAAGCGGAGGAGACGCGGCTGCCGACTCCGACGCGGGCTCCGACTCCGACGCGGACACGGAGACCGAGACCGAGGGGGAGTGCGCGGCCGTCACCGAGCAGGCGCAGAACTCGCTCAGCCCGGTGGACATCGTGATCGCGGTCGACAGCTCGGGCAGCATGACCGAGGAGGCCGGGTTCGTGCAGGAGAACCTCAACTTCTTCTCGCAGCAGATCGCGGACAGCGGGGTCAACGCCCACATCGCGCTGATCTCGGCGACCAGCGAGGACGACAACGGGATCTGCGTGGATCCGCCGCTGGGCAGCGGCAGCTGTCCGGCCGACACGAGCACGCCCGAGTACCTGCACGTCCCGACCGAGGTGGGCAGCTCCGACTCGCTGATGAAGATCCGCACCAGCTACGGCCAGTGGGGCGGCATTCTGCGCTACGGCTCGTTCCGCCACATCGTGGTGGTCTCGGACGACGACGCGATGACCTTCACCACTCCCGAGAACGCCGCGCAGACCTGGCTGAACAACATGGCGGCGCTCAGCCCGCCGCCGGGCGAGTTCACCTTCCACGCGATCGTGTCCGCCAACGACGGCGACGGCGAGCTGTGCGAGCAGGACCCGCCCGATCCCTGCTGCGGGCTGTCCGCCTCCGAGGGGCGAGTCTACGAGAAGCTCGTCGAGATGACCGGTGGGGTGCTGGGCAACCTCTGCGAGCAGGATTTCCAGCCCGTCTTCGACGAGCTGGCCGCCGAGATCGCCGACGTGCCGATCGCCTGCGAGTGGGAGATCCCGGATCCGCCCGAGGGCGAGGTCTTCGACAAGGGCGAGGTCAACGTGGACTACATCGACGGCGACGGCGTGACCCATGAGATCGGGCACGTGGACTCCGAGGAGGACTGCGAGGACGTGGAGCACGGCTGGTTCTACGACGATCCGGTCGACCCGAGCTACATCCGCGTCTGTCCCCAGACCTGCGAGTGGATCCAGTCCGATCTGGAGGCCACGATCGTGATCAAGTTCGGCTGCACCACGATCGACGCGGTAGAGTAGAAGCTCGAGCGCGATCGAAAAGGCGCGGTCCAGCTCGCGCCGCTTTCTGGATCCAAGCTGCCGACGAAGCCCGTGAGCCTCGACTCGGGCAGGCTGACCAGCTCGTCGCAAATGCTGTCCCGCGGGGATGAACCCCGCGGCCACGAAGCCCTCCAAAGCCCCTGGCTTCGGCGGGCAGCCCCTCCGGGGCGACACCCCACCGCCTCGATCCGCGGGTCGGGTCCGCAGACCGGGGCAAGGCCGTCAACCGCGGCTCGCGGCGAGCACCCTCAGCCGGTAGGCGTGGCGTTTCTTGTGGTCCCTGGGCCTCAGCAAAACGATGTGGGCCTCCACCTCGGCCCGGCCCTCCAGCGCCTGCTCGTCGAGCGGCTCGGCGCTCAGCGCGTAGAGCGCCTTGCCCTCTTCCACCAGCGCGGCGCCGCGCGGGATCCACTCCCCCGGGGGCCAGACCGCCTGGGCCACGGCCCCGTCGTACTCTCCCGGCGCCAGCTCCTCGGCGCGCGTCTGCACCACCTCGCAGTCGAGGCGCAGCAGGTGGACGGCGTGGCGCAGGAAGGCGGCCCGCCTGGCGCGCGGCTCGACCAGAGTCAGCGCCAGGGCGGGGATCGCGATCGCGGCCGGCACTCCGGGCAGGCCGCCCCCGGAGCCGATGTCCAGCAGCCGGCCGGATCGCTCCAGCACCGGCACCAGCGTCAGCGCGTCGAACAGCGGCCCGGCGGCCAGCTCCTCGACGGTGCGCGCGCCGGTCAGGTCGATCCTGCGGTTCCAGCGCACCAGCTCGCGGCAGTAGCGCTCCAGCAGCTCCGGCCGCCCGCCCGAAAGCTCGATTCCCAGCGCCGACAGCGAGGCCTCGAGGCTCTCGATCCCGGATCTCAATAGAAATCCTGTTTCAACAGCATCGACCGTATCGATACCTCAGCGCGGCCGTCTTGAGAATCCCTCGAAATTGGAGTCCTGGGGCGGGGTGCTCTACACTGAGCACTCCGCGCTGTGGGGAAATCGTTTTGGGCCGGGGGTCGGGCGGGGGGCGGTCGATCGCGATACCCCAAAACTCGGGTATCAGACACGCAGAACAAACGCGGGCGGCGTTCGTGTGCCGACAGATGTCC
>CAZHCG010000146.1:0-12723 GCA_964530995.1 uncultured Myxococcales bacterium
TGCCGAACGCCGGAGAGGTCCAGGGCGAGGCCGCGTAGAAACGCTCGAAGCGGACTTGTTCAGCGTGTCTGACACTCGAGTTTGGAGCTTCTGCTGCATGCCAGGAGACGACACGGCTGGATCCGGATGAGCCAAAAAAACCCGTGCTCTTTTCACCGATCCCGGCCGGCCAGATCGTCGGCCAGTCTTTCCACCCCCTCGACCGTCAGCGGGTACATGGGAAACACCTCGCGCACCAGCCGGATCGACGGGGCGTTCCAGGAGCGCTCCGGCCTGGGGTTGATCCAGGCCGCGGCCGGGAAGCGCTCGGCCAGCCTGCGCAGGTACTCCAGCCCGGGCTCCTCGTTGCGCTCCCACCAGTGGATCGCGCCCCAGCGGCTGGTCAGCTCTCCGGGATACATGTGCGCGTCCCCCACCAGCACCAGCCGCGTGCGCGGCGACAGTGAGCGGAACAGATCATCGAGTCGGATTGGCTCTTCGAACCAGCTGTCGGCGTAGACCCGCTCGTAGACGCAGTTGTGGAAGTAGACGTGCTCGAAGCGCTTGAAGTGACGCGCGGCGTGCGCCGCCGAGAACAGCGCGTCCACCAGCCTGCGGTACGGCTCCATCGAGCCGCCCACGTCGAGCGCGAGCAGCAGCTCGAGATCGTTTACCCGCGGCGGGCAAAAGACCAGCTTCAGCTCTCCGGCGTCGCGCGCGGTGGCGTCGATCGTGGCCTCCAGGTCGAGCTGGTCGGCGGCGCCCCGCCTGGACAGCGCGCGCAGCTTCCTGAGCGCGACCGACAGCTGGCGGGTGTCGAGCACCCGGTCGCGGCGGTGCTCCCGGTAACGCCGCCCGGCTGCGACCTGGACCGCCGAGCCCAGCCGCCGGCCGCCGCCGACCCGGATCCCGCCCGGATGGTAGCCAAAGTGGCCGAACGGCGAAGTCCCGCCGGTCCCCACCCAGCGATCGCCTCCGTCGTGGCGCTCGCGCTGCCCGGCCAGGCGCCGCTCCAGCTCGGCGCGCAGCGCCTCCACGTCCACCTTCTCCAGCGCGCCGGCCCAGGCCGGATCGACCGGACGCGGCGGAATCGGGCTCGCCAGCCACTCGAAGACGCGCTCGTCGATCTCGGCGAGCAGCCTCTTTTCGATCTCGCCGGACAACCCGGAGACGCCGCCGAAGCACTCGGCGAAGGCCAGGTCGAAGCCGTCCAGCTCGCTCTCGTCGCGAACCAGGATCGCGCGGCTCAGCGAGTAGAAGCCGGTCAGCGAGGCGCCGTGCAGGCCGCGCGCCAGCGCCCCGATCACGGTCAGCCACTGGGTGGGGGTCACGGCCAGCCCGCGGCCGCGCAGGCCGTAGAAAAAGTCGAGCAGCACGCCGCCGGGCGCTGCTTCCGTCCGCGATCCGCTCATCTAGAGAACGCCGCCCCTGCTCCGGCGGCGCCCCACCAGCTCGAGATCCTCGGGCTTCTTGATCAGCGCGCCCAGAAAGGGAAGGCTCTCGCCGAGCCGCTCGCGCGGAATCCCGCCGGCCAGCAGCGCGCCGATCCAGTCAACCAGCTCCGAGGTCGAGGGGCGCTTGCGCAGCCCTTCGATCTCGCGCAGCCGGTAGAACCGCTCCAGGCATTGCTCCAGCAGCGCCGTTTCTATCCTTGGAAAGTGGACCCGCACGATCTCGGCCATCAGCTCGCGGCCGGGAAACTCGATGTAGTGGAAGATGCAGCGGCGCAAAAACGGATCGGGCAGCTCCTTCTCCGCGTTGGAGGTCAGGATCACTACCGGCCGCCGGCGCGCGCGGTGGCGATCGCCGGTCTCCACCACCTCGAACTCCATCCGGTCGAGCTCGTGCAGCAGGTCGTTGGGGAACTCGAGGTCGGCCTTGTCGATCTCGTCGATCAGCAGAACGACGCGCCTCTCGGCGGTCAGGGCCCGGCCGAGCGGGCCTAGCCGAATGTAGCGCCTGATATCGGTCACGTCCCGATCGCCGAAGCGCGAGTCCTGCAAGCGCTGGACCGTGTCGTAGACGTAGAGCCCGTCCGCGGCCGAGGAGGTGGACTTGACGTTCCAGCCGATCAGCTCCAGGCCCAGGTCCTCGGCCACCGCGTGGGCCAGCAGGGTCTTGCCCGTGCCGGCCTCGCCCTTGACCAGCAGCGGCCTCTCCAGCGCGACCGCCACGTTGACCGTGTGGCGCAGCTCCGGAGAGGTGATGTACTCGCTGGTGCCGGCGAACTTGTCGAAGCCCTCGCGCATCTCGATGGTTGCCTCCCTTCGTCGCGGCCGCCACGATAGCACACCGCGGCGGGAGGCTCACAGCTCGTGGGTCTGACCCTGAGGCTCGTCGAACAGCCAGCGGAAGTTGTCGACTATCACCAGCGAGTCGTAGATCCCGTCGCTCTCGTCGTGCACCGAGAAGGTCAGGAAGAAGACCTCGTTGGGCTGCACCGGCCACTCGGTGCGGTACCAGCCGGTCGAGCCGCCGGCGAACTCCCCGATCGTCCCGTCCCACTCGAAGCCCGTCCCGGCCAGGTTGGTCACGGGCGGGTCCTCGAAGAAGTCGGCATTGACGCAGATCTCCTCGCGGTAGGGATCGAACGCGATGTCGGTCGTGGCTCCTCCGTTCGTCGAGCTGGATTCGAGGATCGCGTAGAAGGCGTCGTTGAACTCGAACCCGACGAACTCCGGGTACTCGGTGGTCAAGTAGATGAAATCGAACGAGAAGCCGTGCGCGTTGGCCGGGGTGTAGATCGCGACGCGCAGCTGGCCGTTGTCCGTGATCGTGTTGCCGTCCGGCCCGAACGGCTCGTAGCCGATGTAGTCCGGCGCCGGATCCTCGCTGTTCCAGCCGCCGTGATCGGTGCCCGGCTGAGGGGTGTCGGATTCCACCACGCCGCTGGACAGCACCGCGTAACGGCAGCCGGCCCTGACGCCCAGGTCATTGTTCTGGTCCCCCAGCCTGGTGAGCACCTCGAGCGCTCCGATCGCCTCGGGGTCGTCGTTGGGTCCCGAGTACCACTCGTCCGGCGAGAAGTAGAACCTGTCGTCGCACAGCTCGAGGCTGTCGACCCAATCGGCCTGGGAGCTGCAGTCGCAAGGCAGGATCGGCTCGTCGGTGGCGCCGTCGCAGTCGTCGTCCACCCCGTTGGCCGGAACCTCCAGCGCGTAGGGACCGACCTCGGCGTCGCAGTCGTCGCAGTCGCCCTGCTGCTCGCTCCAGCCGTCCCCGTCCCAGTCGTCGTCGATCGTTCCGCAGCCCCCGCCGGTACCGGTGTCCGTGTCCGTGTCCGTGTCCGTGTCGGCGTCGGTGTCCGTGTCGCTGTCGGTGTCCGTATCGCTGTCGCTGTCCGTATCGCTGTCGGTGTCCGCGTCGGTGCCGCAGTAGTCGTCACCCGGCGCCGGGACGCAGAACCACTCGCAGACGACCTGCTCGAAGTCGTAGAAGCAATCACCCCCCTGGCACCAGCCCTGCTCGTCGTAGACCACCAGCAGGTCGGCCTCCTCGCAGTAGTCGTCGGGAGAATCGTCGCAGACCACCCCGGCGCAGGGATCCTCGCCGCACAGATCGTCGCCGGGCCCGGCCACGCAACCCTCCTCGCAGACCGTCTCGTCGTACGGGTAGTGGCACTCGCCGGATACGCAGAAGCCCTCCGACTGGTAGAGCCTGAGCACGCTCTCGCCCTGGCAGGAATCGTCCGGCGGGCTGTCGCAGCTCAGCTCGGCGCACGGGTCCGGCAGGCAGCAGGCGCCGGACGGGTCGGACTGGCATCCGAACTCGCACCAGCTGCTCTCCACGGGCCAGTGGCACTCGCCCTCGACGCATTGCCCCGGACCGGTGAAGGTCAGAAGCACCCAGTCTCCGTCGCAGGCCGGCATCGGCGTCTCGCTGCAGTCCACCCCGGCGCAGGGATCCGTGCCCGTACCCGTGTCGGTGTCGGTATCGGTGTCGGTGTCCGTATCCGTGTCGGCGTCGGTGTCGGTATCGGTGTCGGCGTCAGTGTCGGTGTCGGTATCTGTGTCCGAATCGATATCGGTGTCGGTATCGCCGTCCGCGCCGGGCTCGACGCACTCCCCGTCCAGGCAGACCTCGCCCTCGTCGCAGTCCTCGTTGTCGATGCAGGCGCCGATCGGGTGCGTGCGATTGCCGCAGGCCGAGACCAGCAACGCCAGCGGCATGCAAATCGCCAAGAGCTGTTTCGCACGCATCGAATCCTCCCCGCCGATGATCTTCTCCCCGATCTTCGAATCGGCCCGGACGTCCCGGGTTGATTCATTGTACCCTTTTCAGGACGCGTGTGAAAAACATCCGCGCCCAAAATGGGCGATCACTCCTCGCCCAGCCCGCGGGCGAGCCTTTCCAGCGCCTCGGAGTCGTTGAGCTCCGGTCGCTCCAGGACCCGCTCGAAGAGCGCGTCGAGCAGGCGGCCGACCCGCGGTCCGGGAGCGATCCCCGCGGCCCGCATCACCTCGCGGCCCCCGATCGCCAGCTCGTCTCTCGAGAGCGCGGCCGGTCCGCGCAGTTCCCGGAGACAGCGCTCGGCCAGCTCCTCCTCGCGCACGAGCCGATCGCTTTTCACGGCCTTGTCGGCCGCGAGCGCGGCGCGGCGCAGAGCCAGCGCGTCCTCTACGCGATCGCGACCCACCCTGCTCAGCGCGAGGCGCAGCTCGGCAGCCGGCATGCCGGGATCTCCGGAAAAGGGCGCGAAGCGCACCAGGTGGACGACCGTCTCCAGCATGGCGCGATCGAAGCGCATCTCCCGCAGAAAGGCTCGGGCGACACCGGCTCCGGCTTCCAGCAGCAGCGCGGCGAGGCGCAGCGCCGGCCTCGGCGGCGGCGCGGCGGCGCGGCGGACCGCGAGCTTCCAGCCGCCGGCCAGCTCGGCCGCGCTCGGCGCGAGGTGCTCCAACAGACCGGCGGATCCGATCAGCTCCAGCCCGGGCGCGGGATCCGGCGCGGCCAGGATCTTCGACAGCTCCTCGCGCTTGCGCTCGGCCGAGACGCGGGCCAGACCGGAGGCGCGGGCCGAAACCGCCGCGCAAGTAGCGCTCTCCAGCCGGAAGCCCAGCGTCGAGGAGAAGCGCGCGGCGCGCAGGACCCGCAGCCCGTCTTCGGAAAAACGCCGGCCGGGATCGCCGACCGCGCGCAGCAGGCCGGCTTCCAGGTCGGCGCGTCCGTCGAAGGGATCGCGCATCTCGCGCGCGAGCGGGTCCCAGGCGATCGCGTTGATCGTGAAGTCCCGCCGGGCCAGGTCCTCGTCCACGTCGTCCAGGAACTCGACCCGGTCCGGCCTGCGACCGTCCGAGTAGGCCCCCTCGCCGCGCAAAGTGGTCACCTCCACGCTTCGCGCTCCGACCAGGACCATGACCGTCCCGTGGGCGACTCCGGTCGGGACCGTACGGTCGAACAGCCCCATCACGCGTTCCGGGGTGGCGGTGGTCGCCACGTCCCAGTCCGCCGGATCGCGGCCGAGAAGCAGATCTCTCAGCGAGCCGCCCACCACGTAGGCCCTCTCGCCGGCGCGATCGAGCGTCGCGCAGATCTCTTCGACCGCTCGTGGAAGCACGATCGCGGGCATCTCGCGTCTCATGACTGTTGCGTGCCGCTATTGTTGAAAAATTACAAAGTTTCAGCCTATGTTCAACGTGATAGACTACCCGAGATTCCGCACCGGGAAAACCGGATTCGCGGAAGCGGCGCGCCGGCGGGAGAGGAAATGCGAACCAGCGGGATCGAAATCGAGTTCGGGCGCTATCTGCTCACGCGCAAGCTGGCCCACGGCGGAATGGCCGAGGTGTTCCTCGGCCGTCCGATCGGGTCTCCGGCCGACTCCCCCCCGCTGGTGATCAAGCGCATCCTGCCCGAGCTGATGCTCGACGAGAGATACGTGGCGATGTTCGTCAACGAGGCACAGCTGGCCGCGCAGATGGACCACCCCAACCTGGTCAAGGTGCTGGACTTCGGCGAGGTGAACGGCCGCCTGTTCATGATCATGGAGTACGTCGACGGGCTCGACTGCTGGCGTTTCTCGCGGCGGATGCACCCCTGGGGCGAGCACCACGAGGCGTTGGCCGTCCACATCATGAGGGAAATCCTCGCCGGCCTGAGCCACGCACACGAGCTGAGGGACGTCAACGACCGGCCGATGAACGTGGTCCACCGCGACCTCTCCCCGTCCAACATCTACCTCTCGCTGGAGGGGGAGGCCAAGCTGGGCGACTTCGGCATCGCGCGGATCGACTCGCCGCGCTACCGGCCGATCGAGGTGATTCCCAAGGGCAAGTTCGGCTACATGCCTCCCGAGCAGGTCGAGAGCGGCGAGGTCGACGCCCGCGGCGACGTCTACTCCGCCGGAGTCGTGCTCGGGGAGCTGCTGATCGGCCAGAAGATCTTCTCCGGTCCGAGCCAGCTGAGCATCATGCTCGACATCCAGGACGGGCGCTTCGACGTGCTGGACGACAACGCCGATCGCATCCCGCCCGAGCTGATGCGGGTGATCCGCATCGCGGTGGCCCGCGACCCGGAGCGGCGCTACGGCTCGGCCGCCGAGTTGCGCCAGGCTCTCGGGGAGCACCTCGAGAGCGCCGGTCTCTCGCCTTCGTCGCAGCTGCTCGGCGAGCACGTGCGCCGCGCAATGGATCTCGGGGATCCGCGCAGCTCGACGAGCGGGCTGCGCCGCGCGCCCTCGACCCCGCTCACCGGCGATCTGGCGCCCGGCTTTCCCGATCCCCGCTCCGAGCCGGATCCGCTGGAGGCGCTGCGCGAGCACACCCCGTCCGACCAGGGAGGTACGCCGGTCACCAGCGACTACGCGACCGATCCCGGCGAGAACCGCTTCGTCGCTCACCTCGAGGACGGCCGGGTCGTGGGACCCACCTCGTACGCCCACGTCATCGAGCTGATCTACTCGGACGTGGTCGGCCCGGAGACGCTGATCTCGATCGGCGGGCGCCCGCTGGTCCCGGCCGCCGAGCTTCCCGACCTCTCCCGGCACCTGCCGGCCCACACCCCGACCCGCGAGGTCGACGAGGTCGACGCTCCCGACCGTCGCGGAATCCTGGAGATCGAGCCGGTCGCCGAGGCGCTGCTCACGCTGGCGACGAAGGGCGAGACCGGGCTGTTGGTCGCGCAGCGCGGCGAGCGGCGCAAGGAGGTCTACTTCCGCGAGGGCAGCGTGATCTACGTCAGCTCGAACGACTCCAGCGAGCTGCTCGGCGAGTTCATGGTGCGGGGCGGAATCATCGACCGGATGGAGCTGGAGATGGCGCTGGCGCTGCTGCCCAAGTTCAACGGGCACCTGGGAGACGCGCTGGTGGCGCTGGGAATGATATCCGCGGTCGAGCTGTTCAACGCGATCAGAAATCAGCTGTGCAGCAGGCTGATCGGGCTGCTGGGCTGGAGCTCGGGGAGCTACGACTTCTATCGCGGGGTGGCCTGTCGCCCCGGCGTGCTGGAGGTGCCGATGGACGTCTTCGCCCTGGTGCGCGAGACCGCGGTCGAGTCGGCCGAAAAAATCGATCCGCCCGCAGTGCTGGCGGCGATGAGCGAGACGGGGGTGGCGCCCAGCTCCCGGCGCGACGAGCTGCTCGAGGGGCTGGATCCGCCGGGGGCGATCAAAGAGGTGATCGCGTCATTGCAAGGCTGGGAGAAGATCGAGGATCTGGCCCGGCGCAGCCCGGCCGCGGAGGGAACGCTGGCCCGCGCGATCCACATCGCGCTGCAGTGCGGGCTGTGGACGTTCGACGGCCCCGCGCCGCCGTGGAGGGACGAACGGCAAGAGGAGAGCACTGCCGGCGGCGCTCCTTGACATCGCATCATCGATTCGCGTAAAGACTCGGGGCAGTCGACTATAAGGACGATATAGACGAGAAGACGAACTCAATGGCGGCGCGGCTCGCGCCGCACGATGGGAGGAGCCACGCATGAAACTCGATATCGCGAAAACGCTCTTCGCGGCCCTGGGCCTGGTGTTCGTCCTGGGCTGCGGCGAGAAGAAGGCCGAAGACGAGACCGAAAAAGAGAAAAAGGAGGCGGTGGGCGAGAAGGTGGCCCTCGACTTCCATATCATGTCGAAGTGCCCGTTCGGCGTGAAGGTGATGCAGGCGATCACCCCCGTCCTCGAGAAGATGGGCGAAAATATCGACTTCAGTGTCTACTACATCGGCCGGGAGAAGAACGGCGAGCTGACCTCGATGCACGGCGACAAGGAGGTCATGGGCAACAAGCTGCAGCTCTGCGCCGAGGATCTCGGCGACTTCGACCAGTGGCTGTCGTTCGTCAAGTGCATGAACGACGACTGGCGCAAGATCCCCGAGGGCTGGGAGCAGTGCGCCGAGTCCTCGCAGCTCGACGTGGCCAAGATGAAGTCCTGCGCCGAGGGCGAGCAGGGCGAGAAGCTGCTGGCCGACTCGTTCGCCAAGTCTCGCGAGAAGAAGGCCACCGGCAGCCCGACGATCTTCCTCGCCGGCGATCCCTACCGCGGCGGGCGCTCCGAGCACTCCTTCGGCCGCGCGATCTGCGCCGCCTTCGAGGGCGAGAAGCCGGCCTACTGCGACGAGATCCCGACCCCGGTCAAGGTGCAGGTGACCGTGGTCGCCGACAAGCGCTGCAAGGGGCGCGGCTGCGATCCCAAGCGCTTCCTGGCCTTCATCACGCATACCTTCGAGGGCGCCGAGATCAAGGAGTACGACTACTCCGACGAAAAGGGCAAGAAGCTGTTCGAGAAGAGCGGCCTGGAGTACCTGCCGATCGCGGTCTTCGGTTCCGAGGTTGAGAAGGAGGAGGCCGGCTACAACCGGCTCAAGCGACGCCTAAAGAAGATGCAGGGCTCGGACGAGCTGGTCTATCCGCTGGGCCGCGAGTGGGATCCCACCGCCGAGATCTGCGACGACGGCGAGGACAACACGGGCAACGGCAAGGTCGACTGCGAGGACGAGTCCTGCCAGGGCAAGAAGGTCTGCCGCGAGGAGGTGCCCAACAAGCTGGACCTGTTCGCGATGAGCCAGTGCCCGTACGGGGTTCGCACCGTGGACGCGATGGAGGAGGTGCTGGAGAACTTCGGCAAGGACCGCAAGAAAATCGACTTCTCGATCGAGTTCATCGGCCGCGAGCGCGACGGGCGCCTGACCTCGATGCACGGCCAGGGCGAGGTCGACGAGGACAAGCGCCAGCTCTGCGCCCAGAAGCACTACGGCAAGAACTACAAGTTCATGGGCTACGTGCTGTGCCGCAACGAGGCCTACCGCAAGAACCGCGGCAAGGAGCCGCAGGGCGACGAATGGAAGGCCTGTGCCACCGGCGGGATCAACGCCGAGGTGATTCGCAAGTGCGCCGAGGGCGAGGAGGGCGAGGAGCTGCTCGCCGCCTCGTTTCAGAAGGCCTCGGATCTGGGCATCACCGGCTCGCCGAACTGGCTGCTGAACAACAAGTTCGAGATGCACGGGCGCAACGCTGAGGCGATCAAGAACGGGTTCTGCGCCAAGAACGAGGGCCTGGCCGGCTGCGAGAACGAGCTTTCGAGCGCCGTGCCCGGGCGTCCCTCGCGTCCCGGCGCTCGCGCTCAGCGCAAGCCGAGCAAGCAGGAGGCGGGCGACGAGAAGGCCGCCGCGGCCAAGGGCGCCAAGCAGGCCGGCGACAAGCCCGCCGGGAAGGCCAAGCCCGCCGAGAAGGCCAAGCCCGCCGAGAAGGCCGAGTAGCGGCTCGGCTCCCCGCTCTTCCCCCGCTTGTCTCCGGATTCAAGCCCCGATCAGAGCGGCTGATTGGCCGCGGTCTGCTCCGACTCGATCCGCTCGGCCACCTTCTCGCGCACCAGCTTGCGAACCTCGGGCGAGGCGGGCGAGAGGTGAAAACGCTGGGCGCGCTGCCCTTCCTCGCCCTCGAAGAAGCGCAAAAAGGCGATGAACTCGCCGCTGAGGTGGCGCTCGTGGCGCAGCAACAGCGGGTAGCCGATAGACTCGCGTCCGCTCTCCAGGCTCAACGTGTCGGAAGGGGCCTCGCCGTAAAGCCTGTCCACGATATCGACCTCGATCCGCTTGGCCTCGCGGCCCTCGAGGTCGGTGGTGGTCTGCACCGAGCCGATCTCCACCACGGCGATCAGGTCGGCGAGGGTCACGCGCCCGTCGAGCTCCTGCTGCTGGTCGTAGGCCCACTGGCCGGAGAGCTTGGAGGGCTGCTTCATCAGGTCGACGCCGTTGTCGAAGAAGCGCGCCTCGCCCGGTTCCCAGGGCTCGCCGAGGGCGAACCCTCCCCCGCAGCCGGCGAGCGCGATCAGCGAAACTGCGACCGCCGTCGCGCGTGTGAAAGAGCTCGACATCCGTGACCTCCGTGTCTCCAGCGCTTGCATCACCTTCAAAGAAGGTACTCCCAGGAGACTGCGCGGTCAAAAACCGTTTGACCGCGGCATCACAGCGGGTCACGATCCGGCGCGGAGGAGACCGATGCCGTTCGCCCGCGCGCTGCGCAAGCTGCTCGTCCACCCGGCGGCCCGCGATCTCGACCTGGCCTCCGCCGAGGCGACCGAGATCCACGCCCGCCTGATCCGCGAAAAGCCGTTTTTGCGCGGGCTCTACCTGCGCTACTACCGCGAGTTCGAGCGGGCCCACGCCGCCGCGCCTCCGGGGCTGCGGCTGGAGATCGGCTCCGGCGGCGGCTTTCTGCACGAGCGAATCCCCCGGCTGGCGACCATCGACCTGCGGCCCGGGGCGCGGGTCGACCTGCTGGCCTCGGCGCTGGATCTCCCGCTGGCCGACGGCTCGGCCGGCGCGGTCTTCGCGCTGAACGTGATGCACCACCTGCCCGACGCCGAGCTGTTCTGCAAAGAGCTGCGACGCGTGCTGGCGCCCGGCGGACGCTGCGTGCTGATCGAGCCGTTCGTCTCGCCGTTCAGCCGCCGCGTCTACCGCCACCTGCACCACGAGCCGTTCGATCCCGAGCGGGCTGGCTGGTCGGCGGACGTGGACGGACCGATGGACGGGGCCAACGGCGCGATCCCCTGGGTGGTCTTCGTGCGCGACCGCCGTCGCTTCGAGCGGCTGCTGCCCGAGCTGGAGATCGCGCGCGTCGAGCCGCACACGGCGCTCGGCTACCTGCTCTCCGGCGGCGTCTCGATGCGCGTGCTGGCTCCGGCCGCGGCGCTCGCTCCGCTGCTCGCCGTCGAGGAGCGGCTGGGTCCGCTGATGCGCCTGGCCGGCACGATGATGACCGTGGAGCTGATCCGCCGCAGTTGAGTCCTCGCCGTGAATGTTGCATGCTGCCCGGGCGACCAACCCAGCGAGGGAGGATCTGGACCATGCCCAAGGCGCTGATCACCGGGGTCACCGGCCAGGACGGCTCGTACCTGGCCGAGCTGCTGCTCGACAAGGGTTACGAGGTACACGGCATCAAGCGGCGCTCCTCGCTGTTCAACACCGAGCGCGTCGATCACATCTACCAGGATCCGCAAGCCGAGGACCGCCGCTTCATCATGCACTACGGCGATCTGAACGACGCCTCCAGCCTCAACCACGTGCTGCGCGAGGTGGCGCCCGACGAGATCTACAACCTCGGCGCCCAGTCGCACGTGGGCGTCAGCTTCGAGGTGCCGGAGTACACCGGCGAGGTGACCGGGCTGGGAGCGGTGCGGCTGCTGGAGGCGATCCGCGAGACCGGGGTCGAGACCCGCTTCTACCAGGCCTCTTCCTCGGAGCTGTTCGGCGACGTGCTCGAGACGCCCCAGAGCGAGACCACGCCGTTTAGGCCGCGCTCGCCGTATTCCTGCGCCAAGGCCTACGCCTTTTTCGTGACCGTCAACTACCGCCAGTCCTACGGGCTGTTCGCCTCCAACGGCATCCTGTTCAACCACGAGTCGGCGCGGCGCGGCGAGACGTTCGTCACGCGCAAGATCACCCGGGCGATCGCGCACATCCGCTTCGGGCTGCAAGAGCGGCTCTACCTGGGCAACATGGACGCCAAGCGCGACTGGGGCTACGCCGGCGACTACGTGGACGCGATGTGGAGGATCTTGCAGCACGACGAGCCCGACGATTTCGTGATCGCCACCGGCGAGACGCGCTCGGTGCGCGAGTTCTGCCAGGCGGCTTTCGAGCGCGCCGGGATGCCGGTCGAGTGGCGCGGCGAGGGGCTCGAGGAGGTGGGGATCTCGCGCGAGGACGGCCGCGTGCTGGTCGCCGTCGATCCGCGCTACTTCCGGCCGGCCGAGGTGGATCTGCTCCAGGGCGATTCGAGCAAGGCGCGGCGGGTGCTGGGCTGGGAGCCTCGGACCGGGTTCGACGAGCTGGTGGGGATGATGGTCGAGGCGGACATGGAGGCTACGCGGCGCTTCGTCGAGGGCGTTGATCCGACCACCTACAGCGTCGATCCCCGCCGCGAGGACTGACTCGGGGGCTATCACTCCGGAGAGGGTGTATCCTTCTCGGGCTGCAAAACATCGAGCGGACATACAGTTTCGCCCCTCCGAAGGACACACCCTCTCCTCCGTTACCGGTCTCTAATCAGAGACGCTTTCCTGATGAAGCTCGCCCTATGAGAGCGCTCCCGGCTCTCGGCCCTGGTATCCCGAGAGGTACGAGAGCACCGCCGCGGCCGAAGCGCGACGAGTGCCGGGCGGGCAGGAAGCAGGTCGTCGGTGGCGGACGAACGCTGACCCGCGGATCGAGCCGTTGGGGTGTCGCCCCGAAGGGGCTGCCCGCCCAAGCCAGGGGGCCTCGGCGGGCCTCGTGGCCGCGGGGTTCATCCCCGCGGGACAGCGCCGCGGAT
>CAZHCG010000147.1:0-12709 GCA_964530995.1 uncultured Myxococcales bacterium
TTGCGTTTTTTTGAAAACCCCAACGATTACAACTCGATCCGTTTAGGGGTAACAGATGATTCCGGATGATTTCAGGTAACGGATGATTCCAGATGATCCCAAGTCGACGCGTTGATCTCACCCGGGAGCCGTGGGACAATCCGCTGGACATGGGTCTCAAGCGCTGGCTTCTCGCCCTGTTCATCCTGGCCGTCGTGGTCGGGCTCCTGGCGTTGATTTTCATGCAAAGTGGAGCGGACGAGGCGATCGTGACCGGCGTACTGCCGGAAATCGAGAAGCGGCTCAAGGTCGAGATAACCTACAAAGACATCGAGGTTTCGCTGACCTCGGTCGCCCTGTGCGGGGTCGAGGTGCGGCCGGCGGGTCGGAAGAACCCGTTTTTCACGGTGGAGAAGATGGGCGTGGGGGTCAGCGTCGGGCCGCTGCTGGTCGGCGATATCGACCTGACCGGCGTGCGTCTGGACGGGCTCGATCTGCGTGTCGGAGAGGGGGTGGGCGGAGCCGGCGGCGAAGACTGGCGCGAGCTGCTCGAACGCGTCGAGAAAAGCCCACCGTCGGTCGCCGGGGCGGACGTGTCACCCGAGAGGCGCATTCCCGAGGTGCGCCTGGAGTCCGGGCGGGCGGAGATCGACGACGGCAGGTTTCGCGCCGTGGTCAGCGGTCTGTCCGGAACCTGGTCCTCCGAGGCCGGAGCCGTGATCGGCGTCGAGGGATTCACGCTGTCGCGCGGCGAGTCGCGGCTCGCGGTTGGTGAACGGGGGGAGATCGTGCTGGGACCGGGCCAAAAGCGGGTCTCGTGCAGCCTGGAGAGGCCGGAGTTCGAGCTTTTCGCCTCCAGGGACGACATCATCGCGCTGGTTCGCGACGTTCACGCCTCGCTGGCCGGGCTGGGCCTGGCGGGCGGCCGGATCTCTGTTGGCCGTGACGCCGACGCTGCTTCTCGAGCCGTCTCCGGCGAGCGGGAGACGAAAGGAATCTCGCTGCGCGTCGCCGTCGCGGAAGCCTCGGGAGCGCTGGTGGATCCCGAGCGCCCCGACCGCAGGCTCGCGGTCGACGACGTCAGCGTGGAGCTGTCTGCCGGGCGCGACCTGGCGGTGCGCGCCAGCGGAGGCCTGCCCGCGACCGACGCCCGCTGGGGGCTGGATGCGCGCTGGCCGGAGGACGGTAACCCCACGCTGGAGATGGAGGTGCCGGACATCTCGCTGGGCAGCGTGGGAGAAATGCTCTGGTCGAGCGAGCACGTGCGCTGGGAGGGATCCTCCGCGGACGGAAGCGCGGCTTTCGAGGTCAAGCGCGGTGGAGAGGAGATCTCCGCGCGGGGCCAGGTGGCGATCTCGGGTCTGAGCGTGGAGCACGAGCGGCTCGCAGAGGTGGAGCTGTCCGACCTCGATTTCCACGCGGATTTCAAGTTGAGCCTCGACAGGAAGGGGTCGCTGCTGAGCCTGGAACGGCTGCAATTGTCCCGGGGCCACGCGCGCGCCGTGCTGCGCGGAGACGTGCGGCTCGATCGGCTCGCGTTCGACCTGCGTCTCAATGTGCCCCCCACCGCCTGCCGCCAGCTGGTCGGCGCTCTTCCCGAGCCTTTGCGCGAGAGGGTCACCGGAGTGCAGGCGGAGGGTTTGCTGGCGCTCAATCTGCACCTGGCGATCGACGAGGACGATCCGGGCGAGACCGCGCTCGAAGCCTCCGTCGACAACCGCTGTCGCATCACGGACTACGGGCCGCTCCCCAGCCCGGATCACTTCCGGCGGCCGTTTCGCTACACCGCCTACACAGCCGACGGCGAGCCGCTCAGCCTGACCAGCGGCCCGGGAACGGATCGCTGGACTCCGCTTTCCGCGATTTCCCCCTACGTGATCGAGGCGGTGCTGACCACCGAGGACGGCAAGTTCCGCAGGCACCGCGGGGTCACGATCCCTGAGGTTCGCCGCGCGATCGAGCTCAACCTGCGGCAGGGCGAGCTCTCGCACGGCGCCAGCACGATCACGATGCAGCTGGCCAAGAACCTGTTCTTGACGCGCGAGCGGACCGTGGCGCGCAAGCTCCAGGAGCTGATGTTGACCTGGTACCTGGAGTCCGGCTTCACCAAGGAGGAGCTGCTCGAGCTGTACCTGAACGTGATCGAGTTCGGTCCTTTGATCTACGGGATCAGGGAGGCGGCCGATCACTACTTCGGTCGGTTGCCGCGCGAGCTGAACCTGATGGAGTCGGTCTTCCTGATCAAGCTGCTGCCCAGCCCGGTCTCGCGCCACGGGGCCTACGTCCGCGACGATATCTCGCAGCGCAAGATGAACGTGCTCCACCGCGTGATGCGCACCATGCACCAGCGCGGCCGGATCACCGAGGAGGAGCTGAGCCGCGGCTTGGAACAGGAGCTGGTCTTTCACCGCGAGGGCGACCCCCGGCCTCCGCCCCGGGAGCTGCATCCCGGCCAGGGGTCGGGATTGATGATGGCGGCTCCGCAGGTGGAGGAGCACGGCGAGTCGCTGGCTCCGCTGCCCTCGGAAAACTGGTGAAAAGTTCGTCGGATTTGACCGCGCACCCCGTCAGCGGCGAAAATCACGCACGAGTTGCAGGCGGCGGCGCAAATCGAGTGTGGCAATCGCCGCTGCCGGAAGGTAAAAGAGACGCCGGTATAGCGATGTCCGTATCGGGTTCCAGCTCACACTCCGGCTCTGGCTCTTCGGGCTCTTCGGGGTCCTCGGGCTCCGGGTCGGGCCAGAAGCGCTCCAAGTCGATTCCCCCGCCGCGTCTGGGGCGGGATCGCGTCGGGCGCTACGAGGTGATCTACCCGCTGGCGGTGGGCGGGATGGCCGGAGTGCACGTGGGGCGGCTGTCCGGGATGGCGGGCTTCGAGAAGCTGGTCGCGATCAAGGTGATTCACCCCCACCTGGCGGTCAAGGGCGAATTCGTCGACATGTTCCTGGACGAGGCGCGCCTGGCCGCGCGGATCCACCACCCCAACGTGGGCGAGACCCTCGAGATCGGCGAGGACGAGGGGCTGCTGTTCATGGTCCAGGAGCTGATCCAGGGGCGCGACCTCCGGCAGCTCTTCAGGCGGGCCAAGTCGGCCGGCGTTCGACTCTCGCAGGGTATGTGCGCCTACATCTGCGCGCAGGTCTGCGCGGGCCTGCACGTGGCTCACGAGCTGCGGGACCAGGACGGTCATCCGCTGCACCTGGTGCACCGCGACATCTCGCCGCGCAACGTGCTGGTGACCTACGACGGGTTCGTCAAGCTGATCGATTTCGGCGTGGCCAGCGCGCGGGGACGGATCGCCCAGACCGAGTCGGAGGGGCTCAAGGGCAAGCTGGGCTTCATGTCTCCCGAGCAGCTCAGGGGCCACAAGATCGATCGGCGCAGCGACATCTTCTCACTGGGGGTGGTTATGTACCTGATGACCACCGGCACGCATCCGTTCCCGGGCAACACCGAGGCGGAGCGCGTGGAGAACGTGTTGCACCGCGAGGTCGCCCCGCCCAGCAGGCTGAATCCCGAGGTGCGCCCGGAGCTGGAGCGGATCGTGCTCAAGGCGATGGCGCGCGACCGGGTGGAACGCTACAGCACCGCCCTGGAGCTGGGCGGCGACCTGGAGCAGTTCGTCGCCACCTCCGGGGATCGGATCGGCTCCGCGGCGCTTTCGGCGATGATGTCGACCTTGTTCAACGACAAGATCGCCGAGCATGAGATCAGGTTGCGGGCTTTCCGCAAGCGGCGCGGCGATTCCACCGGCATGCAGAAGACCGCCGATGCTCCACCGAGCGCGGCCGGCGAGACCGAGGAGGCGACCGGTGCCGGGACGCCCGCCGCGCTGCGCAAGAGCGGACGCATCTCGCCGCCCCCGCCCGGGAAACGACTGAAACCAGCTTTGCTGCTGGGCGGCGGCGGAGTCGCGCTGGCGGTGATCGCCGCGGTGCTGATCGCTGTGTTTTCCGCGGGCGGCGAGACCGGCGCCGACGTCGAAAAGGATTCGACCGACGAGGCCGTCCGCGATCTCGAAGCCGCGAGCACCGTCGCCTCCGGCGAAGACGAAGAGTCGGAAACGACGAACGAGGGCGGATCGGACCAGAGCGCCGATCCGGCCGTCGAGCCTGAGCCCGAATCGGAAAAGGTGCCCGCCACGGTCAGCATCACGCTGAGCCTGCTGCCCGAGGACGCCTCGGTCGAGGTCGACGGGCGCGAGCTGGGATCCGGCCCGGAGCGGGTCGAGCTGCCGGCGGACGACGAGGAGCACGTCGTGCGCGTCACGGCGCGCGGTCATCAAGCCGTGGAGAAGAAGGTCGCGGCCGACCGGGATCGTGATCTGACCATTCACCTGAAGAGGTTGCCGCCCGTCTCGAAGCCGAGTACAAAAAAGACGAGGCCGAAGCGAGGAGGCTCGTCGAAGAAGAAGCCCAAGAAGGGCGGCGAGAAGAAGAAGAAGAAGAGCGGCGGCCTGCTGGACAGCCCGTATCAATGAGACGAACGTTTTTCAAAGCGATGGCCCTGGTTGCGCTTCTTGGGGCAGGCGTGGAGCCGGCGCTGGCGGACGAGCCGACCCCGGCCCAGCGCGAGGAGGCGGATCGCCACTTCGCGAGGGGCAAGGAGCTGTTCGCCGAGGAAAGATACCTGGAGGCCGTCGAGGAGTTCGACAAGGCCAACGAAATCGCGCCCCATCCCGTGGTGATGGCCAACATCGGGACCTGCTACGAGCGCGCCGGGAAGGTGATGAAGGCGCTCGAGTCCTATCGCGCCGTGATCGCCGATCCGCAGACCGGCGACGAGCAGGCCGACGAGATGTGGGACCGGATCGACGCCCTCGAGGCGCGCCTGGGCACGATCGATATCAACTGCCCGGTGCTCGGCTGTCGCGTGATCGTCGACGGCGAGGATCGCGGCCCGGCGCCGCTGACGCTCAGAGTCCTGCCCGGAAGGCACACGGTGGAGGGCGACCAGGCCGGCGAGAATCTCCTGCCCCGGGAGGTGACGGTCGTCCAGGGGGAAGTGACCCGGGTCGAGCTGGAGCGCGCGCCCCGGCAGGCCGAGCAGGCCGCTCCCCAACAGCCTCAGCCGGACGTGCAGCAGGAGGATCAGGACGGCGGCGGCGCCAAGCTGGGTGCGCCGTTCTGGGTCGCGGCGGGAGTGAGCGCCGCCGGCGGAATCGGGATCATCGTCGCCGGCTCGAAGACCCTCGAGGCCAGCGACGAGTACGAGTCGTCCGACAGGCAGGACGACGCGGCCAAGCGATCCGGGTTGAAGAGCCGTCTGGCCACCAACGTGATGATCGGGATCACGGCCGCGGCCGGGGCCACTGCGGCCGCGCTGGCAATCTGGGACCTGGCCTTCGCCGCAGAGGAGCAGCCGGAGGCCGAAGGTGGGCAGGCCGGGGCGCGAGCGAGCGTGGCCCCGCTTCCGGGCGGCGGCTTGCAGCTGGGTGTGACGGGGGAGTTCTGATGCCGGGCGAAACGAGATCTTCATCGTGGATGGGGCTGCTGCTGGCGGCCACGCTGTCCTGTTCTCTGCTCGGTTGCATGACCAAGTTCCCTCCGGCCGGACCCGACAGCGGAGACACCGGCAGCAACGCGGACAGCGACGCCGATACCGATGCCGATACCGATGCCGACAGCGACAGCGACACCGATGCGGATGCGGACACGGACACGGACACGGATACCGACAGCGACAGCGACAGCGACAGCGACGCGGATACCGATACCGATACCGTTACCGACACGGATACCGAAACCGAGTCCGAGTCCGAGTCCGAGTCCGAGACCGACACCACGCTGTGCAACGATCCTCCCGAGGACGAGTGCCTGACCGAGGAGGTGCTGCTCGAATACGAGGACCAGGGCAGCTGGAACGGGACCGACTGCGATTACGAGTACGATCCGGTGGTCTGCGAGTTCGGCTGCGTGGACGGCGCCTGCGCCGAGGATCCCTGCACCGACGTGGTCTGCGACGACCCGCCGCCCAGCGAGTGCATCGGCGACACGCTGGTAGAGTACCAGCTTCCGGGGACGTGCAGCGACGGCGTCTGTCACTACACGCCGGTGGAGAGCACCTGCCAGTTCAGCTGTTTCCAGGGACAGTGCCAGGGATGCCAGCAGGGCGACAACCTGGCGCCGCTGGCGACGGCGACCAGCAGCGGCGGAGGAGCGGGCGGGCTGGGGCCGGACAACATGAACGACGAGCAGCTGGAGGACAGCTGCGGGTACCACTGGATCTCGGCCGGAACCGAGCCGGACGGAGCCTGGATCCAGCTTCAGTGGCTGACAGAACAGACGCTGTGGGGCATCTGGATCGACACTACCCACTACCAGACCTACGACTGCGAGTACGCCGCGGGACACAGCCTGGCCGGCGGAACGGTCCAGTCGTGGAACGGAACGGCGCTGGAGTGGGAAGAGGTGGGGACGGTGACCGGCCAGAGCGACGACTGGACCTACGAGTTCCCGGACCACGTCACGACCACCTCGCTGCGCATCCACGACCTGATCGTCACCGATCTGTGCGCCGAGCCGCAAGAGAACCCGGTCGTCTTCGAGTGGGAGGCCTACGGCTGCGACTGACGGCTTCGGCCGGATTCTATTCGTCTTTTTCCGAATCGTCGCTCTCTTCGGGCGGAGGCTGCGGTTCTTCTTCGGGCGGGGCGACGGGCTCCTGACCGGCCGGATCGGCCTGGGCCAGGTAGACCGGGCTGCTGCGGTAGGTGTCCACGGTGTGCTTGACCAGGATCTTGAGCACCGCGGTGGTGGGCACGGCCAGCAGCACGCCCAAAAAGCCGAACAGCTCTCCTCCGGCCATCAGGGCGATGATGATCCACAGCGGGTCCAGCCCCAGCTTGCCGCCCAGGATGCGCGGCGTGATCAGCACCGCGTCCAGCAGCTGCACGACGCCGAACACCACCCCGACTCCGATCACCGGTCCGATGCCCTTCATCTCCAGAGCGGCGAGCAGCAGCGCCAGGATGAAGCCGGCCGCAGCGCCCACGTAGGGAACGAAGCACAAAAGGCCGGTCAGCAGCCCCGCGCCCAGCGCCAGCGGGATGCCGACGATCGAGTACCCGATCGAGTAGAGCGTGCCGAGCACCAGCATCACGGTGAACTGACCGTGGAGGTAGGCCGAGAGGTTGTGGTCGATGTCGCGACCGAGCTGGCGCGCTCCCTCGCGGTTGCGCAGGGGGACCAGGCCGTCGATCACCTCGATGATGCGCGGGAAGTCCTTGAGCAGGAAGAAGAGGAAGAGAGGGAACATCAGGGTGGCGACGAAGGCGGCGAACGCCGAGAACGTCCTGGCCACGATTCCGCCCACGACCTGGGTCGCCGGACCGATGATCTCGGATCCGCGGCTCTCGAGCCGATCGCGAATCTCGTCGAAGGCGCCGCCCCAGGACTGCGGAATGTTCACCCCGAGGTGCCTCTCGATCCACGGAATCGAGGTCGCCAGGAAACGCTCGCCCATCGAGGGCAGGGCCGCGAAGAACTGGCGCGCCTCGGTCACCAGCTCGGGAATGATCACGAACAGCACAGCCAGAAAGCCGATCAGCAGCCCCAGCAGCGTGATCAGCGTGGCCGAGGTGCGGCCCAGGAACCTGAGCTTCGCCAGGCGCGTCACCAGCGGGTTGAGCACGTATGCCAGCAAGAACGAGAGCAGCACGAGCGTGGCCAGCCGCTCGAGCTGCCAGATCGCCAGCAGCACCAGCGCGAGCACGCCCAGTCCCCACAGCCAGCGGCGCAGGATTTGCCGTTTGAGTGCCATGGACGAGCAGTCTATCGGCGTGCCGAACAGGCGGTCAAGTCGATCGCGCCTCCGCGCGGCCGTCGATCAGCGGGCGAAGGCGTAGAGGCGGTGGTCGTCGCTGCCGATGTACAGCGTTCCGTCCGGGGCCAGGACCGGGCCGCTGTCGAGCTGGTCTCCGGTCTCGTGTTTCCAGACCAGCTCGCCGTCGGGTGAGAGGCAGTAGATGAAGTGATCGCGACCTCCGAAGTAGACGTAGTCCTCGCCGTCGACCAGCGGGCCGGACTGGATGCCGTAGAAGTCGCCCTTGCCGGGCTCGATCTCGAAGCGCCACTTTTCCTCGCCGCTCTTGCCGTCCAGCGCGGCGACGAACGGGCGCCTCCCGTAGGTGGGCGCCAGCACGGTGCCGTCGTGGGCAATCGCCAGCGGCGCGCGCAGCGGCGCTTCGAGATCGGCGATCCAGCGCGGCGTGCCTCCCGGTGCGATCGCGCGCAGCTTGCCGTCGTCCGAGCCGAAGTAGACCGTGCCGTCGTCTCCCACCGCGGGCGTGCCGTCGTTGTCGCCCCCGGTCTCCAGGTGCCAGCGCACCTCGCCTGCGGAGTCGAGCGCGAAGAAGAAGTCGCCCTGCGTGCCGAAGTAGATCGTTCCGTCCGGGGCGGCCGCCGGGCTGGAAAAGATCTTGGCGTCTCCCGCGCCGGCCTCGAACGACCAGCGCTGGCTTCCCGAAGGACGCAGCGCGATCAGATACGTGTGACAGCCGAAGACCACGGTCCCGTCGGCCAGCAGCAGCGGAGAGGTGTCCACGTCCCAGAGCCCGGCGCTGGCGCTCTCGCCCTCGGGGGGCGGTCGCTCGGTGGAGAAGGTCCAGCGCGGGTCGCCGTCGGGCGAGAGCGCCAGCAGGCGATCGGCGTCGCTTCCGACGTAGATCGTGCCGTCGCGCCCGACCGCCGGCGAGGTCCAGCTCTTGCCTTCCAGGTCGAACGACCAGATCTCGCGGCCGTCGGTACCGACCGCGTAGAGGTTTCCGTCCTGGGAGACGACCAGCAGCGTCCCGTCCCGCCGCACCGCCGCGTCGGCGTAAATCCGGCCCTGCGTGCGAAAGACCCATTTCAGCTTCGCGCGCCGCGGCCCGCGCACGGGCGAGCGCCCGTTGCGCAGAGTCGATCCGCGGAAAGTGGTCCAGGCCCGGGCGGTCTCCGGCCGCTCCCGGGTCGCCCGCTCGCCGTTGGCGCTCTCGTCGCTTTCAGCCCGTGCGGCGTCCTCGGCGGCGCTCGCCGTCCTGGGAGACTTGGCCGCGGATCCGGCGGCCGATCTCGACGGGTTGCAGGTCGAGCTGCACGCGGCGCACATCGCAGCGCCGGCCAAAGCGATCGCTCGCGCCATCGGCAGACGCCGGGACCGCGTGTCGCCCTTGCCGGTGCTCCCCCGTTCCACCTCAGCCGCCGAGAGCCTCGATGCGCTCGGCGACGTCGGCGAAGCCGGGATCGGTGTTGATCACCTCGTTGAGCAGCTCGAGGGCATCGTCGTTGCGTCCCTGGTCCTGGAGGACCTTGGCCAGCTCGTACTTGAGCGCCAGCTGCTCCTCGGTGGCCAGGTCGGGCTTGGCCAGGCCCTCCTCGAAAGAAGCGATCGCCTCTTTCGGGTTGTCCAGATCGGCGTGACAGATGCCGATCATCATCTTGACCGACGCCGCCCGGGAAGGATCGCCGGAGGCGAGGTCGAACTCCTTGATCGCGTCCTCGAGCAGACCCATCTCGCGATAGGCCAGCCCCAGGTCGTAGTGGGTCGCGAAGTCGGTGTCGTCGACCTGCTCTTTGACCCCGGCCTTGAACTGCGAGAAGACCTGCTCGATCTCGTCGTGCATCTCGTCGTTGGTGACGCCGCCGAGATCCATGTCGTCCAGCTCGAGCGAGGCCAGGTCCTCTTCCGCCTGCTCGCGGGCGGGCGGCGCGGCCTGTTCGGGCTCCTCTTCCTCTTCCTCGGCGGGGAGGCTCTTCTCGAGCTCGAGCAGGCGCGGGTCGTCGGGGTGCTGCTCCAGCAGGTCGTCCAGGATCCCGCGCGCTTCGTCGACCAGATCCTGGCTGACGAAGAACTCTATCTCCTCGATCTCCTCCTCGATGTCGGGACGATCCGGCTCGACCTCGGGCACGGGCTCGGGAGCCGGCTCAGGCTCGACGATATCGGCCTCCGGCTCCTCCAGGTCGAGATCCTCGATCGGCTCGGGCTCCTCGAGATCCTCCATGTCGAGCCTGAGCGAGTCCTCTCCCCCGGCTGCCACCTCGACCTCCGGCTCCGACCCGCCGGCCGGCTCGTCGAAGACCATGCTCTCGTCCAGCTCGAAGACCGAGGTACGATCGGCTCCGTCGTCCCCCTCCCCCTCCTCCTCTTCCTCGTCGTCCACCACCGGAACGACTTCCTCCTCGGAGAGATCCTCGCCGCCCTCGAGGTCGTCCTCGCTGAGCGCGCCTTCCGGCTCCTGGTACGGCACGTCATCGATCGAGGGCTCGAGCTCGATCGCCAGGTCGATCTCTTCCCCGGGCTCGGCCTCGATCTCGGAGATCTCGGGGCCGAGATCGACATCGACGGGCTGCGCCTGCTCCTGCTCCGGCTCCGGCTCCGGCTCCGGCTCCGGCTCGGGGATGGGCACGGTGTCGTCGATATCGATGTCCTGGAAATCCGGCGCCGGCTCCGCCCCGTCGGCCAGGTGCGGGGGGAGGACCCCGCCGATGTCGGTCAGCATCTTGCGCGCCCGCTGATTGGTCGGATCGATTCCCAGGATCTGGTGCAGGTAGTAGACCGATCCCTCGGGCTGCTCCTCGACGAAGCCCTCGGCCAGCACGAACAGCTGCTCGATCGCCTCTTTGGGACGGTCTAGCTCGAGCAGCAGATCCTTGTTCTTCTCGCGAGCGTCGATGTTGTACCAGTCGAACTCGAAAATGGTCGTGATGTGCTCGGCCGCTCGCTTTGTGAGGCCGTACTTGAGCAGCACTTCTACCTCGCCGAGGATCTTCATCGCTCGATCGGCGACCTGGTCCGCCGACAGCTCCGAAAGATCGCCGGCCTCCAGAGGCTCCGCGGCGGACTTGGGCTCGGAGGTCTCCGGCTCGGGCTCCGCGATCGCCGCGGCCGGGGAGGGGAGATCGTCGAGCTCTTCCGGCTCGACTTCCGCGGGGACCACGGCGGGCTCGGGCTCCGGAGCCGCGCCGCGGCTCAGCTCCCTGTTCGCCAACTCGTTTTCGGGGTCGATCTCGAGGATCCGCTCCAACACTTCGCGGCGCTCGGTCTGGCGATTCTGCTCGTCCAGGATGTGAGAGATCTCGCCGTAGACAGAGACCGCCTTGCCGGGCTGGCCCAGCCCGGCGAACGACTCGGCCAGCATCTCCAGCGTCCGCAGGTCGCGCGGGTCTTCGCCAAAGCAGATCTGGAGCTTGGCCAGCGCCCGCTTGTACTGCCTGCCCTCGACGTAGTACTCGGCCGCCTCGCGCGCCACGTCCGCCCGGGAGGAGTCGTGGTAGAGCAGGCGCTCGGCCACCTTGAGGAAATCCTCGATGCGACCCTGCTCTTTGAGCTGATCGCAGGCGTGGCGGAACTGCCGCACGGCCCCTTCCGTGTCGCCCTGCTCGGAGAGATGCTCGGCGATCCGCAGGCGGGTCGCGATGTTCTCCGGGTTCAGCTCCACCATGCGACCCAGCACGTGGATCATCCGATCCGCGCGGCCCATCTGCTGGTACATGTCGGCGAGCTGCTCGAGCTGGATCAACGCCTCGGAGTTGAGCCCCAGGCTCATGTAGGCGTCGGCCAGCAGCTCGTAGACCTCGCTGAGCGTCGGATCGAGCTTGAGCACCTGCTTGTAGACCGCCACCGCCTTGAGGTGGAAGCCGCTGTGCTTGTAGTGCTCGGCGACCTTGAGATAGGTCTCGGTGGCCTCGCCGCGGGAGCCCATCCGGGTATAGAGGTCGCCCATCTTGAGCCAGGTGCGGATGTCGCCCGGATCGGCGTCGACCAGCTTCCTGTACTCGGCGATCGCCTTGCCGAACTGGCCTTTCGCGGTGTGCTTCTGCGCCAGGGACAGTATCTTGTTCTTGTTGATGGCCACGACCAGCAGATCCCGATTCGATATTACGACCACGCGCGACCGTCGATTCGTTTTACTCGTCCGATGGTAACCGGGCGCGCGCCCGTGAAGCCGGGATACTTTACGGTCGGTGAGGGGTGCCGTCAAGATGGGAGAAGAGCGGAGCACTCCGCGCTGTGGGGAAATCGTTTCGGGACGGGAGTCCGGCGGGCGGCGCTCGATCGCGATACCCCGGCTCGAAGCGGACGTGCCGGCCTTTTCGGCCCCAAACAGGGGGATGGACGGGTCTATTGCCCCTGCAACAAAATCGAAGCAACCGGTGCGCTCACATCACCGGCACCTCGCAGAGGCTGGCCGGCGGCTCGTCGTCGCCGATGTACTCGTCCTGGCTGACCGCGTCGCCGTAGCCGAGTTGACCGTAGCTGTTGCTGCCCCAGCATCGGATCGCGCCGCTGGACATCACCGCGCAGATGTGGGAGCTGCCGGCGCTGACCCGGGTCACCGGCCCCCCCACGCCGATCGGGTCGAACTCGGCGGGCGACTCGTCGTCGCCGACGACCTCCCCGGCCTCGTACGACCAGATACCCCAGCACTTCAAGGATCCGTCGGACAGCACTGCGCAAGTCGACGTCTTGCCCAACGACATCTGGACCACCTCTCCGCCGACATCGACCGTGCCCACATCGACCGGCAGCTCGTCGTCGCCCACGTTCTCCGTGTTGCCGTAGCCGAGCTGGCCGATCGACTCGTTCCACCCCCAGCAGACCACGTCGCCGCCTTCGAGGATCGCGCAGCTGTGGTCGCCGCCGGCCGCGACCTGCACCGCCGGCCCGCCCAGCTCCACCGGCCCGACCTGGTCGGGCACCTGGGCGGCCGCCACGAAGTCGGTGTGCCCGTACCCGAGCTGGCCTTGAT
>CAZHCG010000148.1:0-12636 GCA_964530995.1 uncultured Myxococcales bacterium
CCGTGTCCGTGTCGGTGTCCGTGTCCGTGTCGGTGTCCGTGTCCGTGTCGGTGTCGGTATCCATGTCCGTGTCGGTATCGGTATCGGTGTCGGTGTCGGTATCGGTGTCCGTGTCCGTGTCCGTGTCGGCGTCCGTTCCCGTGTCCGTTGCCGAATCGGTGTCGCGCCACTTGTCCTGTCCGCCGTCGACGCTGGCGTCCGGACCGGCGTCCGGCTCGACGAACGGCTCGTCGGCGCATTCGTCGAAGCAGTAGTTGTTGATCACTCCCTCGGGAATGCCGGTGCTCTGCCACATCAACTGCCCGCAGACCTGTCCGTCCGGACAATCGTTGACGCCGATGATGCACTCGCCGTTGGAGCTGGCCACCGGGCTGCTGCAATCGAGATCTATTTGGAGAAATGGATCCTCCCCGGTACCGGTATCGGTGTCGGCATCGGTATCCGTATCCGTATCCGCGTCGGTATCCGTGTCGGCATCCGCGTCCGTGTCGGCATCCGCGTCCGTGTCGGCATCCGCGTCCGTGTCGGCATCCGCGTCGGTCGCGGCGTCGGGACCGCCGTCCCCGCTGTCGTCGTCGTCGCTGCAGCCGAAGGCAACAGCGGCGGTCAACACCGCGGCGAGCACAAAAATCGAAAAACGCCAGCCAGTCATGACAACACCTCTTTCTCCGGGAAGGCTTTCGAGCCCCGATCTCGTTTTTCCAGCTGGTCATTACTAACCCAGAATCGGGCAAAAGCGCAATCTAGTTTCTGACGAGAGCTACTTGGCGAGCTCGGCGGGATCGATCTCGGCGCGGAAACCGAGCATGTCGAGATCGAGCGATCCCGTCGACTTCTCGCCGCCCATCCCGGAGGCGTGCGGCTCGAGAGCCGAGGTCAGCTCGAGCGTGCCCTCCATCCCGAAGGCCTCGTACCAGCCCGCCGTGATCGTTTGACCGGAAAGCTGCATGCGCATCAGGGAGGCCGAGAAGTCCTGGGTCGTCTCGTTCAGCTCGAGCGTGCCCTCCTCCCAGTTCTCGCGCGGAATCAGGATCTGCAAGGCGAGCAGCTCGCTGCCGACCGTCCCCTGGAACATCAGGATGATGAAATCCCCCTCGACCGGATCGTTGTGCTCCATGCCGACCGCCATACCGACGGTTGCCTGGTAGTCGCCGACCGATACCTGGCAGTCGATGCCCTGCGAGATATCGAACATGCCCGCCTCGTCCCCGGCCTGGATGATCTCCGCGGACCAAGAGCTGGCGACCGCCGTTCCCGCGGGCAGGCAGGCCAGAACCGGATCCTCGCTGCCGGCGTCGGGTCCGGCATCCTGATCGCCGCCGCCTCCGGCCAGGTCGACGCAGATTTGGCTGTCGTCGGGGCAGGAGTACTCGTCCTCGCCCTCCTCCATGCACTCGGCGTAGCAGTAGTGGGTGATCAACGACTCGTCGTCGGGGAACATGTGATGTCCACAGATGTTGTCGCAGATGCACTCCTGGTCGGGCAGGTAGCACTCGTCGCCCACTCCGGCCTCCGGATCGGAACAATCCACGTCGCTGTCGCCGTCTGTATCCGCGTCGCTGTCGCCGTCGCTGTCCGCGTCGCTGTCGCCGTCGTTGTCCGCGTCGCTGTCCGCGTCGCTGTCCGCGTCGCTGTCCGCGTCGGTTCCTCCGTCGCCTTCCCCGACGCAGCCCGTCGGAGCCCAGCCCAGCGAGACGAGGAACAAGGCGATCAAGCAGGTCAAGGCGCTCTTTTTGAACATCTGATACGTCCTCCCTTTTCTGTCAGGCGTCGGGTCCGGCTCGACCGATACCCTTCACCCATGAGGTTTTCACACTCTCTTGCCGAATAATACACGAAAATCCGATCTCTACGAAGGCTTGTTTTTTCGTCGCGGTATTTCAACGATCTCGGAGTTGCTCTACATTGATTTTTCGTCTGGGCAAGGAGGCAACGAGATGAAATCGCATCGAGAGGAGCTCTGGTTCGAGACCCCCGGGCGCCGGGACTACATCAACATCACCGGCCGGGTGGAGGAGGCGCTCGAAAAGAGCGGCGTGCAGGAGGGCCTGGTGCTGGTCAACGCGATGCACATCACGGCCAGCGTCTACATCAACGACGACGAAGGGGGGCTGCTCCAGGACTACGACGAGTGGCTCGAGGGGCTGGCGCCGCACGAGCCGACGAGCCGCTACCGCCACAACCGCACCGGAGAGGACAACGGCGACGCCCACCTCAAGCGCCAGCTGATGGGCCGCGAGGTGACGGTGGCGATCAGCGAGGGGAAGCTCGATCTCGGTCCCTGGGAGCAGATCTTCTACGGCGAGTTCGACGGACGGCGTCGCAAGCGGGTGCTGATCAAGATCATCGGCGAGTAGAGCTGTCGAGCAGCTCTCGCACCGCCTCGGCCAGCCTTCTCTTGGCCAGCGGTTTGCCCAGAAAAGCCGCCACTCCGGCTCGGCGAGCGCTGTCCAGATCCTCCGGCGAGGCGTTGCCCGAAACGAGGATCACGGGAAGCTCGGGGTCCACCTCGCGCAGACCCGCGGTCAGCTCGATGCCGGTCATCCCCGGCATCTTTAGATCGACGATTGCCAGGTCGAACGCCTCGGCTCTCCGGCGAAAAACCGACAACGCCTCGAGAGGCGACGTGAAACCGGAAAAGCTGTACCCAAACGATTCCAGCAGCCGCCTCCCCATCCGTACCATCTGCTGCTTGTCGTCCACGAACAGGATCCGCTCGTCGCCCCGCACCGCCGGCGGATCGGCCTCCGCTTGCTCGGGGCTCTCGCTGCTGACCTCGGGAATGTAGACGCCAAAGAGCGAGCCGCGACCCGGCTCGCTCTCGGCCGTGAGCCGGCCGCCGTGCCTCTCCACGATCCGCATCGCGGTGGCCAGTCCCAGCCCGGTGCCCCCCGACCCGCCGCGGGTGGTGAAGAACGGCTCGAAGATGTGGTCCCTCACCTCGGGGAAAATGCCCTCGCCTTCGTCGCGCACCTCCAACAGCGCGTAACCGCCCGGCTCCAGCTCCGGAGGACATTCGCCGTGGCCGGGCGCAACGCGCCGCAGAGAGACCTTCAGCTCGCCCCCGTCCCGGACCATCGCCTGGCAGGCGTTGGTGCAGAGGTTCATCACCACCTGGTGCAGCTGCGCCGCGTCTCCGTGGACGAAGATCCCCCGACCCGCGCCGTCGAGCTCCAGCGAGACTCCCGGAGGGAGCGACACCTCGACCAGTCGCAGGGTCTCGCGCACCACGGAGGCCAGATCCAGCCTGCGCGGCTCGATATCGGCGCCGTGACCGAAATCCAGCAGTTGACGCACGATTTCGCGCCCGCGTCCCGCGGCGATCAGGATCTCCTCCACGTCCTCCCGGTTGGGGTGCTCCTCGTCGAGGTCATCGCGAGCCGCCGACGCGAACCCGACGATCGCGGCCAGCAGGTTGTTGAAGTCGTGGGCGATGCCTCCCGCCATCGCTGCGATCACCTCCATCTTCTGCGCGGCGCGCAGCTCGCGGGCGCGCTCCGCGACTCTTTCTTCCAGCTCGTCCCTCGAGCGGCGCAGCACCTCCTCGGAACGCCGTCGCTCGCTCAGGTCGTGGATCGTGACCACCGCTCCGAACTCGATCCCCCTGCGCCGCGTGGCGGTCTTCGAGATAGCCAGCACGCGCCCCCGCTCCGATCCTTCCCGGCCGACCTCCACCTCGTGCAGATCGACTCCCTCGGGGCGACCGGCGAGCAGCCCCTCCAGCGCTGGCGCCGCGTCTTCGTCTTCGCCCAGACCGAGCAGCTCTCGTGCGGCTCGGTTCGCCCGCCGGGCCGTGCCCTGTCGATCGAGCAGCACCACTCCGTCGCGCAATCCCTCGAACAGCTCCTCGACGGCCTGACCCACCGAGACCGAGAGAAAGCCGTGGCGCAGGACGGCCAGGTCGAGGAACGGCAGCAGCAGAACGGTCGAGCAGGACGCCAGCCGCGGCACCGGACCGATCTCGGAAATCGCTGGCAGCACCACGTTGATCATCGCCGCCGAGCCGAAAGTCGCGACGGCGCCCGCCGCGACCAGTTTCAGCGAGCGCTCGAGGGCGCGTCCCCTGGAAGCTCCGGCGACGCGCGCGTGACGCACCATCATCGAGATGGCGACCACCGCGTGGAAGAAAACGACGCCGATGAAAACGGGGTAGGCCGGACCCTGCTCGTCGGCGACGCCCCAGGCGTACCTCTTGTATCCGCTCAACCCCAGATCCGTCCCGACGTACGCGACCACGCCCACCGCGGCCAGCGCCAGCGAAAACCAGTACAACCAGTCCCGAGCCCTGCCGGTCAGGCGGTAGACGAAGTTGAGGAACCAGAAGACGGACGGAATCCAGAAAACCGAGGCGAGCCTCCAGATCAGCAGCTCCCTGCCCCGGGAGACCTCCAGGAAGAAGGTGAACTCCAGGGCGACCCAGCCGATCAGGTTGAGCAGAAAGAGCCTCAGATCGCGGTTGAGCTTCTCGGTGCGGTTGCGGGCGTAGAGCAGCCCGTAGGTGACCAGGTACGAGACGAAGGCGACCACGTGGACGAAAAAGAGGTACTTCATCGCGTCCGGCCTCCCCTCCCCGCCGCGTCGAGCAGGCGGCGCACCGCCGCGACCAGCGCGGCGCGATCCAGGGGCTTGGGCACGAAGTCGCAGATCTCGGACAGATCGGCGCCCGCCGCCCGCTCGCCGTCGGCGACCGTCTTTTCGGCCAGCAGGATCACCGGCAGATCGACGCGAATCGAACGCAGCCTTTCATACAGCTCGAGACCGGTCATCTCGGGCATCACCTGGTCGGTGATCACGAGGTCGAATCCGGCTGGATCCCTCCGCACCGAGTCGTGGGCGTCGTGTGGCCGCGAGAGCGCGGTCACCGAGTAGCCGAGCGGTTCCAGCATCCGACGGCAGAGCCGTCCCACCTGAGCGTGATCGTCGACGACCATAATCCGCTCGCGGCCCTCGAAACCGCCGAGATCGACTTCGTCCATGTCGAGCCGCGGCAAAAGCAGCTCGAAGCTCGATCCCTTTCCCGGCTCGCTTTGCGCGCGGATGTCGCCGCCGTGATCGCGAACGATCCGCCTGACGATCGCCAGCCCCAGCCCGCTGCTCTCCCGGCGCGTGGTGAACAGCGGATCGAAAGCGCGCCGCAGCACCTCCGGCGGCATTCCCACGCCGTCGTCGCGCACCTCGATCCGCACGTACCTGCCGGGATCGAACGAGTCGCGCCGCTCGGAGCTGTCGCGATTCAGCTCGACCGTCCCGGTCTCGACGCGAATCTCCCCGCGCCCGCGGATCGCCTCCCGGGCGTTGGTGCAGAAGTTGATCACCGCCTGCTGAATCTGGGAGGCGTCGCCCAGCACGCGCGCTCCGCAGTCGCGCAGATCCGTGCTCACCGAGACATCCGGCGGCAGCGAAACCTCCAGCAGCTTGAGCGCGTCCTCGACCACGCGTCCCACTTCCAGCGTCTGGTGCGAGGGACGCTCGCGCCTGCCGAAGGCCAGCATCTGCTCGACTGTGTCGCGCGCTCTGCTCGCGGCCGAGATCACCTCCTCGATATCGGCCCGCACCCGGCTTTCTCCGGGCAGCTCGTCCCGCGCCGAGGTCGCGAAGCCGAGGATCGCGGCCAGCAGGTTGTTGAAGTCGTGAGCGATTCCGCCGGCCAGAGCGCCGATCGCCTCCATCTCCTGGGCCTGCTCCAGCTCCTCGGTCCGACGCCGGACCTCTCGTTCCAGCTCGTTCCGTGTGCGCCGCAGCACCCGCTCGGCCCGCTGCTGCTCGGTGACGTCCCTGAGCACGACAATCAGACCGGTCTCGATTCCGCCGCGCTGCTGCCTCGAGCCCGAGACGAGCAGCTCCCTGCGCTCGCCGCGCCGTTCGACCGGGACGATCCTGCTCTCGCCGACGACCTCGTCTCCCAGCTCGAGGAGCAGATCCTCGGCGTCCAGCTCGGCCTCCTCGGCGCCCGCGGTCGCCAGCATTCCGCGGGCCGCGCGGTTCATTCGCCGCACCCGACCGTCCACGTCGGCCAGCACGATCCCGTCGCCCAGGTCCTCGAACAGCTCCTCCGCCGCCTGCTCCACGGTGATCGTCAAGAAACGGTAGCGCGATACCGCGAAGAAGATGACCAGCACGAAGACCGACATCGTCGCCGAGCCGAGCCTGGGAAAGTCGACGATCCCGAACAGGTCGGGCAAGGCGACGTTGAGCACGAACACGCCTCCCAGCGTCAGCACGCCGCCGCCGACCACCAGTCTCAGCGGCCTGCGGATCTCGACGCCGCGCGCTCTTTTCAGTCTCCTCGCCACCAACCACAGACCCCAGAGGCTCGAGGAGACCGGAACCAGGCAGACCAGCAGGTGCCAGAAGGGGTCGCGCACGTCCGCCACGCCCCAGTCGTACCTCCGGTAACCGAGCAGGACCGTCTCGCTGCCCAGGTTGAAAGCCGTCGCGGCCGCGGTCGCCGCCAGCGCGATCCAGTAGATCGGGTCGCGCCTGCGTCCCACCAGCTGGTAGGCGGAGTGCATGAACAAAAATCCGATCGGCACCCACAGCGGAATGGTCGCGCGCAGCACCACCTCTTCGTGGCCCCGCATCGCCGGCACGTAGAACAGCAGCTCCAGACCGACCCAGCCGGCGCTGGCGCCGGCGAACAGCAGAAAGGCGCGGCTGACCGGCTCGCGGTCGCGCTGCCCGAAGACGAACGCCCAGACGAAGACGTTCGTCAGCCAGGCGAGCAGCAGCAGCAACGGGGTGAAGATCATCTGAAAGGGACTCTACGCCAGGACGATTTTTCGGACCACCGCGCGTTTGCGGACCGGACCGTGGCCGGGTAGATTTTCAACCCGTGGCGCGGATGGAGAGGATCGAGCTCAACAGCGAGGTACGCGGCCAGGGCCCGGCGCTGGTGTTGGTTCCCGGCCTGGGGCTCGATCTCGAAGTCTTCGCGCCGCTGATCGCAATCCTCGAGTTCTCGCGCACCTGCATCGCGGTGGACAACCGCGGCGCCGGTCTCAGCGCCGCGCCGCGGGGGCCATACACGATCCCGCAGATGGCGCGCGACCTGGAGTCCCTGATCTCTTCGCTGCGGCTGAAACGCGCCGTGGTGGCCGGACACTCGCTGGGCGGTTACGTCGCGCTGCAGCTGGCCCTGCAAAGCCCCGAGACGGTGGCCGGTCTGGCTCTGCTGGCCACCTCTCCCAGCGGCGCCCGGCGCGATCTGGGCTCGACGCCCGAGGCGGCCGCCGCGCTGGCGCGAACGAGCGGGAGCCACGAGCGGATCGCCGCCGGCATCGCGCGAGCCTCGTTCGGCCGGCGCTTCGCCGCCGAGCGTCCCGATCAGCTGGAGAGCTTCGTGAAAAGCAGGCTGGAGCGTCCGCCGCGGGGCAGGGGTTTGGCCGGACAGCGCGCCGCGGTCCGGGGCTTCGACGCGCGCGATCGCCTGGGGGAGCTGCGCTGCCCGACCGTGGTGGTCCACGGAACCGACGATCGGATCATCTCCCACGCCAGGGGCGAAGAGCTGGCGCGAAGAATCCCTCGGGCTCGCCTGGTCAGCCTGCCCGAGGTGGGACACCTGCCGCAGCTCGAGGATCCGCGGGCCGTGGCCGAGGCGATCCTGTCGTTGCCTTGAACGTCAGGATCGGCCGTGCGATCCGCCTACCAGAGGGTGGGAATCTGTTCGTCTCGCCTCATCTGCTCGTCCGAGGTGACGAGCCGGGCGCGGTGCTCGATCGCGGTCGCCGCGATAATCCGATCCGCGGGGTCCTTGTGCATCTCGAGCGCCGTAGAGCGCGCTGCGATCTCCACGGAGATCGACAAGACCCGAATCCCGCGCGCCGCCAGGGCCAGGCGCAGGAAGTCCTCGGCAGCGGTGTCGATCTCCAACCTGCCGCGCTCGGCCAGCATCGCGGTCTCCCACAGCGAGATGTCGCTCAACGCCAGCCGCCCGGAGGCGTCCGCTCGATCAATCGCCGACCGCGCTCGCGCGGTGAGCCGGCGCGGTTGGAGAGCGTCGAAGATCAGGGCGCAGGTATCAAGCAGGAGCATCCGCTTCCCAGCTCGAGTCGAGCGGGCCGACCACGTCTCCGACCCACGCGGTCCTCGCCAGATGCGCCAGACCCTTGCGCGCGCCTTCGCGCTTTTCTTCGGGGGGTGAGAGCACGGCTACCACCTGCCCGCGCCGCAAGACGCGAAACCGCTCGCCGTTGCGCGTCCGCGAAAGGTAGCCCGGCAAGTTGGCACGCAGCTCGGTGATGTTGACATCGATCATGCGACCACCTTTTGTACATTTCAAGTGTACATACGTCGTTGACGGCTGTCAATACGCGTCGACGCCGGGATGGCTCAATCCGGAAATGCGCTGACGCAGTCGGTCAGGGGGCCGGCCAGCCCGCTCCAGCCCGGGTGCCCCTGGGAGACCGCCGGTCCGGTTCCCAGCGATTCGGAGACCTCGTAGGTGAACGGGTCCACCTCGTACAGGTTCGCGTCGGAGGAGAGGATGTACAGCCGCGCCACCTCGTCGTCGAAAAGCGGGCCTCCCAGCGCGTGGATGCCCCAGGTGCCGCCCGAGCCGATCAGCGTGCCGAAACCGGTCTCGTAGTCGAAATCGTATATGTCCCCGGTATCGATCGCGAACCCCGGGTTGTCGGTGATCTCTCCATCCGAATCGATCCCGGGGCCCATGTCGTCGATGTCGGCCACGTCCGCGACCGACAGGTCGCTGATCACCTCGTAGTCGAACTCGCTGGCCAGCACGTCGCCGGTGAAGCGCAGCAGGCGGTTGCCCGTGTTGCTGCCCACGTCGAGGCCGGTGTCCATCCCGTAGATTCGCCCGTCGCAGTCGGTGTAGAGAGCCTCGAGCATGATCTGATCGATCATCACGCCCAGCATCACCGGAGTCACCGCGCTTCCGTCGCGGGGCGGATCGGGCACGTGGTAGAAGTAGGTCAGGTCGTCCGCCTGAGAGAGGCGGGCGCCGAGCAGCGATCCGGCCGCGAGCATGGTCAGGCAGTTCTGGCCCAGCGGCAGGCCGTCGATCGACGAGCCGGTGAACCCGACCACGCTCCCGTCGCTCTCGTCGATCTGGACGTAGACCAGCAGGTCGTCGGCCGAGTACCAAAGCTCGGACCACATCGTGGCCGGCGGCGCGTCCTGCTCGTCGGTCTCTCCGTCGCAGTCGTTGTCGATCCCGTCGTCGGTGTCCTCCTGCTGTCCGGGGTGCACCGTGCTGTCCGTGTCCGCGCAGTCGAACTCCTCGCACCACCAGTCGCCGTCCTGGTCGACGCAGCCCGCGTCCGAATCCGTGTCGGCGTCGGAGTCTACATCGCTGTCCGCGTCGGTATCGACGTCGCCGTCCGCGTCGGTATCGACATCGCCGTCCGCGTCGGTATCGACATCGCCGTCCGCGTCGGTATCGACGTCGCCGTCCGCGTCGGTTCCCCCGTCGCCTCCGTCCGGCAAGCCGGCCGCCGGCGAGCTCCCGCAGGCGGCCGCGCACAAAAGCAGGAACCCGAGGGCCGCGGTTTTCACTGACTCGGCGGTTCGCATCTCCACCCCGTTTCGTTTTCCCTTGCCTTCGATTGTAGCAAAAAAGTTCTCGCGACACTCGTCTACCGTTGTCGTCGTTTTTTCGCTATCGTCGCTCGCATGCCTCGCGTGAAGATCGATACGCTCGAGCGCTACCCGTTCACCACCGAGCTCGAGGTGCGCGTCACCGACCTCAACTACGGCGGGCACCTGGCCTACGACCGGCTGCTGGGCCTGGCCCACCAGGCCAGGCTGCGCCTGCTGGCCGAGCTCGACGCCACCGAGACCGACCTGGGCGACGGTCGCACCGGGCTGGTCGCCGCCGACGCCGGAGCCGTCTATCGCAGCGAGGCCTTCGTCGGCGACGTGCTGGTCTTCGAGATCGCTCCGGTCGAGATCGGACGGGTCACCTTTCGCCTCAATCACCGGGTGAGGCGCCCGGACGACGACCGGGAGGTGGCGCTGGTGGAGATCGGTTTTTCCGCCTTCGACTACGAGCGCCGCTGCCCGGCCCCCCTGCCCGGCCGATTCGCGGGAAAGCTGAAAGCGCTCGCAAGCTGAGCATTCCGCGCTGTCGGCTCGCCGCCGGGTGAAGCGGGCGCCGGTGCGCTCACATCACCGGCACCTCGCAGAGACTGGACGGCGGCTCGTCGTCGCCGATGTACTCGTCCTGGCTCACCGCGTCTCCGTAGCCGAGCTGACCGTAGCTGTTGCTGCCCCAGCATCGGATCGCGCCGCTGGCCATCACCGCGCAGATGTGAGAGCCGCCGGCGCTGACCCGGGTCACGGGGCCGCCCACGTCAATCGGATCGACGTCCGCCGGTGATTCGTCGTCGCCGACGACCTCCCCGGCTTCGTACGACCAGTATCCCCAGCATTTCAATGAGCCGTCGGACAGCACTGCGCAAGTCGACGTATTGCCCAGCGACATCTGGACCACCTCTTCTCCGACGTCGACCGTGCCCACATCGGCCGGCAGCTCGTCGTCGCCGACGTTCTCGGTGTTGCCGTAGCCGAGCTGACCGGCAACACTGTTATGGCCCCAGCAGACCACGCCGCCGCCCTCGAGGATCGCGCAGGTGTGGTCGCCCCCGGCCGCGACCTGCACCGCCGGCCCGCCCAGCTCCACCGGCCCGACCTGGTCGGGCACCTGGGCGGCCGCCACGAAGTCGGTGTGGCCGTACCCGAGCTGGCCTTCAGAGTTGTAGCCCCAACAGTACACCTCGCCTCCTTGCAACAGGACACAATGAAGGGAGCCGCCCGTGGACGACTGGACGACCGGCTGGCCGAAGCTTTTTGTATCGACGGTGTCGGGAGTGCAAGCTGAATAGCACTTGCAGCCCCAGGTGAACACTTCGCCTTCCTCGGTCACCAAGGAGGTATGAAAGGCACTCGATGAAATCGAAGTCGCCGGATGGCCGACATCCCACGCTTCGACAGTGGACGGAGCGTCGACGAAGCCGCAGGCCGGCACGGTCTCATCTCCGAGGACTCCGTAGCAGAGGCTTCCCGTCGGCGTGGCGTCGTAACCCCAGCACTTGACCACACCGCTCTCGAGCATCGCACAGGTGTGGTACGCGCCGACAGCGATCCGAGCGACAGGACCGCCGACATCCACCACCGGGCAGTCAGCGGGCATCTGCCCGGTGCAGAGATCATCTTCCAGCGGGTAGCCCAGCTTGCCGAACTGGTTTGAGCCCCAGCACTTCACCCCGCCGCCGTCCAGCACGACGCAGGTGTGGGACTGACCGGTCGCGAGGTCGATCACCTGGTAGTCCTGCTCCGGGCAGGTATCGGTGCCCGTGTCGGTATCCGCGTCGGTGTCCGTGTCGGTGTCCGCGTCGGTATCGGTATCGGTGTCCGCGTCCACTCCTCCATCAGTGGTTGTCTCCGGCTCGACTCCCGGTCCGCATGACACAAGGAGCGGCGCGAGCATGACGATCAGGCGTCTCACCATGGAATCTCCTCCTTGCCGGTGTAAACTCCGTACGGACGGTTGGGTCCCCCTCGCCATACAGTGATCGTATGCCACACATCGATATAGCCATCCCCATCGTATTGCCCCTCGCTGTATGGGTCGATGATGTACCACCCGTAGCCGGAGGTCTTGGTGTACTGGTCTGCATTCGGCGGCGGCGAAGCGAAATACCCGCTCCAGGGCTCCTGGAAAGGGGTCTTCCAGAAGTATACCCACGGAGTGCTCGGGTAGAAGTGCGCGTTGAACACGTTGCCCGCCCCCAGCACGATCTTGGATCCGGAGCCGCCCGATTCGATCAACGCGGCCGAGATCTCTCCAAAGACCAGCTTTCCATCCGAGTCGGACGGCCAGATTGGATCGATGTGCGGCCGGCAGCCGCGGTATTCTCCCACACCGGTGTCGTATCCGGTATCTACCAGTTCGTAGTTCGGCTCCTTGTAGTCGTCGCAGGGAGGGCTGCTCGACGGATGCGTGATGGAGACAGCGTCGCTCTCGGACGACGACCAGCCGCTGCCGTCCCAGTAGTGGACCGCGGGCAGCACCTTGTTTTGCGATGGGTCGTAGTACGTTTCGCCGATTTCACCGCGCTCGATGAACGCTAGTAACAGTCCGCTCTTGCGATAGGGACGGCCGCTGCCATAGAGCAGCAGGCCACCCGCACGATCAGGGGGATCATAGATGTCGTAGCTGCAAAGCTGGCTTTGCGGATAGGAGTCGCACAGGTCGAGGTGCTGGTCCGAGGAGATGTCCACTGCGGCAACCTGGATGAACCGCGCAGGCTCGCCAGGATCACCGCAAGTGGTTCCGGGGTGGTTTTGCGGGCACTGGGAAGGTGACCCGTCTATCGAGAAAGGCACGGCCTCCCCGTTCGACTTTTCGTACGCGGAGTAAAAACGAACGCCGTTGAACGACCAGCCTACCCACGAGGTCGGCCTGTACCTCGGATCGGAATCGTCCAGACCGGTGGCGGGAGGAGGGTTGATCCCGGTGCCGTACCAGACCATCACGGCCCGCATCGGTATCTCGAATTGGTCTCCGCCAGCTGACACAGTGAAGTTCCGGGTCGTTGTAACCGCGCCCGTGGGTACAGTGAACCTCAACGTTGGTGCGCCAGGTAAAGCCTGGGGAAGGAGGAAGCCATGACCTGA
>CAZHCG010000149.1:0-12560 GCA_964530995.1 uncultured Myxococcales bacterium
ACACGGACACGGACACGGACACGGACACCGACACGGACACGGACACGGACACCGATACGGACACGGACACCAGCGGCTGGATCTGCGACGAGGCGGAGCTGGTCGAAAACGGCGGAGCCGAGAGCGGCGAGATGACCGGCTGGACGATCACCGACTCGGGAGGAGACGGCTGGGCCGTTCAGCCGTGGGCCAACGGGCCCACAGACCCGGTCTCGGGCGACTACCTGTTCAGCACCTCCTACGAGTGGTGCGCTCGCGAGCAGGAGATCGACCTGGTGGCCGCGGGATTTCCGACAGAGCAGCTGGACGCCGCATTGCCGATCGCGATCGAGGAGTGGGTCTCGGAGATCAACGTTCCCGACACCTACCTGGTGCGCGTAGAGCTGCGGGATGCCTCGCACGGCGTGATCGATTCTTTCGAGGAGTCTTCCACGACTCCGGGCAGCGACGCCTGCGGCGAAGACAACGACCCCTGCCAGTACGACGACGACGCCTGGTTCCAGGTCTCCCACACCTTCGAGGGCTACGGGCCGGGGCTGCGCTACATCTACGTGAAGGACGGCTCCGAGGACGGCGAGTACTGGGCCGAGTGGTTCGGTGCCAGCTTCGACGATTTCTCGGTCAGAATTCTCTGCGACTGAGCTCCCGCCCGAGCGTTCCAGCTTGACCGGATCGCGGCCGTGCCTACCTTGAGGGGGCCGATGAATGACGAGGCACAGCGGAGGTGAGGAATGCGACTGGACAAGCTGACGGTCAAATCGCGCGAAGCGCTGGCGGACGCGGAGAGCTCCGCGCGAAGAGCGGGTCACCAGGAGGTCGGGTCAATGCACCTGCTGTCCGCGCTGGTTGACCAGCAGGACGGAACGGTGGCTCCCCTGCTGGAGCGCGCCGGGGTCTCTCCGGGATCGCTGCGACCGAAGATGGCTCAGGAGCTGGACAAGCTGCCGCGCGTGGAGGGCGGCGACACCTATATCGCGCGCGATCTCAAGGATCTGATCGACGCGGCCCAGATCCAGGCCGATCAGCTGCAGGACGACTACGTCTCCACCGAGCACTTCGCGCTGGCGATGGCCGCGGGCAAGGGCGGAGAGGCGGCGCGCCTGCTGCGCGAGGCAGGTATCGATAGTGATACTCTGCGCGCCGCACTGATCGAGGTGCGCGGCGCCCAGCGGGTCTCGGACCCGGATCCCGAGGCCAAGTTCAGGGCGCTGGAGCGCTACTGCGTCGACCTGACCGACCTGGCCCGCAGGGGAAAGCTGGATCCGGTGATCGGCCGCGACGAGGAGATCCGGCGCACCATGCAGGTGCTCTCGCGGCGCACCAAGAACAACCCGGTCCTGATCGGAGAGCCGGGAGTTGGCAAGACCGCGATCGTGGAGGGGATCGCCCAGCGCGTCGCCTCGGGCGACGTGCCCGAGAGCCTGGCGGACAAGCTGGTGCTGGCGCTCGATCTCGGCTCGCTGGTGGCCGGCGCAAAGTACCGCGGCGAGTTCGAGGACCGGCTCAAGGCGGTGCTCAAGGAGATCAACGCCCGCGAGGGGCGGGTGATTCTGTTCATCGACGAGCTGCACACGATCGTGGGTGCCGGCGCTGCCGAGGGCGCCCAGGACGCGGCCAACCTGCTCAAGCCGGCGCTGGCCCGCGGCGAGCTGCGCTGCATCGGCGCGGCCACGCTCGATGAGTACCGCAAGCACGTGGAGAAGGACAAGGCGCTGGAGAGGCGTTTTCAGCAGGTGTACATCGGCGAGCCGAGCGTGGAGGACACGATCGCGATCCTGCGCGGGATCAAGGAGAAGTACGAGGTCCACCACGGGATCCGGATCCAGGACGCGGCGCTGACCGCGGCTGCGGCGCTCTCCGAGCGCTACGTCACCGGGCGCTTTCTGCCGGACAAGGCGATCGACCTGGTGGACGAGGCGGCCAGCCGCCTCAAGATGGAGGTGGAGAGCCTGCCGACCCCGATCGACGACGTGCAGCGCCAGATCACGCGCCTCGAGGTCGAGCGCCAGGCCAAGAGCATGGAGGACTCCGAGTCGGCGGCGGAGCGCGTCGAGGAGCTCGACCGCGAGATCGCCGAGCTGTCGGAGCGGGCCACCGCGCTACGCACCCGCTGGGAGCGCCAGCGCGACCTGGTGCGGCGCTCCAAGCAGATTGCCGAGGAGGTCGACCGGCTGCGTACCGAGGCCGAGGGCGCGCAGCGGCGCGGAGAGCTGCAGCGCGCGGCCGAGATCACCTACGGCCGGATTCCGGAGCTGCGCGACGAGTCCGAGCAGGTGCACGCCGACCTGGAGGCCTCGCGCGCCGAGGGATCGTTCGTACGCGAGGAGGTAACCGGCGAGGACATCGCCGGCGTGGTCTCGCGCTGGACCGGGATTCCGGTCAGCAAGATGCTGGAGGGCGAGAGCGAGCGTCTGCTGGGAATGGAGGATCGCATCCACCGCCGCCTGGTCGGCCAGGACGAGGCGGTCTCGAGGCTGGCCCGCGCGATCCGCACCTCGCGGGCCGGGCTCAAGGATCCGGATCGCCCGATCGGGTCCTTTCTATTCCTGGGACCCACCGGCGTGGGCAAGACCGAGCTGGCGCGCGCCGTGGCCGAGTTCCTCTTCGACGACGAGGCCAACATGGTGCGCCTCGACATGAGCGAGTACATGGAGAAGCACGCGGTCTCGCGGTTGATCGGGGCGCCCCCCGGCTACGTCGGCTTCGAGCAGGGCGGTCAGCTGACCGAGGCGGTGCGGCGCCGGCCGTACAGCGTGGTGCTGCTCGACGAGATCGAAAAGGCGCACCTCGAGGTGTTCAACGCGCTGTTGCAGGTGCTCGACGACGGCCGGCTGACGGACGGGCACGGCCGGACCGTCGATTTCCGCAACACGATCCTGGTGATGACCAGCAACGTAGGCTCCCAGTACATGCTGGAGATGGACGACCCGGACGAGATCCGCGAGCTGGCCGAGGAGGCGCTGCGCGCCACCTTCCGACCGGAGTTCCTCAACCGGGTCGACGCCACCTTGATCTTCCACAGGCTGGGTCGCGAGGAGATCCGCGGGATCGTGGACATCCAGCTCGAGAGGTACCAGAAGCTGCTCGCCGCGCGCGATCTTTCGCTCGAGGTCTCGGACGCGGCACGGGACGAGCTGGCCGAGTTGGGCTACGAGCCGGCCTACGGCGCGCGGCCGCTCAAGCGCGTGATCAACGAAACGCTGCTCGAGCCGCTCTCCGAGGAGATCATCGCCGGCCGGGTGCGCGAGGGCGACACGGTCAAGGTCGACTACGGCGAGGGCGGCTTCATCTTCGATGCCTGATCGCCGGTCACCTCCAGAAGCGCGGTCAGCGAGACGCCCAGGCCGGCGGCCACGCGCCGCGCGGTCGAGAGGTTGGGCAGGGTCGAGCCGCGCTCCAGCCGCGCCACGTTGGGGCGCCTGATTCCGGTCGCCTCGGCCAGCTCCCGTTGCGTCAGGCCGCGCCGTTTTCTCCAGGCGCCGATGTTGGAGCCGATCGCCGCGGCGAGCGACTCCTCGTCGGGCGGGGGCCGACCGGGATCGTCGCGGGGCGGATCGCCAGCGGAACCTCGCCGGGCCGCGGGCAGCAAAAGGTCGAGCTCCTTTTCGATCGCGACCGTGCGGCAGCGCAGCTCCTCGGCGCGCTCGAGGCCGTGCAGCAGCGAGCCCGGAGCGCTCAACTCGGCCACCGGTCGGAGTAGCGCCGGCCGCCCTTCCCGCCGCCAGCTTCGGCGCCGGACGAACCGGGCGGCTCCGGCGCCGCCGGGGTCGCGGCCAGGTCGTCCACCTGGTCGCGCAGCCAGAAAAGCTCCTCGGACAGCCGCGAGGTGAGCAGCTTGAGCTGGGCGTAGCGGTCGCAAAGCAGGTCGTAGCGCTCCGAGACCGCCGCCGCGGCGCCCTCCAGCGCCGAGAGCGCCGCGTGCCAGCGCGGGCCGGGATCCTCCTCGTCGCAAAGACGAATCACGCGAGATACGGTCCGCTCCAGAGCGACCAGACCGATCGGATCGGGCAGATCCCTGTTCTCTTCTGCGTCGTCGTCCATACCCAACTGTGTATCCGGTGTGATACCGAAGATCAACTTCCGAGCATTCCGCGCTATCGGGAAATTTTTCTATCATCCAGGATCGCCAGCTTGACTTTTCGGCGCGGATGGAATCAAATCCGGCATTCGAGTTCCGCAAACAGTCGTTCGGGGTGTGATTCGAATGATTCCACGCCAGCAGAAACAACGGTGGGAAATATGGGCGAAGTCAGGCTCGTCTGGCGCATCGTCTCCGAGCTGAAGGAGACCGACCGGGCGGACCGCAGGGCGATCCTGGCGGCGATGGTTTCGTCGTTCGCTGTCCTGTTCATCGAAATATCGTATTACCACGCCCTGCAGTTCCTGACCTCCCACCTCGATTCCAACCTGGTCATCTCCTGCGCGCTTCTGGGGATCAGCCTGGGCGGAATGCTGGCCTTCTTCCTGGCGCGGCTCGGTCCCAGAGTCGTCGACGTGGCGCTGCTCCTGCTTCCCGCCTCGGCGATCGCGGGGCTGGCCGGAGCCGCCTACCTGATCGACAACCAGGTGGCTCACGTGCTGTCGGTCACGCCGCCGTTCATCCTCGGATCGCTGATCATCTCCTCGGTCTTCGCCCGGCGCCGCGTGCATTTGATCTACTTCGCGGATCTGACCGGAGCGGGCCTCGGCGCCCTGGCCGCGGCGATCTTCATTCCGCTGATTCGCGAGGAGGGCAGCGTCTTTCTGGTCGCCGTGCTGGTCCAGATCGCGGCGTTCTGGCTGGCGTCGAAGAGCGAAGAGGAAAAGGCCCGGCGCAAGCTCAAGATAGCCAACGGATCGCTCGCCTGCGCGGCGCTGGCCCTGTTCGTGGTCCAGCTCGCCGCCGACGCGTTCAACCTGGTCACGCTGGGGCTGGAGAGCGAGCGCTACCCGGCCAAGGTGCACACGGTCAACACCCGCAGGGAGGCCAGGCACGCCGAGCGGCCCGAGAAGCATCACCTCACGCCGCTCGAGTACTCGCGGGGCAGCCTCGTGGAGAGGATCGACGTTTTCAGGAACAAGCGGATCAACTGGTACACGGTGGCTTACAACGGCCTGTTCAACGACCACGTCTCGCGCCAGTCGATCAAATCCCACTTCTGGGACATCCGCGTTCCCAACTGCTGGACCGGCGAGAGGGCCGACGCGCTGGTGATCGGCACCGCCGCCGAGGGGGTGACCAAGGCCGCCCACGCGATCTCCAAGGGCGGCGAGATGGAATCCGAGGGAGGAGAGCTGGTCGGCCTCGAAATCAACCCGGCGATCGTCGACGTGGTGCTCGACACGAGAATCCACAAGTTCGGCCGGAGGTTCTACGACGGCTTCGACCTGCACGTGCTGGACGCGCGCACCTACTTCGCCCGCAGCGACGAGAAGTTCGACCTGATCACGATGGCCAACACCCACCGGATCCGCACCCTGGGGCACATCGGTCCTCCCGACTACCTGCACACCCTGGAGGCGACCGAGGTGCTGCTCGACCACCTGAAGCCGAGCGGCTACCTGGCCGTTGAGGAGCGCAACATCAACGATCTGGCCCAGGCCGGGATCGCCCGCTGGCTCTTGACCGTGCGCCGCGCGCTCCTCGAGCGGGGGCAGGAGAACCCCGAGGACTGCGTCGTCGTCTACGAGTTCTACCCGGGCAAGAAGAAGGGCAGGCGCGGCTCTCTGTACTTCATGGCGATGGTGCGGCCCACGCCCTTCACCGCGCGGGACGTGGAGAAGTTCGTCGAGTGGGCGCGGGACGACCGGGTCACCGGTCGGGGCAGGCGCACCCTGATGATCCGCCACCTGCCGCACCGGCCGACCAGCCACGTCTTCTCGCGCATCATCCGAGGCGACGATCCCGCCGCCGCGATGGAGGGCACCGGAGCGCTGCTGTCGCCGGTGCCGACCGACGATCGACCCTTCCCCTACGACGTCTACCCGGAGCGGGAGGAGGTGCGGCGCATGATCCGGGTCGTGCTGATCGCGGCCGGGATCATGGTGCTGATTCCGCTGATCCTGGGCGCCGCCTGGAGGGGGCGCCGCGGTCGCGTTCCCGGCTCGGTCGCCGCGCTGGCGATCTTCGCCGGCGCGGTCGGGCTGGCGTACATCCTGGTGGAGATCGTCTTCATCGAGTGGCTCTCCAAGTACCTGGGCTCCCCGGGGCGCAGCCTGATCCTGGTCCTGCCCGCGATGCTGATCGCCTCCGGGATCGGCGGGATCTGGTCGGGAACCATCTCGCAACGGGGGCGAATCCTGGCGATGCTGGCGATTCTGCCGCTGCTCGCGGTGCTGGCCCTGGCGCTGCCGACGCTGCTGGACGCGACCCAGGGGCTTCCGTTCTTTCTGCGCGCGCTGTTCGCCGTGGTGATCCTCTTCCCGCTCTCGTTCGCGATGGGCGTGCCGCTACCGTTCGCGATCGAGCTGGTCAAGCTCAAGGCGGCTCCGCGCCACGCCGCGGTGATCTTCGGGATCAACGGCGGCTTCGGCGCGGTGGCCACGCCGCTGGCGATCTACTCGTCGATGGCCTGGGGCTTTTTCGCGACCCTGATCGGCGCGACGGTCATCTACGCGGCGGCGATCGCCGCCTCTCCCCTGCTGGCGCGCAACGCGACCACCGGCCCAAAGTAGCCGCTACGCCAGCTCCTGGTAGCGCCGCCAGGCCTCTTCCGGAATCCGCCGCAGGGGGCGCCCGCTCACCATGTCGATCGCCGTGATCGCGGTCCGTCCCCGCGCCAGCTCCAGCTTGCGCCGCGCGTGCGAGATCGAGTGCTCGAAGTTCATCCGCCCCTCGTAGCTGTCCAGCTTGCGGTGCCGGGTGGTGACGACCAGCTCGTCGCCGTAGACGGCGGGCCAGAGGTACTCGCAGTGGTTGAGCACCACGGGCGTGCCGATCCGCTCGTCGATCGCCCAGTCGAGCGGAAAGATCTCCTCGAGCAGTGCCATCCGCCCCTTCTCGAACCAGTATAGGTACTGGGCGTTGTGCGCTACCCGCATCATGTCCACGTGGTGGAACTCGACCTCGATCCTGACGCGGCGGGTGACGATCCTGCTCACGGCCGCTCCGATCTACATCTCGTCGAGCTTGACGGTCAGGCTCTTGGGGGTGAAGGGCGGCATGCTGACCGTGCGGATCCGGCGTCCGTCCTCGCAGCAAAGCAGCAGCCCGCTGTAGGCGTAGTCGAGGTCGAACAGCGCCAGGCCGATCGAGCCGCCGAGCGTCGGCGAGCGCACCGCGGTGACTACCCGGGCGACGCTCTCGCCGCGGTGATCGATCTCGTCTCCGGCCGCCAGCCCGGCGCTCGAATCCTCCGGGATCACGCCGATGATCTTGCGCTTCAGGCCGACCTCGCGGCGCTCGGCGAGCGCCTCCCGCCCGCGGAAGTCCTCGCCCTCCCAGTCGATCATCCACTGCAGGCCGAGCGGCAGCGGGTCGCGGACCGCGGCGCCTTCCTCGTGGACGTTGAAGAAGCGTCCGTCGAGCCTCAGCATCGAGTGGGCGCGCATTCCGACCGGCCTGGCGCCGTGCCGTTCGCCGGCGCTCTCCAGCCGCAGCCAGGCCTCGGAGGCGATCGAGGCGGGCACCAGCAGCAGGTAGCCGAACTCCGACGTCTTGCCCGCCCGGATCAGCCGCACCTCCTCGCCGGCCAGCTCGTAGACCTCGATCGAGAGGTAGGGCAGGCCCAGCACGTCGGGGCCGAACAGGTCGCGGACCAGGGCCCAGGCCGCGTAGCCGTCGATCCCGAACAGCGCGGTGGACTCGGCGAGATCCTCGCAGCCGGCCTCGCCTAGTCCGCTCTTCTCGAGCGCCGCGGCGATCGCCCCGTCGTCGACCAGGCTCTCGCCGATCAGCACCAGGTTCTCGTCGTCGTTGGCCACGTAGAGATCGGTCTCGATCTCGCCCTTCTCGTCCGTCGCCAGCGTGTGCAGCACGCGCCCGAAACGGATGCTGGCCACCGCCCCGGCGGCGTAGGCCTCCAGCGCGTCCAGGCCGTCCTCCGGCACGCGGTGGCGCGCGGTGAAGGAGAAGTCGGTCAGTCCCACCGCCTCGCGCACGGCGCGGTACTCGGCCTCGGGTCCCTCGAACTCGAGCGGCACCTCGCGCCCGGCCGCCCGGCCGAAGCTGGCGCCGCGCTCGGCGAGCAGCTCGCGAATCGGAGAGGTCCTCATGCCTTCACCTCCCCTTTCTCGCGCTGCTCGAGCACGTAGTCGGCGATCGAGTTGATCGAGCGCAGGATCGCGATGTTGTCCTCCTCGACCTTGACGCCGAAGGCGTGCTCGATCCCGAGGATCACCTCCAGCGCGTCCAGCGAGTCGAGCCCCAGCCCCGAGCCCAGCAGAGAGATGTCCTCGTGCAGATCCTCGGGCTCGTAGGGCAGGTTCAAGCGGGTGATCAGGTCTTCCTTGATCGTCCGCAGCACGGCCGCGCGTTTTTCTATCTGTTCTCCTAGCTCGCCTTCCATCTGTCTCACCTCGTCCGAAAAAAACGGAGCGAAGATAGCAAAAGCGGGGCCGCGGCGCGACGCCCGCCTCGGGTTTTTTACTTGAAGTCCTGCACTACCCAGACCGCGTCGTCCTCTCCCCGCGGGCGATAATCCTCCAAAGAACGGAGGCATGCAAGCCGAGGCTCATCCCCGCCCGCGGCAGATCTCCAGGATCTCGGGGCCGTACTTCTCCAGCAGCCCGGGTCCGAAGCCCGACAGCTCCAGCAGCGCTTCGTCGCTGGTCGGCCTGGCCGCGGCGACCGCGTTCAGCACGCGGTCGGTCAGCACGCGGAAGGCCGGGATCCTCCTGGCCCGGGCCCGGCCGAGGCGCCACTTCTTCAGCTCGGCCGCCAGGTCCGGGTCGGGCGGCCCGAGCCGCGCGGCGTCTCTGCCGGCGGATGATTTCCGTTTGCGCCCGGAGCGCTTCGGGGCCGGGGCGTCGGCCGGAACCTCGATCAGGCTCGTCGCCGCGAGCGGATCGAGCGCGGCCCGGGCTCCGTCGCCGCTCAGCTCCAGGCGCTGGAACTCGATGGTCCGGCCCTCCTTGACGAAGGAGCTCGGCTCGATTCGCAGCAGCCCGGCGCGGCGCAGGGCCTCGACCAGCCTCTCGAACGACCGTCGCGGCATCTCGTCTTCCAGCCGGCGGCGGAACAGCGCGCCCTTGGCGGTCCGGCCGGACAGCGAGAGCTCCTCGAGCAGCAATGCGGCGCCGCGCGCCTCGGTCTCGCTCGCCGGCCGCGTCTCGATCGCGACCGCGCCTTGCGGATCGCAGATGTCGCAGATTCCGCAAGGAGCTCCCAGGTCCTTCGTGTCTCCGAAGTGCCGCACCAGGCCCAGCATCCTGCACTCGGGCCGCCCGGCGTAGCGCGAGACGCGCTCGAGCTGATCGATCTTGTGGCTTCGCTGGTCCTCGTAGGTCCGGCGCCAGCCGTCGCTCCCGCGAGCGGCGTTCTCCTCCGGATCCACCAGCGCTCCGCCGTGGATCCAGAGCTTCTCCAGCGCGGTGGAGAGCCGTTCCTCGTCCAGAGCGAGCAGCCGCCCGAGATCTCCGCTGGAGCGTCGCTTCGTTCCCAGCAGCTCGTAGAGGCGCTCCAGCAGGCGCGGATCCGGGTAGTCGCGCTCGAGGAAGTACTCGTGGGTGCGGCGATCGGCGAACGAGTGCAGCAGCACGGCCCGCGAGGGACGGCCGTCCCGCCCGGCGCGGCCGATCTCCTGGTAGTAGCTCTCCAGGCTGCCGGGCAGCGCCAGGTGGATCACGGTCCGCACGTCGGATTTGTCGATCCCCATCCCGAAGGCGATCGTGGCCACGATCGCGTCGAGGCGTCCCTCGAGGAAGTCGGCCTGCACGCGGTTTCTCGTCTGGGAGCACATCCCGGCGTGGTAGGCGGCCGCCGCCATGCTCGAGCCGAGCTGCTCGGCGGTCTTCTCGGCGACCTTGCGCGTCGGCGCGTAGACGATCGCCGGCAGCCCGCCTTCGCGCTCCAGCACGCGCCGGGCCGTCTCGGTCCTGGCCGAGGGAGGCCGCTCCAGCACCTCGACCGCGATGTTGGTGCGGCGGAACCCCTGGATGAAGCGCGCCGGATCGCTCATGCCCAGCTGCTCGACGATGTCGTCCTGCACCAGCGGCGTGGCGGTCGCGGTCAGCGCGATCACCGGAGCCGGTCGGAGCAGCGGCAGCCGCTCGCCGAGCAGGCGGTAGTCCGGGCGGAAGTCGTGCCCCCAGTGCGAGATGCAGTGCGCCTCGTCGACCGCGATCAGCGCCGGGCGCCGCTTGGCCAGCATCTGGGGAAAGCCCGGCACGCCGAGGCGCTCCGGCGCGACGAACAGGTAGTCGAGCCGGCTGTTGAGGTAGTCGGCGCAGACGGCCCTGGACTCGATGCGATCCATTCCCGAGTGGATCCGCCCGGCCGCCAGCCCCAGCCTCTCGAGGCCGCCGACCTGGTCCTCCATCAGCGCGATCAGCGGGCTGATCACCAGCGTGGTTCCGCCCAGCGCCAGGGCGGGGAGCTGGTAGCAGAGCGATTTGCCCGCCCCGGTCGGCATCACCAGAAGCGCGTCGCGCCCGGCGATCACCGCGCGGCAGACCTCCTGCTGGTAGGGCCTGAAGCCGGCGAAGCCGAACACCTCGCCGAGCAGCGCGTCCAGATCCGCGCCGCCCGGATCCGCTTGCAATCCCTTTTCTCTCGATGGCTCGCTCATCTCTTCACCTCGGTGCGGGCGATCGCCGGATTCCCCCGGTCGCCCCTCGACGCTCCCGGGTGTAGATATCGACCGTTCGCCCCGAAGAGTTGCATTTTTTTTGAAAGGGCGGATTTCTAGCCCAGTCTACGTGCAATCCATGATGAGAGAAAAGCAGCCTTTGGCTCACTTGTCACTTTAGAAGCACAGGCTGCGGGTAACCCCACGAGCGCGCCTTCGAGCTCCTCGGCGGGATCGGCCCGTATGCAGACCCGGGCACTCGACCTGAAAATCCGCTATCCCGGCACCGAGCTCCGGCTGGTGCTGGAGGTCATGCAGGTGGCGTCAGAGTCGCGATGATTCTCGCCGCACGTGTCCGGGGCTCTGCAATGGTCGGGCTCGAGGTAGCGATAGAGGGTCCGGCGGCCGATTCCGAGCGCGACGGCCGTTCGGCGCTTGTTGCCATCGAACTGCTCGAGCGCATAGCGGACGTATCGTTTCTTGATCTCCTCGAAAGATGGGAGCTCCTTGTTGTCGACAAGGGTGTGGAGCACTTGGCTTGATTGACCGAAACGCCCGTAGTGTTCGGCGATCCTTGCGCCGAGATGCTCGAGACGAATTTCGGCGTCCCGGCAGAAAGTCACGCCGCGCTCCAGGATGTTCTCGAGCTCGCGGACGTTGCCAGGAAAGTCGTAGCTCCGCAGGGCTTCGAGGGCTTCCGTGGTGAAGCCCTCGACCTGTTTGTCGAGGGCCAAGCTGAATCGTGCAAGGAAGAGGGCGGCCAGCTCCTCGATGTCTTCCGGCCGCTCGCGCAGCGGCGGCACTTCCAAGACAAAGGTCTCGAGTCGGTAGTAAAGGTCGCGGCGGAGCTCGCGGTTGTCGATCTGTCCTTCAATGTCCCCGTTGGTCGCGGCGGTAATGCGCACGTCGACAGCCTTCTCCCGATTGTCACCGACCTTCCGCAAGGTCCCTTCCTGAAGCGTCCTGAGGAGCTTCGCTTGGGCCGGCAACGGGAGATCGGCGAGCTCGTCGAGCAAAACCGTGCCTCCGATGGCCGATTCGAACAGTCCCTGGCGTGTCGTGTTGGCTCCCGTGAACGCCCCCGCGACGTGGCCGAAGAGCTCACTGTCGACGAGCCCCTCGGGCAAGGCTGCACAGTTGACGGCGACGAATGGCCCTTTGGCCCGAGAGCTCTCGGCATGAATCGCACGCGCCACCATTTCCTTGCCCACGCCGCTCTCACCCAAAATTAGTACGGGCCCGGCAGCGTCGGCGAGCTGACGGATTTGTTCGAAACAACGTCGCATGAGGGTAGATCGACCGACCATTCCGTGAAAGCTCGTCTCCGGAATGGCTCTTCTATGCTGGCGCACGAGGCCCTTCAAACGCTGAACGTCCAGGATGCGATCGAGCCGCAGCCGGAGGTGATCCAGATCTAGCGGCTTCGTGAGAAAATCGTCTGCTCCGGCTTTCAGCGCGTCGACCGCCTGCGCGATCGAGCCGAAAGCGGTGATGACGACGAAAGCGGGCGGGGAGCTGAGGCGGCGTACGTCCTCCAGCAGATCCAGCGCAGTGCCGTCCGGAAGGCGGAGATCGGCCAGCACCACGTCGGGGTCACTTTGCTCCAAAGCGTCCGTAGCGCCGGCGACGTTCCGTGCCGATATCATATCGTAGCCGTGTTCGCCAAGCTCGTCTTCGAGAAGACTCCGCATGCCCGCGTCGTCCTCGACGAGGAGGAGTCTCGAGGGCTGCTGCGTCACGGCCTCGGCTCGCATGGGCTCAGACCTCCTTAGGCGCTGCGGAAAAATAGATTTTCATTTTAGTGTCCCATCCCACGTAAGTCTACCGGCAAGATCCCACGGAAGTTACCCGGTA
>CAZHCG010000150.1:0-11987 GCA_964530995.1 uncultured Myxococcales bacterium
GGGCGCGGCGCACGGACGCGGAGATGAAAACGGCTGGATCCGGATGAGCCAAAAAACCTGCCCAGCTTTTCGTCTCGCGCGAGCTTCACCCGGCGCTCCACGTCGCTCGCCCCGCCGCTTCGCGAGTCCTTGAGTGGAACTACGAAGATCCCCTCGACGAAAACACCCTCGAAACCACCCGACCGGAGGTCGCCGCCACCCCCGACAAGCCCGGCTATCATTTCCAGATCCGTGTGCCCTTCGACGTACAACACCGCATCGCCGCCGGCCTGCTGACGATGGGCGTTGATCTCTCCTTTCAAGAACTCGATCCAGCTCATAGCTCGGCCTCGGGGCCGATCATCACCGAGTTGCTCGGGCCGGCGAGCGCGAACAGCTGGGCGCTCTGCGTGGCCAGGACGAGCTGCCCGTTCCGCTTCTCCCGCCACTTGGCCAGCAGCTCCCACAGACGTGATATCCACTTGGAGTGCAGGTGCAGCTCGGGCTCGTCGATCATGAGCAGCGATCCGTCCCGCCAGGCGTGACCGATCTCCGTCCCGAGCAGCAAGAGCTGCTTCTCTCCCGAGCTCAACGACTGGAGCTCGTGGACGTCCTTGGTCGCCTTCACCTCCACGAAGGGACGGAAATGCTCGCCCGTGGGCTTCTTCCAGACGATGCTCTTTCTGCCCTCGGTCAAGGAGCCGAAGGTCTCCATGCAAGACTCGTACTTCCTGATCGGCTCGTCGAGACCCTCCTCTTTCGCGTTCAGATAGTCGGATCTCAAGCTCTCCAGAAGAGCGTCGACCCTGTCGGCCTTCTTCCCGGGCGGACGCCACTTGTAGGCGAAGCGGGAGATGTTTCTCCTTGCCGGTCCGGTCAAAGGCTCTTCGGGAACGACGATGTCTCGCTCCGAGGGGAAGAACACCAGTCCCGGCTCGCCGGAGGAGACAATCTGCCTGGCCAGGTCAGATTCGTCTAACCAGTTGAACTCGTGCTTCCCTGTTCGCTCGAACATCGTGAATTGCGCCGTCTTCTTCTCCTTGCGCAGCTCTGCGTCTCCGATCATCGCCCTGACGACATCGCCCGCACCGTCGGGCAGCGAGACCTCGATGTCCATCCAGGCCGAGACGCTGGAAGGCAAATGCGTCGGCAGGCTGCCTTGCGGCGGAGCCAGAGAGCGAAACAACCAGTACACGAGATCGAGCAGGGTGCTCTTGCCGCTGCCGTTGACTCCGCCGACGACGAGCTGAGCGGGAACGACACCGTCGAGATTCGACGCGTCCTCGGGCCAATCGAGGCGTCCAAACGGCGGAAGATCGCGGACGTGGAGCTCTGCGATCCGCATCCTCGGCGCGTTGCTCATTCGAACCTCCTCGAACCCACAGGGAAACAGACAATCATATATCGGACCGGGCGGCCTTTTCGCAACCTGTGCCGGTCGAAAACTGGATCGCCGCTCGCGGGGCGGGTAGCTTTTTTGCGAGATGAGGTATCGGCGCATCGCGGTTCTGATGGGCGGGCTGTCCTCCGAGCGCGAGGTCTCGCTGGCCAGCGGCGCGGCCGTGGCCCGCGGGCTGGAGGAGGCCGGCCACGAGGTCGTGAGGATCGACGCCGGCCGGGACGTGGACCGCCGCGTTCGCGAGGCCGCTCCGGACGCCGCCTATGTCGCGCTCCACGGCCGCTGGGGCGAGGACGGCACCGTGCAGGGTCTGTTGGAGATGCTGGGCGTGCCCTACACCGGCTCGTCTGTGCTCGCCTCGGCGCTGGCGATGGACAAGGTGCTCTCGCGCACCGTGTTCGCCGCCGCCGGGATACCGATCGCCCCGGGCGCCGTGCTCGGCGCCGGGGACCCCCCGCGCCTGCCGGACGGCGCGGATTTCCCGGTGGTGGTCAAGCCGGCCGACGGCGGATCGTCGGTCGGCGTCGAAATCGTCCGCGACCCGGGCGAGCTGGCCGCGGCGACGGAGGCCGCCTTGCGCCACTCGGACCGCGCGCTGGTCGAGAGCCTGGTCGCCGGAGCCGAGATCAACGTCGCCGTGCTGGACGGCGAGGTGCTGGGCTCGGTCGAGATCGTGCCCAACGCCGGCGAGTTCTACGACTACGCCTCCAAGTACGACGAGGGAGGCTCCACCCACCACGTTCCGCCGCGCCTGCCGGAGCGGAAGGTGGCCCGGCTCGAGCGGATCGGCCTGGCGGCCTACGACTCGCTGGGCTGCCGGGGCGCGGCGCGGGTCGACCTGATGGTTCCCGACCGCGGCGATCCGGCCGTGCTGGAGGTCAACACGATTCCGGGCATGACCGACACCTCGCTGCTGCCCGAGATCGCGGCCCACCGGGGAGTCCCGTTTCCCCGGCTGGTGTCGATGATCGCAAGAGGAGCTCGCCTCAACCTGGAGAAGGGATAGGCCGAGCGGTATCAGTCGCCGCAGATTCCCAGCTCGCCGCCCTCGACGTAGTCCCAGCTCAGCGGCTCGCAGCCGGTCGACTGGCAGTCCTCGTCCGAGCAGCAGTAGCGCCGGCAGACGCCCTCGACGCAGCTCAGCCCCGAGGTGCACCAGGGTCCGTCCTGCTCGTCGCAGGACGCGCCCTCGATCTCGGTGGCGTCCGTGTAGCAGAAAAAACCCCAGGCGCCCTGGTGCTGCCCGTAGTCGCAGGCCGAGCCCTCCGGGCAGCTCTCGGCGCCGACCGGCTCGCAGTCCCAGGGGTTGTCGGCCGAGCAGGGATCGCCCGCGAGCTGCTGGGCGCCGGCGTCCTCTTCCACGTAACGTTCGCCGCCGATATCGGAATCGACCTCGGAATCGAAATAGTGGGTGGTCTTGGCCTCGCCGCAGGCGACGAGCAGCAGCGCCGCCGCGATCAGCCTGACCGCGCGTCCGACGTCGATCGGAGTCTTCTTTTGACGCGTGCCTCCCATGCGGCGAGCCAGGATAGCACAGGCCCGCCGCCGCACAAGCGATCGTTGCGCACAGGTTCTCGTCCGCTCTGTTGCCGGATCGGGGGGGCTCGCGGTATGGTCTCGCATGCTCTGGCGCCCTGCCCTTTCGTTCTTGGCCGTGCTGTGCCTGCTCTCTGCCCGCGACTGCCTCGCGGCCGGCGACGAGCCTGCGGCCGCGGGCTCCTCTTCCGCCGTCGACGTCGGCTGGAAGCCGGGGACGGGGCTGATCCTGACCGCCGCCGACGGCGAGATCGTCTTCAAGCCGATCGGAATCGCCCAGCCGCTCTTCACCGCCCGGATCACGCCTTCGTCCGACGATCCGGTCGCGGGCAGCGGATTCGCTCTGCGCCGCGGGGCGCTGGGCTTCGACGCCCGCCTCTGGAGCCGGGTCCGCGTCTTCTTCACCGCCAACATCGGCCGCGGCCGGTTGCAGCTGTGGGACTACTTCGTCGAGATCGATCCGCTCGAGGGCGCCCTGGCCCTGCGCGCGGGTCGCTTCCGTCCCTGGCTGGGCCGCCAGCGGCTGATGGGCTGCCACAAGTACCAGATGGTGCAGCTCTCCCGCGCGATGACCGGCCTTTTGCAGATGGGCGACGGCCGCGACCTGGGCGTCGGCCTGCACGGGATGCTGGCCGGAACGCTGGAGTACGGGCTCGGCGCCTGGAACGGGGAGTGGAGCGACTTCGCTCCCCAGTCGCCGGACAGCAAGCCAGAAGGAGTCTCGATTCCGACCAACCGCGGAGTCCAGCTCGGCGGCAGGCTGGCCGTCCACCCGCTCTCGCCGCTGCCGCTGGGCGAGGAGCCGGACCTGGCCGCCTCGCCCGAGCCGAGAATGGTCCTGGCCGCCGCCGCGATCTACAACCCGCGCCACGACCGTACGCTGAATCTGCCCGCCTTCGATCGAGACGTGCGCTACGAGGATCACCTCTTGCAGCTGGGCGGGGAGGCGGCCTTCAAGTGGCGCGGTCTCGGCGCCGTGGCCGAGCTGTTCCTGACCCGCGCCTGGGTGGACGACGAGGCGGCCCCGGAGATCGCCGGCCAGCACGGCTCGCAGGGGCTGGACGAGTGGGGAGTCGGGACCTACGCGCAGCTGGGCTGGTTCGTGGTGAAGCGGCGCCTGGAGCTGACCGCCCGCTTCGACTTCCTCGACACGAACGCGAAGCTGCGCGGCGCTTATCTCTACCCGGCCGGCGGCGTCAATCTCTACCTGGTCGGCTACCTGCTCGAGCTGCAGCTGATGTACAGGGCCACCGTCGGTGCGGGCTACGCAGGCGACGACCCGGGCCGCCCCACCACCGCGCACGACGTCTTTTTGATGCTGCAAGCCGCGATCTGACGCGGACCGGCCGCTTTCACCCCGAGGCTGGGGCTCACATCTGGACCTTGCTCTCGTCCTCGGCGTACATGCGGGCCAGCTGGGAGTCGAGGTCCACGATCTTCAGCGAGTGGTTGTGGCAGCCGACCTTGGGGCAGGCCTCTACCTGCCCCCCGTCGGGAAGCTGGATGGCGAACATGGGTATCTGGCACATCTTGCAGATCTCGTCGATCTTCAACGACACCTCGCAGACCGGACACGAGACCTCGATGATGTCGCCCCGGTGCAAAGGCACGTCGCTTTCGAACTCGAACTTGCCGTAGAACGGGTTGAGGTGGAGCATCCCCGCCTGGCCGCCGTTGCGCACCTTGACCGCGATCGCCTTCTCTCCGTCGAAGCTGCGCTCCGAGCTCATCAGCGAGTGACCGTTCGGGCAGCGCCCGTCGGTGACGCGAATCCTGCCGGTCAGGCTTCCCATCTCCTTTTTCATCGTCTCATCTCCAAAGCGTTGTGCGGGCAGAACCTGACACAGGCCGGCTCCCCGCCGCACAGGTCGCACTTGAGCGGCACCTTGAGCACGTGGTCGAAGCGGATGTGACCGAACGGGCAGGCCGCCTCGCACAGGCCGCACCCGATGCAGCGCTGTTCGTCGAGCTCGATCGCCCCGGTCTCCTCGTTGCGCACCAGCGCGTCGGTGGGACAGACCTTGGCGCAGGCCGCCTCGGCGCAGTGGAGGCAGTTCATCTGCATGTAGCGATCCGGTCCGGTGGGGTAGATCTGGATCCGCGACTGCCCCAGGTTGCCGTCCTCGCCCTTGACCATCGCGCAGGCCAGCTCGCAGGTCCTGCATCCGGTGCAGTTTCCGGGGATTATCGTGTAGATCTTCTCCATGTTCCGCCTCCCCGCTAGCTTCCGACCCGGTCGAAGTGACCGGCCAGTTCCTTCTTCTTGCACGCCGCGCACTTGTCGTAGTAGTCGGCCGGAACCTCGCCTTTGGAAACCACGTAGTCGCGGTACGCGACGGTAATCGTCGGCGCTCCGCAGTCCTCGCACAGCACGAACTCGAACTCGCGGTCCCATATCTTGCGGGTCGTCTTGGTATCCGTCATCTCGATGTGGCCGGTGGGGCAGACCGCGGCACAGCTGCCGCAACCGATGCAGGCGTCGGCAGCGGCGTGGAACGGCGGCGCGATTTCTTTGTTCGCGCCTCGGTTGACCGCGCTGATCGCGCTGCGGCCCATCGCCTCGCAGGCGCGCACGCACAGGTAGCACATGATGCACTTGGATCCGTCGACCCGCTCCTCGTAGGAGGTGACCTCGCCGTGCTCGGCGGCCAGGTCGCGAATCACCTTCGAGTCGGGGCAGCGCGCGAGCAGCAGGTCGAGCACGGTCTGACGGTGGCGGTGCACCGCATCGTTGTCGGTGGTGACCTCCAACCCTTCCTCCACCGGGTAGAGGCAGGCGGTGACCAGCCCCTTCCAACCTCCCCATTTCTCGTGGGTGATCTCCACCATGCAAAGCCGGCAGGCGCCCACCGGCTCCAGCGCCTCGTGGTGGCACAGGGTCGGAATCTCGATACCGTTCCGCCGGGCGACGGCGAGGATCGTCTCGCCCTCTTCCGCGACCAGCTTCTTCCCGTTGATGAAGATCTGCATTCGAAACCTCGCCCCGTCTCAGCGGTTCACGACCGCGTCGTACTTGCACACGAGCCGGCAGGCCCCGCATTGTGTGCACTTCTGTTCGTCGATCACGTGCGCCTGCTTCTTCTCTCCGCTGATCGCTCCCACCGGGCAGGCCTTGATGCACAGCATGCAGCCGGTGCAGCTCTCCTCGTCGATCACGAAGTGCGTGATCGCGCGGCAGACACCGGCGGGGCAACGCTTCTTCTCGATGTGCTGCTCGTACTCCTCGCGGAAGTCGCGAAGAGTGGAGAGCACCGGGTTGGGAGCCGACTTGCCCAGGCCGCAGAGAGAGCCGACCGCCACGTCCTCGGCCAGCCGCTCGATCTTCTCCAGGTCGCCCGGCCGTCCCTCGCCGTCGCAGATCGCCGTCAGCATCCGGTGGAGCTGATAGATCCCCTCGCGGCACGGCACGCACTTGCCGCAGGACTCCTCGAGCAGAAACCCGAGGAAGTATCTGGCCACGTCGACCATGCAGGTGCGGTCGTCCATCACGATCATGCCGCCCGATCCCATCATCGATCCCGCCGCCGTCAGCGCGTCGAAATCGACCGGCAGATCGAGGTGCTCCTCGCCGAGGCAGCCGCCGGAGGGGCCGCCGGTCTGCACTCCCTTGAACGGCCGGTCGTCGATGATCCCGCCGCCGATCTCGAAGATCACCTCGCGCAGGGTGGTGCCCATCGGCACCTCGATCAGACCGGTGTTGTTGACCTTGCCCACCAGGCAGAACGCCTTTGTGCCCGGCGACTTCTCGGTGCCCATCTCGGCGAACCACTCGCCGCCCTCGCGGATGATCGCCGGCAGGCAGGCGTAGGTCTCGACGTTGTTGAGCACCGTGGGCTTGTCGTAGAGGCCGCGCTGCACCGAACGCACGTACTTGGCGCGCGGCTCCCCGACGTTGCCCTCGATGCTGCGCATCAGCGCGCTGGACTCCCCGCAGACGAACGCGCCGCCGCCGCGGCTGATGGTTATCTCGAAATCGAGATCGGAGCCCAGGATCCCCTCCCCGAGCAGACCGGCCTCGCGGCAGGCGTCGATCGCCTTTTGCAGCCGCTTCACCGCCCGCGGGTACTCGTTTCTCACGTAGATGTAGCCGCGTTTAGATCCGACCGCGTGGGCGCAGATGATCATCCCCTCGAGCACTCGATAGGGATCGCCTTCCATGATGCAGCAATCCATGAACGCGCCGGGGTCGCCCTCGTCCCCGTTGCAGATCACGAAGCGCTCGTCGCCCTCGGCGCGCACGCAGGAACGCCACTTGCGCCCCGTGGGGAATCCGCCGCCGCCGCGGCCGCGAAGCCCCGAGCGCTCCACCTCGGAGATCACGTCGTCGGGCTTCATCTCCAGCGCCGCGGTCAGCGCTTCGAAGCCGCCCGCCGCCACGTACGAATCCAGCGACTCGGCCGCGACCGATCCGCATCCCTCCAGCGCAACGAGCCGTTGCCCGCGGTAGAAGGGAATCTCCTCTCTGCCCTTGCAGCGTTTCTTGCTGGCGGGGTCCTTGAAAAGCAGCTTGTCGATCACCTCGCCCTCGACGAGGGTGCGCGAAACGATATCGGCCGCGTGAGACGGTTTGACCCTGGTGTAGACGATGCCCTCGGGCAGGATGTGCACCAGCGGTCCGACCTGGCAGAATCCCTGGCAACCGGTCACCGTTGTCAGCACGTGATCGTCGCCCTCGGCGCACGGAGCGAGATCGACCCGCAGCGAGAGGCCGGCCTTCTCGATCTCGGCGACGAGGGCGTCGTAGACGTCGAAGGCCCCCAGCGCCGCACAGCCGGTCCCCGAGCAGACGCGGACCTCACGCTTCACCTTGGCTTCCGCCGCTTTCAGCGATTTTCGAAGCGACCGGAGTTCCTTGACAGTGCCGATTCGCATTGCGCTCCTCTCCTCAACCCTGTTCGAGCCGCTTGCCGATTGTGCCGGGCTTCACATTGGCCAGATATCGATCGCCGGCGATCACCACCGGGGCCAGCGCGCAGGCGCCCACGCAGGCGACCACCTCCACCGTGTACTTCATGTCCTCCGTGGTTTCGCCGGGCCCCACGCCGAGCGCGTTCTCGAGGTCGTCCACCACCACGGGCGCACCGCGAATATGGCAGCTCGTCCCCATGCAGACCTTGAGAATCGTCTCGCCCCGTGGCTCGAGGCTGAAGGCCTTGTAGAAGGTCGCCACCGAGTAGGCCTTGCTCAACGGGACCTCCAGGTGATCGGCCGCGGCGCGGATCGTCTCCTCCGGCAGGTAGTTGAGCTCCTCCTGGATATCTTGCAACAGGTGCACCAGGGCCTCGGGGCGTCCCCGAGGGTAGCGAGCGAGCACGCTCTCGAGCCTCGAGGTGTCGACAGCGGATCCATCGCCCATCACTCGTCTCCTCTCACCTTGCTGCCCTCCTCGTAGCCGGCCTCGAAGGCGGCCACGTTGGCGGGGATGAACTTCGCCTTGCGGGCGAACTGCTTCTTGATCATCTGGATGCAGGCCTCCTTGTCGACGCTCCGCGACCAGCCCACGTACGCGCCGAACATCACCAGGTTGGCGGCCCGGGCCGTACCGGCCTTCTCCGCGATTCCGCCCGCGTCGATGTAGAGCACCGTGCAGTCGTCGCGATCGCACTCGATCGGGACCAGCGTGGTATTCACGACGATCAACCCGCCCGGGCGCACCCGCGGACCGAACTTCTCCAGCGAGGGCTGGTTCATCACCAGAAGCGCGGCCGGCTTGGTGATGTAAGGCGATCCCACCTGCTTGTCCGAGACGCAGACGGTCACGTTGGCCGTGCCGCCGCGCATCTCGGGACCGTAGGAGGGCAGCCAGCTGACCTCCTTGCCCATCTCCATCGCCGTGTAGGCGAGCAGCTTGCCGGAGAGCAGCATGCCCTGCCCTCCGAACCCGGCCATCAGCACCTCAGTCGCCGCCATCGCTGCCTCCGTCCGAATCCTCGGGGCGCTTGAACACGCCCAGGGGGTAGTAGGGAATCATCTCCTTCTCCAGCCACTTGGAGGCCTCGCGCGGCGAGAGCCCCCAGTTGGTGGGACAGGTCGAGAGCACCTCGACGAAGGTGAAGCAGCGATCCTCCTTCTGGTACTGGAACGCCTCGCGGATGATCGCCTTGGCCCGGATCGTCTCCTCCACCGAGTGCGCCGAGACGCGCGCCACGAACGCGCGCGTCTCGAGCGTGCTGAGCAACTCGGCCATCCGGATCGGATAGCCGACCTGCTCCACGTCGCGCCCGGCCGGGCAGGTGGTGGCGCGCTGGCCCGGCATCGTGGTCGGCGCCATCTGCCCGCCGGTCATTCCGTAGATGGCGTTGTTGACGAAAATCGTGGTGAACTTCTCGCCGCGGTTGGCCGCGTGCACGATCTCGGCCATCCCGATCGAGGCCAGGTCGCCGTCGCCCTGGTAGGTGAACGCGATCAGGTCGGGCCGGGAGCGCTTGGCGCCCGTGGCCACGGCCGGCGCGCGTCCGTGCGAGGCCTCGAACATGTCGCAGTTGAAGTACTTGTAGGCCAGCACCGAGCACCCGACCGGAGCCACTCCCACCGTCCTGCCGCGGAGACCGAGCTCGACGATCGATTCCCCCACCATGCGGTGAATCACGCCGTGGGTGCAGCCCGGGCAGTAGTGCGTCGGTATGCGCTGCAACCCGTCGGTGTACGCAAAGATTTTCCTCATCGGCCGATCCTCCTCAAGACCCGATCTTCTTCAGCGATTGCTTGACCTGCTCGACGACCTCTTCGATCGACGGAATCACGCCGCCGGCCTTGCCGTAGAAATCGATCGGCTTGTTGCCCTCGAGGGTCAGGTTCACGTCTTGCAGCATCTGCCCCATGTTCATCTCGACGCACAGGATCCGTTTCACCTTCGAGGCCGCCTCGCGCAGATCCTGGTATGGGTAGGGCTTGGCCGTGATCGGACGCAACAGCCCGACGTCGATCCCCTCGGACTGGAGCTCGTCCACGGCGGTCTTGCAGATCCGCGCCATCATTCCAAACGAGACGAGCAGCAGCTCGTGGTCCCCGTCGCAGTTGTACAGCTCGCAGCGGGGCTCCTCGCGCTCGATCTCGCGGAACTTCTCCTTGAGCTTGACGTTGTGCCGGTGCAGCTCCTCGGCGTCGAGGAACAGGGAGTTGACGACCCGCGGCTCGCGCCCCTCGCAGCCGGTCAGGCCCCAGTCGCCGGAATCGAGCGGCGGGCCGACCTCCACGTCGGGGAACTCGACCGGCTCCATCATCTGGCCGATCATGCCGTCGCCGATCACCATCACCGGGATGCGGTACTTCTCGGCCAGCCGGAAGGCGTCCATCACCAGGTCGACCGCCTCCTGCACCGAGGACGGGGCGAGCACGATCACGTCGAAGTCGCCGTGGGCCAGCCCCTTGGTGGCCTGCAGGTAGTCTCCCTGGGCGGGCAGGATTCCGCCCAGCCCCGGGCCGCCGCGCATGATGTTGACCACCACCACCGGCAGCTCGGCGCCCGCGATGTACGAGAGCCCCTCGGCCATCAGGCTGATCCCCGGCGAAGACGAGGTGGTCAGCACGCGCATCCCGACGCCGGCGGAGCCGTAGATCATGTTGCTGGCCGCCACCTCGCTCTCGGCCTGCACGTACTGTCCGCCCACCTCGGGCAGCCGCTTGGAGAGGTACTCGGGCACCTCGCTCTGCGGGGTGATCGGATATCCGAAAAAGTGTATGCAACCGGCGCGGATCGCGGCCTCGCCGATCGCCTCGTTGCCCTTCATCAGGATTCTCTCTCCCATGCCCCGGCTCCTTCCTAGTACGTGAAGAACTCGTACTGCATCCCCTCGGCAAAGACCTCGATCGCCACGTCGGGACACGCGACCGCGCACATGCGACAACCGATGCAACGGGACGGATCCACCACCTCGGCGTAGCGGTAGCCCTTGGCGTTGAGGTTGGAGGACATCTCGATGATTCCCTGCGGGCAGGCGTCGTTGCAGCGTTCGCAACCCTTGCAACGCTCGACCATCACTTCGATCTTGGGCATTTCGAACTCCTCACGCCCGGCCGATCGGCTTGTTGCGCGCGGCCGGGAAAACCTGATCACCTTCCGCACTATCGTTTTTTTCTCCGCGACGCAACCAGGGCGGCAGCATGTTCCTCTCGAGCCGCAGAAGCGGCGCCTCGATCTCGGAAAGCGCCGGATCTCCAGCCATTTTCCCCATCGCGGCCACGAATTCTATCGGCACTCCGGCGCGCCTGGAGACCCGGCGCGCAAGCTCGTATCCCTCGAGCACGACCTCGGGGGTGGTGTCGTCCAGCAGGTGCGAGTTGACCGCCAGACCGGTGACCTTCAACCGCGAGGCCGCCTCTATCTGGTCGTGCATCTTCAAGCAGCCCTCGAGCGTGGAGGTGAACGGCCGGCGCGAGTTGATCACCTGCAAAAGGGAGTAGGATCCGTCGCCCAGCGGCTCGCGCAGCGAGGAGAGCATCCGCGCCCCCACGTCGTCCCCGCCCACGTCGAAGATGCTGATATCCTCGCCCGAGGGCTCGAGCATGCCCTTGATCTCGGGCACCACGATCGGCAGATCGGCCCACTTCTGGTCGCCGGGCGGAATCACCACGCGGATTCCGAGCCGCTCCATCCGGGCGACCGCCTCGCGCGAGCGAAAGTAGGGATTGACGATGTCCATGTCGGCGATCTGGACGCGCCGCCCGGCGCGCGCGCCCGAGATAGCCAGGTTGACCGAGATCTCGGTCTTGCCCGACCCGTAGTTGCCCACGACGATCACCAGCCTCTCGGAGGGGAAGTAGCTCTCGCGGTCGGGCTGCGGTGCGCTCATGAGGCCCCTTTCGCGGCGCGTGCGCCGGGTTCTTCTTACGCCGCCGAAGCGGGTTTGCAAATGACACGTGTCATGCTTTCATCGAAAGGCGGCCGAGCACCTGCGAAGAGGGATCGACGACATCCGCGACGCCGCCGCCTACGTCTTCCGCGAGGACGAGCTCATGATGGAGCGCTACCCCACAGCCTGTTCGTGCATCGAGGACGCAAGGCCAAAAGCGGCAAGTCGTCCCAGGAAGAGACGAACGGCGATCACGCGACCACGGCGTCCGACTCGCCGAC
>CAZHCG010000151.1:0-11922 GCA_964530995.1 uncultured Myxococcales bacterium
GGTGAGGCGCGACGCGGACCGCGCGGTGGCGAGGCTCGGCCACCTGAAGCCGCGCCGGCTCCTGCGGTCCGTCTACGACCGCCACCCCTGGTTCACGATCCTGAGCGAGGTCGAGCGGAGGACCGACCGGCCGAGGGCCGCGCCGGGCCTCTACACGGCGGGCTACGAGGGGCTCTCGGTCGACGCGTTCCTCAACCGCTTGCTGGCGAGCGGCATCGCGCGCCTGATCGACGTGCGGAGCAACCCGGTCGCGAGGAGGTACGGGTTCCACCGCCGCACGCTCGACGGGCTCTGCTCCAAGATCGGCATCGAGTACCGGCACTTCCCGGGGCTCGGCATCCGGTCCGAGGACCGGCGGAGTCTGGCCCGCGCCGAGGACTACGCCGCGCTGTTTCGAGCCTACGAGCTACGCATCGAGCGACACAGCGAGGCGCTCGTGCGCGAGGTCGCCGGCCTGATGGAGGCTCGGCCGAGCGTCCTCGTCTGCTCGGAGGCGGATCCGGCGCTGTGCCATCGCTGGCGTCTCGCGAAAGCCGTCCAACGGCTGACCTCGATGCCGATGCGCGATCTGGGGGCGTCGTGAGCACGGCCACGCGCACCCGGGTGCTCATCACGGTGATGACGTACCCGCACCCGTCGCCGAGGTACAAGGAGCTGCTCTGCACCGCGGGCATCACCCGTGAGGGAGAGTGGGTGCGCCTCTACCCCATCGACTACCGCTACCGACCGCGGGAGCACAAGTTCCGCAAGTACCAGTGGATCGACGTGGACCTCGAGCCCGTCGGGCACGGCAACGACAATCGCAAGGAGAGCCGCAGGCCGATCCTCGACTCGATTGAGCTCGTCGGCGAGCCGATCGACACCCGCGACAACTGGCGGGAGCGGCGGCGGATCATCGACGAGATGGCCCATCACACGCTCGCCGATCTCGAGCGGCTCCATGGGGAGGACCGGACGTCGCTCGGGATCGTGCGGCCGAAGCGAGTGCTCGATATTGTAGTCGAGCCCTCGGCCCCGGAGTGGAAGACCGAGTGGCAGGCCGCGCTCAACCAGCTCGCCCTGTTCGGCCCGCAGCCCAAGCCGCTCGAGAAGCTGCCGTACAAGTGGAGCTACGTCTTCGAGTGCGAGGACAGCGACAAGCCATATAAAAGGATGATCGAGGACTGGGAGCTCGGCGTCCTTTTTCTCAAGGAGCGCGACAGCAAGGGAGAGCAGGCCGCCGCGCAGAGCGTGCGAGAGAAATACCTCGGGATGTGCAGGCCGGAGCTCGACACGCGGTTCTTCCTGGGCACGCGCTTCCCGTACAACACCTGGCTGGTGCTCGGCGTATTCTACCCGCCCAAAGCCCTGCAAGGAGAGCTGCCGTTCTGAGCGAGGATCCCATTGCGGTATTGAGATGCGCCGATGACGATCCCAATTCGATCCCAATCGCGGAGCGTAATGCACCGTTTTGGCCGCGCTTTTTTGCGAGTCCATTTGGATCGGGACGCCACCGCGATCCCAATCGCGCAAAAATATGAACCAAAACAAACCTCGTGGCATGACCGCGCGGCACGGAGCGCCCCATGAGCCTCAACCCCGTCCAGTTCGGCACCGAGGTCGTCGATCAGCTCGGCCGCTACCTGATGACCACGTTCCCCATCGCCGACCCGCGCATGGAGCGGCAGGTCCGCGAGGCGCTGCGCCACGACGTGGGCGGCGAGCGGCTGATCGCCAAGGGGCCGTACGTCTACATCAACCAGCCCTTCCAGGAGGGCCGCTCGGTCGCCGGGCTCTGCGCCGACGCCCGCCTCGGCCTCCACCCGGTGCTCGCGGACGTCTTCCCCTACGACGCCGTCTCTTCGGGGGCAAAGCCTCGAAGCGTTCAGGTGGGGACAGGACTGTCGAAACAATTGCATATGTTAGCGCTATTCGCTCACATTTGAGAGTGCGTTGCACGGCCGACCCTGGATGTCACCCTGGATGCGGCTGTCAAATCACTTGCCTAAATTAGCTTACTACGCTAATTAATGCGAGCAAACAGTGTGGAGGCCACGCAAAATCAATGGGTTCCAGGCCAGCCATGTCGTATTGGGTAGAGGAGCTCCAGTCACGGGGGTGTTACACCTTCACCCGCGAGCAAGCGGAGTCCGAAACCGAACGTTCCTTCGTGGCGGCGCAGACCGCACTTCGACGACTGAAGGAGCAAGACAGAGTGGTCTCTCCCAGGCGGGGCTACTACGTGGTGGTTCCACCGGAGTACCGCGCGGTCGGCTCGCCGCCAGCGAGCTGGTTCATCGATGACCTGATGCACCATCTCGGCCAGCCGTACTACGTCGGGTTGCTCACTGCTGCGGCAACGCACGGCGCCGCGCACCAGCAGCCGATGGTGTTTCAGGTGATCACCAGCAAACCGACCCGCGAGATGCGTGCAGGCAAAGTCACGATCCAGTTCTCGATGAGCAGCAGGGTCGACGAGATGCCGGTGGTGGAGAAGCAGACCGAGACCGGCACGATGCGCGTAGCCACACCCGAGACCTGTGCGCTCGACCTGGTGCGCTACCCAAAGACGGCCGGTCATTTGAGCAACGTGGCCACGGTTCTCTCCGAGCTGGCCGAGCAGCTCGACGCGCAAGGCCTCGTCGAGATCGCACCACTCGTTCGTCTGCCAGACGTTCAACGCCTCGGATATCTCCTCGACGCGATCGACGAGAGCAGGGTCTCCGATCCGCTTTTTGCGTGGCTACAAGCACGAAGGCCGAGACCTGTGCCGCTTCGACCGGGCGGACCTGCGAAGGGTGATCCCGACAATCGTTGGCTCGTTCAAACCAACGCAGAGCTGGAGCTGGACCTTTGATTCCGCGCGCGAACATCACCGCCTGGCGCAACCAGGCGCCCTGGCCCTCGAACGAGCAGGTCGAGCAGGACCTCGTGCTCTCCCGAGCACTCGTCGCCATGTTCAGCGACGACACCGTTGCCGAGCAGATTGTCTTTCGCGGCGGCACCGCCCTGCACAAGTTGTTCTTCGGTGCATCTGGACGCTACTCCGAGGACATCGATCTCGTTCAGCGCGACGCGGGACCCATCGGCTCGTTGATCGACGCCATGCGCGAAACCCTCGACCCCTGGCTCGGCAGCCCAAAATGGAAGCAAGGCCAGGGGCGCTTCACACTCTACTATCGGTTCGAGACCTCCTTCGCGCCGGCCACCAGCGTGCGATTGAAGATCGAGATCAACACGCGCGAGCACTTCTCCGTTCTCGGAACCACGAAGCAATCCTTCAGCGTCGCCAATCCGTGGTTCACGGGAACCGCCGATCTGCAGGTGTACGAGCTCGACGAGCTGCTCGGCACCAAGATGCGGGCACTCTACCAGCGCAAGAAGGGACGCGATCTGTTCGACCTGTGGATCGCCATGCAGTCGGAACACGCCAACAGCAAGCGGGTCGTCGAGTGCTTCCAGCGCTACATGGAGCACGATAGCGCCACGGTCTCGCGAGCCGAGTTCGAAGCGAACCTGGCCGCAAAGCTCGAGAGCGACGTGTTCCTCGAAGACATCGATCCGCTGATCCCTGCAGACATGCAGTACGAGCCCATGGTCGCCGCCGAGGTCGTGCAGGGTGGTCTGATTGCGAGGCTGCCAGGAGAGCCATGGAAAGGAGAGAAGCATTGAGTGACCTTGCCGAGGCCGGGATCGTCCCCTCCGCACCTTTCTTGCCAGAACAGGCCTCGTGGCATGACCGCGCGGCACGGAGCGCCCCATGAGCCTCAACCCAGTCCAATTCGGCACCGAGGTCGTCGATCAGTTCGGCCGCTACCTGATGACCACGTTCCCCATCGCCGACCCGCGCATGGAGCGGCAGGTCCGCGAGGCGCTGCGCCACGACGTGGGCGGCGAGCGGCTGATCGCCAAGGGGCCGTACGTCTACATCAACCAGCCCTTCCAGGAGGGCCGCTCCGTCGCCGAGCTCTGCGGCGACAACCGCCTCGGCCTCCATCCCGTGCTCAAGGACGTGTTTCCCTACGACGCCGTCCACATGCACCAGGAGCAGACCCTGGAGGCGGTCAAGGCGGACAGGCACACCATCGTCGCCACCGGCACCGGCTCGGGCAAGACCGAGGCGTTTTTGCTGCCCGTGATCGACCACTGCCTGCACCTGCGCGACGCCTCCGCGCACGAGGGCGTGGCCGCGGTGATCGTCTACCCGATGAACGCCCTGGCCGACGACCAGCTCCGGCGCCTCCGGCCGCTGCTGGCCGGCACCGGCGTGACCTTCGGCCGCTACACCGGCGTCACCCCCGAGGACACCGAGCCCGCCCAGGGTCAGCTCCGGGAGATGCGGGGCTACACGTCGGCCGAGATGAACCTGCTCTTTGAGGGCAAGGAGGAGAAGATCGAGCTGCCGTGGGAGGAGTGCTTCACCCGCGCGGACATCCGCCGGCGCCGGCCGCGGATCCTGCTCACCAACTACTCCCAGCTCGAGTACCTGCTGCTGCGCGACACCGACCTGGACCTGCTGCGCGGCTCGCCGCTCCGCTTCCTGGTCTTCGACGAGGTCCACACCTACACCGGCGCCCTCGGGTCCGAGGTCGCCTGCCTGATCCGGCGCCTGCGCCACGTGGCCGGCAAGAAGGCCGACGACGTGATCTGCGTCGGCACCTCGGCCACCGTCCAGGAGAGCGAAGGCGGCGTCGACGCCGGCGCCGCGACCCGGGAGTTCGCCGGCCGGCTGTTCGGCGTGGATCACGAGAGGATCGAGCTGGTCACCGAGAGCTACGCCCGCACCACCTCGCCGCCCGAGCTGCTCTACACCCCCAGGCCGCCGGAGCGCCCGCGCGACCTGCTCGACGAGATCCTCGGCGCATCGCGCGATCTACAGCTCCGCGACGAGGTGACCGACCTCACGCCGCGCCTGCTCGAGCTGACCGAGAAACTCACCGGCGAGAAGGCTCCGGACGGGGCCGCCGTCATGGAGCGGGCCTACGACCTCTTGTCCCGCAACACCGTGGTCGCCATGCTCGGCGAGCTGTTCGGCACCCCGGAGCTGCTGGACAAGGCCCTCGTCCGCCTCGCCGAGACGGAACGCGCGGGTAAAGGCCGCAACGACCTGCTGGCCGAGCTGCTCGCCTACCTCACGCTGGGCGCCCTGGTGCAGCAGGGCGGGGATCCGCTGATCCGGCCCAAGCTCCACTACTTCGTCCAGGGCTACCAGGGGCTCGGCTGCTCCCTCGCCAGAGGCGGCGAGCCCACGATCCACTTCGAGGCCGAGGCCGGCCACGACGACGAGGGCGCCAAGGTCTTCCCCCTGGTCCTCTGCCGGTCGTGCGGCCAGCACTACTTCCGCCTCGAGGCCGAGGAGGCCGTCTCCAAGGGCGGGATCGGCGTGCGCCTAACGAGCGTCCCAGGCCGGAACGATGACGCCAAAGAGGCAGCCGAGCTCGTCTACGTGACCAACCACCTGGTCGGCCTGGACGAGTCCGCGGACGACGCGCCGGCGCCGACGGACGCCTGGCTCTGCCGCTTCTGCGGCACCATCCACGACGGACCGTCCGACAGGTGCCTGGCCGACCGCTGCGGCCGCGAGCACGCGCTGGTGGGCGTGGCCCTGCACCGGGGCGACATGAAGACCTGCCTGGCGTGCGGCACCTTCGCCAAGGGGTACGAGGAGGTGGTGACGCCGGCCAGGTCGAGCGAGGTGGCCGACGTGACGATCCTGGCGCAGTCGATGCTCTCGGCCATGCGCGAGGAGCCGCTGCAAAAGCTGCTGGTGTTCAGCGACAACCGCCAGGACGCCGCCTTCCAGGCCGGGTGGATGGAGGAGCGGTCGCGGCGGTTCCGGCTGCGGCACCTGCTCTACGCCACCCTCGCCGCCGAGCCCGACAAGGTCTGGTCCCTGGAGAAGCTGAGCGAGCGGATGGTCGACGTGGCCAAGCAGCGCCGCATCCTCAAGGAGGGGACCTGGGACGACGAGGACAACCTGATCCGCGTGCGCTGGTTCCTGCTAGAGGAGTTCGCCTCCACCGGCCAGCGGCGTGGCAGCGTCGAGTCGCTGGCGCTGGCCGAGGTGCGGCTCGGCGGGATCGGCGTCGACGACGCGCCCAGCTTCTACGAGACGTGGGCGTCCGAGCTGAAGGTCGAGCCCGGGGAGCTGGCCGACCTCGTGCGGCTGATCCTCGACTACTACCGGCGGCGGGGCATCGTCTCCGACCCGCTGATGCAGCGGCTGTGGACCGACCGGGACTCCGAGGTCCGCCGCGGGCTCGTGGCCGTCAGCGACCGCTACCGGCCCCAGACGCTGGTGCAGACCAAGACCACGAAGTCGAGCTCGCTCAAGGGCTGGACCGCCAACAACGGCCGCTCGGGCGCGCAGGAGATCGTCCGCAAGGGGATCCCCGGCGGCGCCGACCTGGCGCCGGTCGTGCGCGACGATTTCCTGACCGACCTGTGGGAGTGGCTCAAGGTCGCCGAAGTGCTCGTCCCGGTGGAGCTGGCGCAGAAGCGCGGCGGACGGCTCGTGGCGCTGGACGTGCCCGGCGGCACCCACCAGCTCAACGTCGAGAAGCTCGGCTTCACGCCCACCGACCGGCGCATGGTCTGCCCGGCCTGCCGCCGGTCGCAGTCGGTGGCGCCGCCGACCGGCGCCTGCCCCGAGTACGGCTGCAAGGGGAGCCTCGCCGAGGCCGGCCGCGACGAGGAGCACTTCGACGTGTTCCAGTACACGCGCACCGAGTTCGTGCCGCTCAAGCCCAGAGAGCACTCGGCCCAGGTGCCGAAGGACAAGCGGCAGATGATCGAGCGGGAGTTCAAGCGCGAGGCGGGCAGCCTCCACAACTGCCTGGTCTGCACGCCCACGCTCGAGATGGGGGTGGACATCGGCAAGCTCGAGATGGTGCTGATGCGCAACGTGCCGCCCACCCCGGCGAACTACGCCCAACGGGCCGGCCGGGCCGGGCGCCGGCACCGCATCGCGGTCGTCTTCGCCCACTGCCGGGGCGGCTCCCACGGCCGCTACTTCTTCAACCAGCCCCGGAGCATGATCGCCGGCGAGATCCGCGTGCCGGCGTTCTCGATGCGCAACGAGCCGCTGATCCGCAAGCACGCCCACTCGGCGATCCTCACGGCCCTGCGCGGCCTCGCCGCCGGCGACGGCGACCGCGAGGTGCTCGATCACGCCTTCCCGCCGTTCGTCTGGGCCTACTTCGCGGAGCAGTTCTACCAGGACGATCAGCCTCGCTACCGCTACCTCGACGCGCCGCGGGACCTGTCCACCCTCGACGCGCTGGTGAAGAAGCACCGCGATGATCTCGTACGCACCCTCGGCGCCGTGCTGGCCGAGAGCTGGCCAGAGAAGGACGCCGACGCGGTCTCGGACGCCGAGATCGGGCGGTTCGTGGACAGCTTCGCCGCCGACCTGGCCGGTCACGTGGCCGGCCTGTTCGCCCAGGTGAAGACCTACCGCGGCGAGCTGCAGAAGATCCGCGACGAGGAGAGCAGCGGGATCGCGCTCACCGACGAGCAGAAGGCGCTCATGCGCCGGTACTGGCACGCGCTGCGCGCGCTGACCGACCAGAGCCGGCTCGACAACTACACCCTGAGCTACCTGAGCGTGGACGGCTTCTTCCCGGGCTACGCGATGGCCCGCGAGAGCGTGACCGCCCAGAACCTGGAGCCGTTCATGGAGGTGTCGCGGCCGGCCGCGGTGGCGCTGCGGGAGCTGACCCCGGCCAACTTCGTCTACGCCAACCGCAACGTGCTGCGCGTGCGAAAGCTGCGCTTCGAGACGATGAAGGGGGAGGACGAGCAGACCCGGGACGCGGTCTTCCAGCGGACGCTCTGCTTCGATTCCGAGCACCTGCGCGTGTTCGAGAAGGGCAGCGAGCCCACCGAGGGCGGCAGCGAGGGGCTCGTCGAGTTCGCGTCGTACCGGCTGGCCGACGTGGAGATGCGCAACGTCAAGGACATCGACGACCGGGAGCCGTTTCGGCGCCGGTTCGGCTTCCAGATCTTCGGCGACGCGCTGCCCCGCCACGGCGGCGGCAGCAGCGGCAAGGCCGGCCCCTACGAGTGCCGCTACCTCGAGCGGCAGCTCCTGCGCCTGGTGAACATGGGGATGTCGAACAACCAGGGGGCGTTCACGCTGTTCCCGATCTGCGCCAGCTGCGGCAGCACCCGCTCGCCGCTGGCCACCGAGGGCGAGCTCGCTCGATTCGACGAGGATCACCAGCGGCTGCACGGTCGCAGAACCGTCAAGCAGACCGCGCTGCACGTGGAGATCACGTCGGACACGATCCAGCTCGGCCCGTTCCCGGAGCAGGGCGACGCGGCGAACTTGTTCGAGTCGATCCGCATCGGCGCGCGCCTGGTGCTGGACATGGGCACGACCGAGGTCGAGGGGTTCACGTACACCGACGGCCAGGGGCGCTTCTGGTGCGTGATGTTCGACCCGATGCCGGGCGGCTCCGGCTTCCTGCCGCAGATCGTCGAGTACTGGGAGACGATCTGCGACCTGGCGCGGGACGCGCTCGCGAGCTGCCCCACGGGCTGCGACGACGCGTGCTACTCGTGCCTCAAGCACTTCCGCAACCAGCAGGACCACGACGTGCTCGACCGCCACCGGGCCGTCGAGCTGCTGTCGGAGGTGGGCGGCAAGCTGGAGCTGGGGCACGCGATCCCGGCGCTCACGCTGCAGCCGACCGCGACCGACGAGCAGGCCGACAGCGACGCCGAGCTCGACTTCTCGGAGATCTGCCGGCGCCGCGACTTCCCGGTGCCCTCCGCGCAGCAGTACCGGGTCGCCTTCGACGACGGCAGCCACACCGACGCCGACTACGCCTACCCCGAGCAGAAGGTGCTCGTGTTCATCGACGGCATGGGCCCGGGCCTCCACGGTGATCCCCAGCGACGCCAGCGTGACCGGATCCTGCGAGCCAAGGCCCGCATGGCCGGCTACCAGGTCGTCGAGATCACCGCCGAGGCCCTGCAGGACGACGGCAGCCTGGTCGTGCACCTGGGCGAGATCGCCGTGTACTTGGGGGAGGGGTGATGGATGTAGGACCAGTGCTTGTGAAAACAATTAATAATATTAGGGAATCCTCCTGTTCGGGAAGTTATCCGACGGGTTGTCGGACAGGTCTTGACCTTCATTTGCGATAACTTTTTATTTGTAGCGTTCGACAGACCAAAAGCATAGGAGAGCGAAACAATGAAGATCTCGACCATCCTGGATCACATCGACACCGGCCACATGGCCCTGCCCGTCTTCCAGCGCGGGTACGTTTGGAACCGCGAGCAGGTGCGCGGGATGATGAAATCGCTCTACCGCCGGCACCCGGTTGGCAGCCTCCTGGTCTGGGTCACCGAATCGGAAGGAGCGGAGCATCGTGGGAACGATGACCTTCCCCCCGGCGTCGTAAACCTGCTGCTCGACGGACAGCAGCGGATCACCAGCCTCTACGGTTTGTCCAGGGGCAGGACTCCCGAGTTCTTCGACGGGAACGCCAGCGCCTTCACCGGGCTGTTCTTCCACTTGGAGCGCGAGGAGTTCGAATTCCACTCGCCGATCAAAATGAAGGAAGACCCTCTCTGGATCGACGTCACCGCGTTGCTCAAGGAAGGCAACGAGGGGCTCGGCAGGTTCGTGGGAGAGCTGTCCAAGGACCCGGAACTGGCCCCTCGCGTGGGAGACTACATCGGGCGCCTGAGCCGCATCCTGGGGATCCTGGACGTCGATCTGCACGTGGACGAAGTCACGGGCTCGGACAAGACGATGGACGTGGTGGTCGACATCTTCAACCGAGTCAACTCGGGCGGTACCAAGCTCTCGCAAGGCGACCTAGCCCTGGCCAAGATATGCTCGTCGCGTCCTCTGGCCCGCGACGAGATGAAGGCGTTGCTCGCCAGTTACGAGCAGGCCGGTTTCTCCTTCGACCTCGACTGGGTTTTGCGCAACATCAACACGGTGCTCACGGGTGAAGCGCGCTTCCCGTTTCTGCACAACGTCAGCTCGGAGGATTTTCATAAGGGGCTGAAGCGCACCGAGCGCGCTCTCGGATACCTGCTAGACTTGGTTTCGGGCAGACTGGGGCTGGACCACGATCGAGTCCTGTTCGGCCGCTACGCATTTCCTGTAATGTCCCGCTACGTGGCCCAGCGTGGAGGCAGGCTGCCCGACGTCGAGGAGCAGGGCAAGCTGCTCTACTGGTACCTGCAAAGCGCGATGTGGGGGCGTTTCTCCGGCTCCACGGAAAGCAACATCAACGAAGACATCGAAGCGTTCGAGAGCGAGGGCGCCGGCCTGGACGGCCTGATACGAAAAATGCGGCTATGGCGCGGAGACCTGACGGTGAGGCCGGACCATTTCGGCGGCTGGAGCCGGGGAGCTCGCTTTTATCCGATGCTCTACCTGCTCACGCGAGTGGGAGAGGCTCGCGACTTCGGTACCGGCCTACCTCTCAAGTCTGGAATGCTCGGGCACAACGCAGCCCTCCAGATCCACCACCTGTTCCCCAAAGCGCTGCTGCGCAAGGCCGGCTACCGAAAGGACCAGATCAATGCGATCGCCAACTTCTGCTTCTTGACGCAGACCACCAACCTGGAGATCAGCGACAAGCGTCCCGAAGTCTACTTCCGCAAGATAGAACGGCGCTTCCCCGGCGCCCTGGCCTCGCAGTGGATTCCCATGGACCCGGAGCTGTGGAAGGTCGATCGCTATTCGGACTTCCTCGAGGCTCGGCGCAAGCTGCTGACGGATTCGGCCAACCAGCTTCTGGAGCATCTCCTAAGCGGCGCGATGTCCGAGCTGCCCGAAGTCGAGGACGCAGCCGGAGAAAGGCAGACGACCGTCGCAGTGCCGGGTGGAGTCGAGAGCACCGAAGAGGAGCAGCTGATCCGCGATTGCAACGACTGGGTCGTAGCGAAGGGACTGCCGTCAGGGGAATACATGTACGAGCTTGTCGACCCGGAGAGCGTCCAACCGCTCGCCGTTTTCGACCTTGCCTGGCCAAACGGTCTTCAACAGGGCCTCAGCGAACCGGTGGTGCTGCTGATAGACGAGGGGCCGGACACCCTCATGGCGGCCAACCGGGCGGGCTACCGCTACTTCACCCTGGTCGAGGAATTCCAGGACTACGTGGAGCAGGAGGTGCTGGTCCTCGGAGACGACCCAGAGGAGAGCCCGGAGTCCAGCCGCGAGTACTGGGTCGACAAGCGCTCGGAAGAAATCGTACAGCTCGTAGAGAAGCTCGTGGAGGCCGTCGGAGCGTCCAACGGACGTAGGTATCTACCGAACTACAACCTACGCCAAGTGGGCCTTCTCGATGATGACAAGGGCCGCACGTTCGTCCACTGCTACCCCCGCACCAGCCATCTCCGCGTCGCAACCGAGGTCGCCGACAGGGAAGCGTGGCGCGAGCGCCTCGACGCCGCCGGGTTCGGTTACGTCACTACGAGCAAGAGGTGGGTCAAGTTCAACCTCGGCCAGGAGGATCTCCAGGCGCAAAGGAAGCTGCTGGAGGATCTGTTCCGCGAGGCGGGGGAGGCGCAGCGATGACTTCACGTAACAACTATTCGGTTGATAGACTTATCCTACTTTTCGAGACAGCCCAAATACTCTTGTCCAAATCCACTTTGTTCATAGTTCCCACTTCTTCTGGTTCTTGATTCCTTTTTTTTCATCTCTTGACATGTCCATCTTTTCTACTTATTGCTTTCCTCAAGCAAAATTGCCTTTTCCCCGCTCTTAGAACGAGCTTGGCGGCCTAACCAGCTGCGACCCGGGAAAAGTCTTTTTTGTCGTAAAAATCTGTACTACTGAGCGGCTTCTGGCGCTGGAGCGCGTTCGAGCTGCTCTCGAACGCGCTGCTTTTCAGTGTCCCTGACACCCTGAACGAAGTTTTTGTGTCTTGGGCTCACGGTCGATTGCACGTGAGCCGGTCGCTTGACATC
>CAZHCG010000152.1:0-11905 GCA_964530995.1 uncultured Myxococcales bacterium
TCGACCGACCCGGTATCCTCCTGATATATTCGTCAAGGGTTGCACCCGCGAGCACAGCACCCAGGCGCCGGTGGCCTGAGAGATGCCGTCCGAGGTGGTGCGCGAAACATCCGAAGCTGGTTTTCGTTGCACTTCTATCATCGAGCCGGAGGTGACGCGGTGAAAGCTCGTCTTTTTATGGTGGCCTGGCTGCTGGCGCTGGGCGCGGCGGCTTGCGACGGCGGCGGGGGCGGCGGGTCGGACGCCGGGGTCGAAGGCGGCGGAGGCGGCGGAGTTTTTGACGTCGAGCTGGACTGGGAGGGCCTCGCGCCTCCCGAGCCCGGCCGCGAGCAGCGGGACGGCTACACGGTGGTCTGGCTGTCGGGCACCCCGCTGGAGATGGGGCGGCAGCACGGCGAGCTGTTGCACGACGAGATCGAGTGGGGGATGAACGAGTCGTCCTACGTGGACCAGCTCGTCTCCCTGCTGCCCACCGCGCGCCAGCTGGGCCTCGACGAGCTCGCGCTCGAGCAGTCCTACCCGCAGGTGGTGGAGGAGTGCGAGGGGATGGTGGAGACGGCCGGCGACACCGGATGGAGCCTGGAGCTGTGCCTGATGGTCAACTTCGGCGACGTGCTCACGGAGATCCTGAACAACTCGCCTTTCTCCCGCGGCCGCTTCGAGCCGCTCCCGACTCCCGGCTGCTCCCAGTTCATCGCCGCGGGCGCGGCGACCGCCTCGGGACGCCTGGTGCACGGGCGGCTGCTGGACTGGTCGATGGTCGACTACCTGCTCGAGTACCCGGTGATCTTCGTGCGCTGGCCAGCGGGAGAGATTCCGCACGCCACGATAGGTTTTCCCGGCAACCTGAGCCCCTACACCGGGATCAACGCCGAGGGAATCTCGATCGGCTCCAACGAGGCAGATCCGGCGCACCACGGCGAGATGGACGACGAGGGGCACAGCCACGTCCAGATGCTGGGGCGCCTGCTGGCGAGCGCCGGCTCGCTGGAGGACGCGCTGGCCCTGATCGAGGCCGAGGACCACATGTCGGCGGAGGCGTTCGGAGCCGCGGACGGCCTCGAGCGCGCGGGAGCCGCGGTGGAGATGACCGCTGCACACCTGGGCGTGCGCCGGATGACCGACGGCGCGGTCTACCTGACCAACCACTTCCTGGCCGCGCAGACCGAAAGCGCGGACGCGGACCCGCCCTCGTCCTCCTCGACGCTGCGCTACGAGCGTCTCGAGCAGCTCCTCTCGCCGGGCGGAGCGGACTCGCGCCACGGCGAGATCGATCCGCTGATCGCCGCCGAGATCCTGCGCGACCGGATCAACCCGTACACTCACGAGCAGGTGCCCGAGTCGGTCTTCGACAACGACGGCAGCCTGGCGACCAACGGAGCGCTGTACGCGGTCGTGCTCGATCCCGGCGCGCTGCGCTTCTGGGTCGCCGCGGGCCAGACGCCGGTGCCCGCCCAGCCGCTGGTCGGCTTCTCGCTGGCCGAGCTGCTCGGAGCGGACGACTGGCCCGAGCTGGACCCGGCCGTGATGGAATGACCCCCGGCGCGGCCGGCTCGCTTGCGCGTCTCGCCGGTTCGAGCCAGAATCGTTGGCGGACGGTTGTCAATCTCAAGGAGGTCGAAATGAGAATCAGGCTCTTGATCATGGCGGCGCTAGTCGCGGCGCTGGCGGTTCCCGCGCTGGTGGCGGCCGTGCCGGTCGCCGGGCTGGACGGCCGTCCCGGCTTCCAGCGGGGCAGCGAGACCGGCGCCTTCCTCTGGCACAACCGCAGCGGCTACCACCTGCGGTTCACCACCGAGGGCACCGACGAGGTCTTCCGCGGCAAGGTCTGCGTCGAGAGCCACAAGATCTGGGTCAGAAAGGGCGTGCGGCTCGACGCCGGCGACAGCATCTCGGTGACTCCCGACGGACGCTGCGCCGAGTTCGAGTTCCAGAACCACGGCCACATCGACGGTCTCGACTTCCGCACTCGCTCGCGCCTGATCCGGGTCGAGCTGGAGTGGGGAGAGGGAGAGCTGCCGGCCGAGCGGATCTGGCTGGGCGCCTACGGCTACCATCCCCCGGCGGGCAGCTTCGAGATCGAGAACGACTACGCGGGCAAGGCCCGTCGCACCCCGGCCCGCCGCGCTCCGGCCGTGCGCAAACCGTTCAACTGATCTCCATCACCTCGGACGGAGCGTAGCGACCGGCGACGCGCAGCTCCAGCCGCCGGCCGACCGCTTCGCAAAAGGAGCACGCGCATGCCCGCAGACTGACGCCCCAATCCGCCCGGCGCCAGATCAGCGGAGACTGCGCCGCGCGCATCGAATCCCGGCTCAGCGCCGCACCAGCTCCACCGCTTCGGTCAGGCGCGGGCGCGAGCCGCCGGACGAGTGTCGCCAGCGGGGACGGTGCGAGCCGCAAAACCAGGAGATCCGCTCCTCGCCTGCGTCCTTGCGAAAGGCGAACTCGGCGCACTCGCGCATCTCGTCGGCCTCGGCCTCGGTCAACGCGTAGAGCCGGTTCCTCAGCGCGGCGGCGGCCTCGGCTTCTTTCGCGCAAGCGTCCGGTGCCCTTTCGCGGCGCGCCTCCTCGAGCAGCGACTGGGCCGAGAGCAGGGCGAAGACCAGCTTCTTGAGGTGGCCGACCTGCTCCTCGGTGACGCCCACCCTGGCCAGCGCTCCCGCGTTTTCCCGGCATCCGACCAGCATCGAGAAGACCCGGCCGGCCAGCTGCTCGACCGGAATGCGCGGAGCCGTCACCGAGGCCGCGGGCAGCGCCTCGGCCTCCCGGCGGACCGCGTCGACTCTGCGGCGGTGCTCGACGGGGGTCCGCCCGGATCCGGCTTTCGACTCCGCCGGCTTTGCTCCTCGATCGTTAAATCCCATCTTCGGTCTCCTTTCCGGAGCCTCGTCGCGCCCCGGTTTCACATCGGCCGCTGGCGCCCGCCGGTTGCAAAAAAAGATGTAATGATTGTTTGGGGCTGTTTGTGATGGCTTCTAAGAATCATTATATTCTTGCTCCCGCCCCCGGAGGGAGGCAGTCGAGTTTTTTGGTGGACAGGCCGCTTCGAAATGGTATGGAGGGGCCGCTTTCGATGTATTTGACAGCGCGGGCGCCGGATCCCACCTGTTCGAAAGGCGGGGCGACGGTTTTCCGCCCGAGCGCAAAGAGCGGTTGGGGAGGCGATGAGATGTACGAGTGCCAGATGTGCGGCGACGAGATCGACGAGGTCTTCCGCGTAGAGATGGAAGGCCGCGTGCGGCGGGTCTGCGAGGACTGCGCGGATCGCTTGCGCGAAGAGCGCGAGATCGCCGAAGAGGGCGCGGACGTGCTGCGCGAGATGATGGGATTCCGCGGCTGAGCCGAGGCCGTTCGGCGGCGCGCGGCGTGTTTGTCGATTGCCGCGGCGCGGGGTAGACTCGCGCCGTGATCGGGCGACATCCCAGCAGGCGCAAGGTCGCGATCGCAGCCGCCGCGGCGGCCGTCGGGCTGTGCGCGGTCGCCGCTTTCGCCACTCCGCGCACGGCCAGCCCCTACCACCGACTCCGGACGTTCGCGCGTGTCCTGTCCCACATCGAGCGCGGCTACGTCGACGAGGTGGACGGAGACGCGCTGATCGAGGGCGCGATCCGGGGGATGGTCCGCTCCCTCGATCCCCACTCCTCGTACATGAGCGCCGAGGACTACCGCATCCTGAAAGGCGACACCGAGGGACGCTTCGGAGGAGTCGGGCTGGAGGTCGGCGTCCGGGGCGGAGCGCTGACCGTGATCGCGCCGATTCCGGAGACTCCGGCCGAGAGGGCCGGCGTGCTGCCCGGGGATAGGATCGTGGCGATCGAGGGGCGCCCGACCCGCGAGATGACGATCGACGAGGCGGTGCGGGTGATGCGCGGCGAGATCGGCACCGAGGTGACCATAACGATCGACCGCGACCAGGAGCCCGAGCCGTTCGAGCTGACCCTGACCCGCGCCAGGATCGAGGTGCGCAGCATCGAGGCCGAGCTGCTGGCCCCCGGCTTTCCGCACGTGCACGTGCGCTCCTTCCAGGACGGGACGGCGGCCGAGGCGGCGGAGCGGATCGAGCGCCTGGGGCGCGAGGGCGGCGGCCTGGAGGGCGTGCTGCTCGATCTGCGGCGCAACCCCGGCGGTCTGCTCGAGGAGTCGGTGCGGCTGGCCGATCTGTTTCTCGCCGGCGGGCAGATCGTCAGCACCCGCGGGCGCGGCGGCGCCGTGCTGGCCGAGTACGAGGCGCGGCCGGGCAGCGCGCTGGAGGACGTTCCGCTGGTCGTCACGATCGACGGAGCCAGCGCCTCGGCGGCGGAGATCGTGGCCGCGGCGCTGCGCGATCACGGCCGCGCGATGCTGGTCGGCACGCGCACCTTCGGCAAGGGCTCGGTGCAGAGCATCGTTCCGCTCGACCGCGGCGCCGGGCTGAAGCTGACCGTGGCGCGCTACTACTCGCCGGGCGGAGACGTGATCCAGGCCGCGGGCGTGAGGCCGGACGTGGTGGTCGAGTCGCTCGACGCGCCGCCGCCCGACGAGCGGACTCTGCGGCTGAGGGGCGCAGGAGAGCGCGATCTGCCCGGCGCGCTCGACGTAGATGAAAGCGAGCAGCCAGCCGAAGACGGCGCGCCGCCCCCGCGGCTGGAGGACGACTACCAGCTGCGGATCGCCTACCAGCTGCTGCGCGGAGCAGCGCGGGTCGCCGCCGCGCGGAGAGCCGGATCGGCCGGCGACTGAGCCTCCGCCCGGGGAGCATAGCGGCTGTCGAAAGCGACTTCGTCGTGATAGAAAAAGGTATGAGCTCGCGATTGACGCGCTGGATAGTCGCCGTTGTGGTCGTCTCGTTCTCGCTGGCGGTCGCGATCGATTCCGGCGCCGCGCGCAAGCGCCGCGGGCGCAAGGCCGGCGAGCTGGCGACCGCGACCGTGCACGTGCTCGACGCCGGCGGCGGTCCGGCGGGCGGGATCGAGGTGGAGCTGATCGTGACTCGCGAGGACGGCACGCGGGACCGCCGCATCGCGCTGAGCGGGGCCGACGGCCGGGCCTCGTTTCCGGACGTGAGATCCGGTTGCCGCGAGATCCGCGCCGCGGTTGAGCTGGAGGACGGGACCCGGGTGGAGGGCGAGCCGCGCTCGTGCGACGACGAGCTGGAGGCCTTTCTCGTGCTGCCGCCGACGGACGAGGCCGCGCCCGAGCCCGCTGTCGAGGAGGAGCCCGCGGAGGAGCCCGCCGGGGCCCCCGCCCTGGACGAGGATCCGTACGACGTTCCGATACCGGAGCCGGCGGACGAGAAAGAGGAGCCGGAGAGCGAAAAGCCCGCGGAGCGCGGGTTGCTCCAGTGGAGCGCGCGGGGCGGAGTCGGGTTCTGCCAGCAGTGGTTCTACGAGCCCGGCGACAGGGATCCGGTCTGCGGCGACGAGGGGGTGGTCGGCCTGGATCTGGACGCCGACCTGGGCGCGCACCTCGCCGAGTGGCTCGTGGTCGGGGCGCGGCTGGGCTATCGCTTCTTCAGCTCCAAGGCCGCTTTCCAGCAGAGCGGCCAGGACACCAGCTCCTACGATCCCTCGCTGAGCTTCTCCGGCGAGAACGGCGAGGTGGAGGCGGCCAACCACCGCTTGCTGTACGGCGCGCTGGTCCGGGGAGTGCTCTTCGTCGGCGACTGGGTGCTGAGCCTGGAGGCTGTTCCGATCGGGGTCTTTCACCAGCTCTCTCGCGGAGAGGAAGGCCAGAGCGACGACTTCGCCGAGTTCTTCGTCAGCGTCGGCGTCTCGGCCGCCTATCGCTTCGGCGGGAGCTGGTGGGGCGGGCTCTACGCCGACTTCTTCCAGCCGGCGCCGTGGGTACGCTCGCAGCGGTTCCTGCCCGGCACGCTGACCGTGGGGCTGGTCTTCGGCGGCCGCTTCGGGCCGCCGACCGCGGAGGAGCGCGCGGATGACTGAGCAGGGCGAGAGACCACCGCGGGAAAGCAGCGGGACGAGCACGATCGGCGCCTCGATTCTGCTGATGGACGGCCTGGAGTCCTATCGGGCCCGGGTGGCGAGCGCGCTGCGCGAGCTGGGCTTCGAGGTTGTGGAGGCGGGCGGAGCCGAGCAGGCGGAGAAGGCCGCGCGGGTCGAGTCGTTCGCCGCGGCGGTGATCGACGGCTGCTCCCGGTCGCGGGAGGCGCGCGGGCTGGTCCGGCGGCTGCGCGAGACGGCCCCGCGGACCAGGATCGCGCTGGTGGTGTCGCCCGAGCAAGAGGCTGGGGAGGACGCCCGGGGGGCGGTTCGGCTGATGCGCGGCCCGCTGCATCCCGGAGCGTTGGCGCGCGAGACGGTGCGCATGCTCGAGGCATCGGCGCCGGACGTGGTCTCGCGTCCACCAAAGCCGCCGCGGAGATCTTCGGCAACCGAGGGCTCGCTGGCCGAAAGCCGGTTGCGGGACATTCGCAGACAGTACGGCCAGAGGCTGCCCAGCGAGATCGACGAGCTGGTCCGCTGTTGTCGCGAGGCGCGCGAGGCAGAGGACGGGACCGAGGCGCTGCGCGGGATCAAGCGCCTGGCGCACACGATCCACGGCACGGCCGGCACTATGGGGTTCGAGGAGGTCAGCGAGGCCACTGCCCGCATCGAGTCGATCGCGGCGCGCTGCCTGGGCGGCGAGGAGCCGACCGACGAGCACTGGCGCGGTATCGACGCAGAGCTGGAGCGGGCGCGAACCGCGCCGGGGCGGATCAGCCTGGCTTCCGAGTCTCCGGTCCGCGCCTCGGAGGTGGCGACCGTGCTGGTGGTCGACGACGACCCCGAGATCCTGGCCTCGGTCGAGCTGCTGGCGCGTCGCAACCTGGTGCGGGCGATCAGCGCCGAGAATCCGGAGCAGGCCCTGCTGCGGGCCGGCGAAAACGAGCTGGACGGGGCGATCATCGACATCAACCTCGGCCCCGGAGTGGATCCCTCTCGCACGGCCCAGGATCTGCGCTCCAGCGAGGGCAACGAGCAGCTGCCGATCGCGTTCATGTCGGTCGACGGCTCCGTGCCCAACCGGGTCGCGGCGGCGGCGGCCGGCGCCACCCAGTTTCTGAAAAAGCCGCTGAGCGCGGGCGAGTTCGTGGAGGCGGTGCAGATCTTCTCGTCGCGCCGGCGGCAGACCAGCTGGCGGGTGCTGATCGTGGACGACGATCCCGCCTTTGCCGCGCACATCGCGGCGATCCTGGAGGCCGACGGGATGCGCGTCGCCGTGCTCGACGAGCCGGAGCGCGCGCTCGAGACGCTCGATCGCGAACGACCGGATCTGATGCTGCTCGACGTGGTGATGCCCGAGATCTGCGGCTTCGACGTCTGCCGCATGGTGCGCTCCACCGCCAGCTGGCGCCGGCTGCCGATCCTGTTTCTGACCGCGGAGCAGTCCGCCGCGGTGCGGGTCGAGTGCTTTCGCGCCGGCGGCGACGACTACATTCAAAAGCCGGTGGTCCGCGAGGAGCTGCTGGCGCGGATCGGAGTGCGGATCGAGAGGTTGCGGATGTTCCGCGAGCGCGCCGACCGCGACGCGCTGACCGGGCTGGCCAACCGCCGCTCGTTCCTCGAGTCGTTCAGGTTGCGGCTGGCGGACAGCTCGCGCCACGGACGGCCGCTCTCGCTGGGGCTGATGGACCTGGATCACTTCAAGCGGATCAACGACACGCACGGCCACCTGGCCGGCGATCGGGTCCTGGCGGCGTTCGGCAAGCTGCTGGCCTCGCGCTTCCGCGAGACCGACATCCGCGGGCGCTGGGGCGGCGAGGAGTTCACCGTGGCGTTCTACGGCGAGGACGGAGAGACGGCCAGGATGATCCTGGGCCGGCTGCTCGACGAGCTGCGCGAGATGAGCTTCACCGGCGACGACGGCGAGAGCTTCCGGGTGACCTTCTCCGCCGGCGTGGCCACCTACCCGGACGACGGGAGCGCCTTCGACGAGCTGCTGCGCACCGCGGACGAGCGGCTCTACCGGGCCAAGGACGCCGGGCGGGCGGGCGTCGTCTGAGCGGTTTGCTCCGACTCGAGCTCGGGTGAGACGAATGAACGACGCGAGGACCGGCGGAGACGCGGAGGCGGCGCTGAGAGTCGAGCGGAGCGGCCGCGTGCACGTGGTCGTGATCGACCGTCGAGGGCGGCGCAACTCTTTCGACGACGCGTTGATCGAGCGCTTCTGCGAGCTGGTGGGAGATCTCGCAGACAGCTCGCCGCGCGCCGCCGTGCTCGCCTCCGCCGGGAGCGAGAGCTTTTCGGCGGGCTACGACATTCGCTGTATCGATCCCGACACCCGGGACGACCGTCCGCTGCCCGACGAACGCTTCGCGCGCGCGACTCGGGCGCTGGAGTCGCTGGGCTGTCCGCTCGTGGCGGCGCTGGAGGGAGACGCCTTCGGCGGCGGGCTGGAGCTGGCCGCCGCCTGCGACCTGCGCGTGGCCGCGCCCCACGCGCGGCTGGCGATGACGCCGGTCAGGCTGGGCCTGGTCTACAACCCGGACGGGATCGCGCGCTTTCTCGACAGGTTCGGCGGGGCGCTGACGCGACGCTTGTTCCTCACCGCGGAGCCGATCGGCGCAAAGGAGGCGCTGCGGTTGGGGCTGGTCGACGAGCTCGTCCCGGCGCCGGGAGTGCGGCGAAGAGCGATCGAGCTGGCCGAGGCAATAGCGGGCAACGCGCCGCTGGCGGTGCGCGGAACGCTGGAGGTGATCCGCGCGCTGGAGCGCCGAAGGCCGCTGGGAGAGGAGGACCGCCGCCGCGTCGAGGAGCTGCGCCGGAGCGCCTGGAGCTCGGCGGACCTGCGCCGCGCAGTCGAGGCCTTCGCCGAGAAGAAGAAGCCGGATTTTTGCGGAGAGTGAGGCAGAGCCAGCCGATCCCTGCGATCTCGTCGATAGCTCGGGTTGTCGGATCATAGAGACGGTGCTCTCGTCAAGCAGGAGTGCGGCGACGTGTGCGGCTACGATCCCGACCTCGAGGTCATGACCTGCCTGGAATGACCCTCCGACCCGGCGCGATCACCGCCCCGTCGCTTCTCACCGAAAACGGCCGTTTCGACTCAGACGTCGCGCGGCTCGAGTCCGAACAGGCTCACGATGGTGTCTGCGATCCGCCCCAGGGAGGGTACCTTCTCACGGATACCGTTCCGCAGTTGCTCGTCCGCTGAAGCAGCTCGGCCAAACAAGAGATCACGGTCCATGAGGCTTTTCTTTGCCAGCACCCGCTCGAAGCTCTTCTCGTCCACCAGCCGGGGAGCAAGCTCGCGAAGCGCCTCGGCGACGCTCTCCAAGTTGCGCTCCAGCAGCCTGGGGTGGATCTTGTCTGGAGTAGCCGATTCGGTACGAACCTTTTTCTCGACGTCATTTCCAGAAAGACCTTGCAGCCCCTCGAGCCTGTCGACCCGGTCGGAATCGAAAACCGCAACGATCGGATGACAGTCGGCCGCGATCCGGTCGGCTTCGCTTCGACACCAATTTCGCAGCTTGTTGTTGCTCTTGGCCGGTCGCGCTTCGACGATTCTGGATACCTCGTGGGCAGGCTTTCCGATTGCGTCCGCCACCATGGCCACGACCAGCTCGTGGGGGCCGAATCTCTTTTGCGGACCGCGTCGATCTTCGTAGAGCACTGTCACCCTAGCTTTCATCGCCGCCCTCCTCCGCTGCTACCAGCAGATCGTCGAAGCCGTCCGCTCGGATTTCTCCCAGGCCGGCGTAGCTCTCCAGCCAGGAGTCCAGGGCCCTGCGATCCAGGCAGCGAAGCCGCGCCTTCATCGAGCGCTCCTCCAGATCGCAGACCACCGTCTGCTTCGCCGGATCCGACAGCGCGTCGAGCAGGCGGTCCGAGTGGGTGGCGACGAGCACCGGTCGATCGTCGGCGGTCGCCTCCAGTAGAGACAGCACGCGAGCGAGCAGGCCGGGGTGCAGGTGCAGCTCCGGCTCGTCGATCGCCAAGAGCAACCCCTTGTCGGGCAGCATGCAAAGCGCCACGAAAGCCAGGTAGCAGATCGTGCCGTCGGACAGCCCCGAGACCGGAATCGCTTCCGGCAGCGCTTCGTAACGAACCGCCAGCGAGTGATTGCCCCCTCCCACCGGCACGGTCAACACATCGCTGACACCCTCGCCCAGCCCGAGCCGGATGGAATCCAGCACAACCGGCCAGTTGTCCGAGGAGCGCAGCTCGAAATAGGCGTCCGCCAAGTTGGCCGCTCCCGGAGACAGATGCGGCGCGACCTCGAGCTGGCTGGGACGACGTGCTAGCGATTCCCTTTTGAGAGAAGCCGCGCCCCAGGTTGCCTGCACATCGAAGGGCAACTGCACGCGGATCGATTCGAGCGCGTCACGAGCTCGCTCGATGGCCGGATGCGGCGGACGCAGGCCGAAGGCGGAGACGAGCAGGGATCCCGGAAAGATACCCTGCCCGCTTTCGCCGCCGCTTCGATCTCTGACCAGGCTCTGCGAGCGATCACGAGTTATTACCGGCTCCCCTTCTTCGTCGTCGCGGTGCGCCACCAGCCGCTCTCCGTGCACGACTGATCTTTCGCCTTCCCGCGCCAGTGAGAAGTCGTAGTCGATGCGACCTTGTTTTCCTTGTATCGTGAGACCCAGCGCCATGCGATCGGCTCCCACTCGGCGCAAGCCCAGGAGCCCGCCGTGGGAGGCTATCCGGTCGACGAAGGAGCTGTCGGCACCTGCCTTGCGAAGCAGCTCGCACGCCTCGACAACAGTGCTCTTTCCCGAGCCGTTCTCTCCGATCAAGACGGTCAGCTCTCCGAGCCGTAGGCGAACGTCGTCGAAACAACGCATCCCCGCGATCCGAATCTCGGTGATTCTGTCCCCGTTCATCTGTATTTTCCCCTGTTGTGGATCTCCAGCTTTTCGGGTCATCGTAGCGCTGCATCCGCGCCTGTGAAAGACCGGAAAAAACTAAATGGCCTATGCCGGTGTGTCCGGTCCCACGTAACTCGATCAGCAGGTACGGAACCGCAAGCTCGCCAGCGGCGGATCGGATGGATTCCTCCGGCTCCCCCTCGCCCAGATCCACGCCGTTGCAGACCGTCTCCTGGTAGCCGTCTCCGTAGGGGTAGGGGCGCCCGGCGTTGCCTCCGCAAGCGCTCGTCCACTCCTCGCGCGAGCACAGACGAAGACCCTGCGCGGCGCAGTAGTCGCTTGCTCCGTGGGTAGCTTTCACGGACGGAGGCACGGCGAGCGAAAGCCCAGACAGCGCCGGCGCCAGAGGGGAGCCGGCCGGACCGGGGCCGGTGGAGCTGCTGGAGCGGGCCCAGCGACTGCGAGAGAGAGGAGATCACCGGCGCGCGGCCAGAACCCTGCGCGAGCTGCTGCGTCGTTTCCCGGCCAGCGGGGAGGCCAGATCTTCGCTGGTTTCGCTCGGCAGGATGGAGCTGGATCGGCTCGGGGATCCGGCCAGGGCGCTCGGCAGGTTCGAGCGCTATTTGAAAAAGTATCCGCGCGGCCCGTTGGCCCTGGAGGCTTTGTGGGGCAAGGCTCGGGCCTTGCGTATCCAGCAGCGGGTCGACGCGGAGAGACGCGCGCTGGAGAGTTTCGTCGCGCGATTCCCCGGAGCGTTGCAGGCCGAGCGAGCGCGAGATAGACTCGCTGCCTTGAAGGCGTCCGGAGAATAGCGCTCGCCCGGTTTTCCGGGCACCGCCGAGGCGGCGAGCCCGGACGATGGATCTCGAGTCTGAAATGAGACAACGAACACAAGGAGAGAAGAAAATGAATAAATCGATATTGTTGATTCTGTTCGCCCTGGCGATGGCGGGTACGGCCTCGTGCGGAGAAGAAAGCGTGGACGAGGTCGGGTCGGATGCGGACACGGACGCGGATACGGACGGCGATACCGACGCGGACGGTGACACGGACACCGATGCCGACAGCGACAGCGACACGGGCAGCGACACGGACAGCGACACGGACACCGAC
>CAZHCG010000153.1:0-11782 GCA_964530995.1 uncultured Myxococcales bacterium
CTCTATCGCAACAAGCGCATCACAGTCGACGAAACGATTCGAACCGAGAACGACATCGGTCATGCCGCGCACCGCCAGTTCGCAACCCTGAGAGGTTCGGTTCGCCGCTCGGTGCGATCAACGTGCGGAGGGGAGAGGTACAGGCTCGAACCGACAGGCGCCCGCAGGGCGGCGCATCCTGACCGCGCCCACGAGGGGCGCGGTCATCCGAAGAGATCTCACAGGCTGTGTCACTCCAGTTGCGACCGGCACGAGTGGTTGATATAACCTCGCCGTAAAACGAAGCGAAAGGTGAAAACCATGCGAGGGATACTGCGTTTCTTCACGATGACCGTCGTGGCGCTGCTGGCCGGCGCCGCCCTGTTCTTCGGCTGCTCGGACAGCACCAACCCGCCGGAGTGCGACGGCGACGGACCGGACAACGGGTGCCCGCCGGGCTACTACTGCGACGAGCACAACACCTGCCAGCAGGAGTGCACCACGGACCAGGAATGCAAGGATCTGTACGGCCTGAACTACATCTGCGACACCGCTGTCGGCCTCTGCGTCGAGGACGACAGCGGCCCGGACGCGGATTCCGACTCGGACGCCGATTCCGATTCGGATGCGGACACCGACACCGATGCGGACACCGACACCGATACGGACACCGACACGGACACGGACACCGACACCGATACGGACACCGACACCGATACGGACACCGACACCGATACGGACACCGACACGGACACGGACACCGACACCGACGTCGACACCGATACCGCCTAGCCGCGAAAAAGCGAGGAGGCCCAAAATGAAGAACCTGGCCCGAACCGACCCGGAGATCGCCGACCTGGTCCAGCAGGAGACCGTGCGGCAGCGAGACAAGATCCGCATGATCCCCTCCGAGAACTACGCCTCGGCCGCGGTGCTGGAAACCACCGGCTCGGTGCTGACCAACAAGTACTCGGAAGGCTACGCCAAGCGCCGCTACTACGAGGGCCAGCAGGTGATCGACCAGGTGGAGCTGCTGGCCATCAGAAGGGCCAAGAAGCTGTTCGGCTCCGAGAGCGCCAACGTGCAGCCCTACTCCGGATCGCCGGCCAACCTGGCCGTCTACTACGCCTTCTGCCGGCCGGCGGATCCGATCATGGGGCTGGCGCTGGATCACGGCGGACACCTGACGCACGGCTGGGGCGTCAGCATCACCGGCGACTACTTCACTCCGGTGCGCTACCAGCTGCACCCGGAGACGCACCTGATCGACTACGACATGGTCCGCGACCTGGCGCGCAAGCACCACCCCAAGGTGATCATGGCCGGCGCCACCGCGTATCCCCGCTTCATCGATTTCGAGGCGTTCGCCGAGGTGGCGCGCGAGGTCGACGCGATCTTCTGCGTCGACATGGCCCACATCGCCGGGCTGGTGGCCGGCGGAGCGCACCCTTCTCCCGTGCCGCACGCGGACGTGGTGACCACCACCACCCACAAGTCGCTGCGAGGGCCGCGCGGCGGAATGATCCTGATGAAGAAAAAGCACCGCAAGGCTATCAGAAAGGCCGTCTTCCCCGGCCTGCAGGGCGGTCCCCACAACCACACCACCGCCGCGATCGCGGTCGCGCTGCGCGAGGCCGCCACCGAGGATTTCGCCAAGTACGCCCACGCGATCGTCGACAACGCCAAGCGGCTGGCAGAACGCCTCAAAGACAAGGGCTTCGATCTGGTCTCGGGCGGAACGGACAACCACCTGATCCTGGTCGACGTGACCAAGCGCGGAACGACCGGCAAGCCGTTCGCCAAGGCGCTCGACCGAGCCGGGATCGTCTGCAACTACAACACCGTTCCGTTCGATCCGCGTCCGCCGATGGATCCCAGCGGCGTGCGCCTCGGCACCCCCTCGATCACCTCGCGCGGGATGGGCGCCGAGGAGATGGACAAGATAGCCGACTGGATGGAGAAGGTCTCGCAGAACGTGGAGAACGAGGAGGCGCTCGACGCGATCGCCGGCGAGGTCAAGGAGCTGTGCGACGCCTTCCCCGCCCCCGGGATCCCCGTCGACTGAGCGGCCTCCGCGCTCGAGACGACACCTCCCGACCGATCCTTCAACCGAAGACGAGCAGCGAGATCCCGGCCATCAGCAGCAGGTGGGCCGCGATCAGCTGGTAGCGGTAACGCAGAAAGATCTCGTTGGCTCGCTGGATCCCGGCCAGACCGCCCAACCTGCTGCGCACGGCGATCGCCCTGCAGTTGACGTTGTCCGAAGGGGTGTCGCTCTGAAAGGCGAACGAGGGGTAGACCACGTACATGGGAGGCCCGACCGCCCCCAGCACCTTGTCGAACGGAACCCCGCTCCAGCGCTGGGCGACGAGCCGCTCGGCGAACCAGCGGTTGAGCACGTAGGCGTGGGTCAGGCAGGCGTGACTGACCCGCAGCACGGACTCGAAGCCGGTGCCCCAGGCCCAGCGCGCCAGGCAACCGAAGAAGAACACCCCCCAGCTGTCGTCCGTCGAGACGAATCTCGCGCACGCCGCGAGGCGCTCGGGCGTCAGCCCGCAGAAGGCGATGTCGTCCTCCAGGATCAGCATCCGCTCGGCGCCGGCGGCGAGCCCCTTCTCGATGCAACCGATGTGCGACTCGAAGATCCCCTGCTCCGGATTGTCGGGATGCTTGTCCACGACCACCAGCTCGGTCCGCTCCGCGAGCCCCGCGCTCTCGAGCTGCCGGCGGACGGCGAGGCGACGATCCTCGCGCTCCCTGAGCGAGATGCAATAAGCGGCATCGACGAACGACCAGTCAAAAGCCGGGGCGCGGCCCAGCTCGCGGCACGACTCCTCGCGCTCAAATGGCCGCGGCTCCCTCATCGCCGAGCGTTCCATCCCTGCGGTCCCCACAAGCCGGCTCCCTCGCTGCGCGCCTTCCTCTCGGCGCGCTCCAGCTCTTCGGCGAGCCTGCCGCGGCCGAAGCGCGTCCAAAAGGTCGACCAGCCTCTCCGTACCATCAGCTCGCTGGCGTTCCGTCCCTTCCCGTCGAGCACGTAGGCCAGCAGGCGGCCGTAGCGATCTCTGGCCGGCCTGCCGGGACGCTCGAAGACCAGCGTCACCGGACCGTCGCCCAGCAGCTCATCGAGCGCCCGCCTCGCCTCGCGGTAACCGTGCTCCCCCCGCTCCGGAGTGTCGATCCTGAGCAGCCGCACCCGCTCGTCCTCGCCCCGATAGCGGACTCGAATCGTGTCTCCGTCGACCACGTCGAGCAGCTCGACGCGGACGGCCTGGTCCCCTTCGGCCGGAGCCGGGGCGGTCGTCTCCCGAGCGGGCCGCGGCTCCTCCCAGTAAGGCCGCAGCATGCGGAACAGCAGCGCCGCGGCGCCGGCCGCCAGCACCAGCGTCCCCAGCGCGGTGCGGTTGAGCAGCCTGCGCGGTCGCTTGCCTCCGCTCTGTCTCCCCTGAGATGACACCCGAAGCTCAGCCGAAGTCGACGACGTACTCGCCGTCGCGCACGATCTCTTTTTCGGAGCCGTCCTCGTAGTGGAGCACCGCGCGGCCGACCGTCACCTTGGGCTGGGTCTCGGCGATGTAGATGCGGTCGATGTGAACCACCTTTTCCGGCGCGGAGAAATCGTCCGGTCCCACCTGCCCGCCGAAGTGCTCCGAGCGCCCGAAGGCGATGTGCAGACCGAGCTTCTCGTCCAGCAGGATCTCTCCTATCGGCTTCAGCCCGAAGTCGGACAGCACGCCCAGCCCCAGCTCGGCCATGTTGCCGTAGGCCGGCTCCTCGCGCAGCCGCCGCGCTTCCTCGACCGAGGTCGGGTTGTCGCTGAGCACCTCCACCGCGCGGTTGCCCTCCACCCGGTAGACGACCACGTCGTCGCCGAGCTGGACCGGTATCTCTCCGGCCGAAGCGGTCGGGTCGCCCTCGATCTCACCTTCGTAGGGCACGATGTACGACTCTCCGGACGGCACGTTGCCCGCCTTGCCGCCTTCGGGATACACCCCGCCCGAGGCGGTGGCGCTGCGATGGCGCAAATCAAGTGTCAGCTCGTTCCCGGCGCCCCCGGCGGTGAAGCGCAGCTCGCAGCGGATCGCCTCGTCGAGCATCTCCTTTAGCATCGCCACGCGCTTCCCGACCACTTCGTAGTCGATCCGCAGCGCCGGGATCATCGCGCGCCCGAACCCCGGCATCGTCGCCGCCCGGAACCCGAACTGCCGGGCCGCCATCTTGAGCGGCGCGGTCGCCGAGAACTGGGTCGGCGCCATCAAGAGATCGTAGTTCTCGAAGACCGTGTCGAAAGGCACCGGATCGCCACGCAGACCGTCCGCGTCGGCGGGAAGCGGCCCCTGCGCGTGCACGAACCCGGCCGCCGGCAGATCCGCGTTGTTGCCCCGCGGGTTGCGGTACAGGACGAGCGAGACCCGGTCGAGACCCAGCTCCTCGGCCCGCGGCGCGAGCATCTCCCGCCAGGCGAGCGCCATCTCCCGCCGGTCCTTCCAGGCCGGGGTGTCCGGCGCCTCGGCGTCGGGCATGTCCAGCAGGATCGCCAGACGCCGGTCGTCCTGGCGAGGCTGGAAGACCCTGCGCACGAGCGCGACCATCTCGTCGGCTGTCAGGTTGTCGATCATCTCTCTCTCCTGCCCGCGACCGCGAGCCGCTGCTTTTTAGGCCTGTATCTTTTCGTACATCATCCACTCTGACCGCCTCGATGTGAACCCCCAATCCGCCTGCGGCGGTGCCGAGGTCCCGATTCGCTTCGTTCCCTCGAATTGACCGCGACGCGGCCAGGTGATAGCTTGGACTCAGACGTTGGGAGGTCTTCATGCGCGTCATCGAGACCGAGGAAGCTGCCCGCCGCTTGTCGAGGGCGATCGCTTCGGATTTGTCGCTGTACAACGAGGACAAGATCCTCGAAGGGCTGCAGGCCGACAACCTCTACGAGAATCTCTCCGCGGAGATCGCGGAAGGCAGGGAGCTCTTCCGCAGCCGGGTCACCCCGGACCTGTTCGAAAAGAACTTCTACGACCGGGCGATCATCGATCTGCTGATCAAGTCCAAGGGCCACATCAAGTGCAAGCTCTGGTAGTGACTCCCGGTGTGGAGCATCCGCCCCGATCCCGAAGATAGCGACATCGTCGATATCTGGCGTTTTCTCGTCGAGGAGGACGAGGCCGGTGAGCGCCTCGATCAGCTCATCGCCTCTCGCGACGTGGGGACCACCCGCTCCCAGATCCAGCGGCTGATCGAGCGCGGACTGGCGCGCGTGGACGGCGAGCCGGCCCGCTCCTCGAAACGCCTCCGTCCCGGCCAGCAGGTCGAGGTCGCGATACCGGCGCCGGAGCCCCTCTCGGCGCGTCCCGAGGAGATGCCGCTCGACATTCGCTTCGAGGACGAGGCGCTCTTGGTCGTGAACAAGCCCCAGGGGCTGGTCGTGCACCCCGCTCCCGGCCACCCGCGCGGAACGCTGGTCAACGGCCTGCTGTTCGGACGCACCGCCGCCGGCGGCGATCCGCTCCGCCCCGGGATAGTCCACCGCCTGGACAAGGACACCTCCGGGCTGATGGTCGTCGCCAAGCGCGAGGACGTGCACGCCGACCTGGCGCGCCAGTTCCACCAGCGCAGCGTCGAGCGCCGCTACTCGGTTCTGGTCGCCGGCGATCCGCCGCCGCGCGGCGAGTGGCGCACGCTCCACGGCCGCCTCGCGGGCGACCGGCGCAAGTTCAGCTCGCGAGTGCGCAGGGGCAAGCCCGCGATCAGTTTCTTCGAGCGCCTGGAGAGCTTCGAAGGTGCGGCGTTGCTCTCGGTGTCGCTGGGCACCGGGCGCACGCATCAGGTGCGAGTCCACTGCCACGATGCCGGCTTCGGAGTGCTGGGCGATCCCTGGTACGGCCCGAAGAAGATCGGCGGCAGGCTGCTCGAGCTGCACCGCGGGCTGCCAGGGCAGGCGCTGCACGCCGGCCTGCTCGGCTTCGTTCATCCGCTCGACGGCGAGAGGCTGAGCTTCTCCTCCGATCCTCCACCTCCGTTCGCCGCGGCCCTGGCCGCCCTGCGCGAGCGGACCTGAATCCGTGGCTCGAATGTTGCATTGAAATCGAGGGCCCGGATCGCCGATCGGAGCACTCGGACGCAAGTGCCCGAGCGACCGACGACATTCGAGCCTGAAAAAAAGACGCCGAGCTCGATCCGTTGCGATTTTGCAACAGACGGGTGTGGCTTTTCGGCGTCAAGCAGGTGAAAAGCAAGTCGCAATGAGCTCCAACGGCGAGACATCGAGTGCCATCGTGCTGGCCGACGCCCGCAGCTCCGAGCCGGTCGACGGCGCCGGCCGCTGCCGCGCGCTGGCCGAGGTGGGAGGGCTGCCGCTGCTGGCGCGCAACCTGCGCACCCTCCGCTCGGCGGGCGTGGAGAGCGCCGCGGTTGTCACCGGCTACCGCTCCGAGGAGGTGCGGCGGGCGATCGAGAAGACGCACCACGGCCTGGAGGTCTCGGTCGTTCACAACCCGCAGTGGGAACGCGGCGGGGCCCACTCCTTGGTGGCTGCCGCGGAGATCGTCGGACCGAGAACGATATTGGTCTCGTCGGACCACCTCTACCCTCCCTCGCTGCTGCGCCGCCTGCTGGCCGCGCCCGTGCCCGTCGACTCGGTGCTGATCCCGGTCGACCGGCGCCTCGACGAGGTGTTCGATCCCGACCAGTGCCTGCGGGTCGGTCTCGATGGCGACGCTGTGACCGATCTCGGCAGGGAGCTGCGGGGAGCGGACGGGGTCTGCCCCGGCGTCGTGCGCATCTCGCCCAAGCTGGTCTGCACCCTGCGGCGGCTGCTGCATGAAGTCGAGGTCGACGTGTTCGACGCTCTGCGCGCGATGGCGCGCCGCGGCCGCGTGCACACCCTGGACGTCGCCACCGAGCGCTGGATCAGCATCTCCAGCCCCCAGGCCCGCCGCTACGCCGAGCTGCTGCTGCAGCTGCACGGCGATACGCTCGAGACCAGCTCGGTGGGCGGCCCGGCGGTGCTGCTCAACCCCGGACCGGTCGGAACCACTCCGCGGGTCAAGGCCGCCGTCGGCGCGCGCGACATGTGTCACCGCGAGCCGGTCTTCACCGAGCTGCTCGACTCGGTGCAGCGCAAGCTCGGCACCGTCTTCGGCGCCACCAAGGACCACGACGTGCTGGTGCTGACGGCCTCGGGCACGGGCGGGATGGAGGCGGCGATCACGACCTTCGCGCCGCGCGACGCCAGGCTGCTCGTGCTGCGCAACGGCGCCTTCGGAGAGCGGCTGGCCGAGATCGCGCGCTTTGGGGAAATCGAAACCGAACAGATCGCTGTCGAGTGGGGAGAGCCCCTGCCGCTGGAGAGGATCGAGCGCACGCTCGAGGAACGAAGCGATATCGCCGCGGTCGCGATGATTCACCACGAGACCTCGGTGGGCATTCTCAATCCCGTATCCGAGCTCGGAGCGCTGACCAGGAAGCTGGGACGGACCCTGATCGTCGACGCAGTCTCCAGCCTCGGCGCCGAGGATCTCGACGTGGAGCGCGATTGCATCGACGTGTGCGTGACCAGCGCCAACAAGTGCCTGCACGCCTTCTCCGGTCTGGCCTCGATCTGCGTGCGCCGCGCCGCCTGGGAGACGATAGCCGGCCAGCCGCCGCGCGGCTACTACTTCGACCTGCGCCGCTACCGCGACTTCATGCAGAGGCGCCGGCAGACTCCGTTCACGCCCGCGGTCAACACGATGCTCTCGCTCAACGCCGCCCTCGACGAGCTGCTCGAGCCGGGCCTGGAAGAACGCCGGCAGCGATATCGCGGTCTTTCCGCGCGGATCCGCTCCGGGCTGGAGCGCCTGGGGCTGGAGCTGGTGATCGATCGCGAGCGTGCCTCGCACAGCCTCACGATCGCGCGCGTTCCCGAGGACCTGAGCTACGAGCAGATCTACGGCGGGCTCAAGGAGCGAGGCTTCATCGTCTACGAGAGCAAGGGCCCGCTGGCGGACCGCACCTTCCAGGTGGCCAACATGGGCGCCTTGGAGGAAACACAGATCGACGCCTTTCTCGAAGCGCTCGAAGACGTGCTGGCGAGCGCACGTCGGGAATCGGGAGTTTTCGAAGCTACTTCTTGAACAGCGCGTCCAGGTCGGCCAGGGCCGCGTTGCGACTCTTGCCGTTCTTGCCCGAGCGCGGCCCGCCCTGCCGAGCGGAGGACCACTCGCGCTCCGCCCGGCCGCGATCGCCGCGGGCGACCGGAGCCCCGACCCTCGTGGTCTGTCCTTCCTGCTGCTTGAGGCTCAGCGCGATCCGGTTCTTCTCGGGAACCACCTCGATCACCAGCGCCTTGACCTGCTGCCCTACGCGCACCACCTGCGCCGGCTCCTCGACGAACTCGTCGGCCAGCTGCGAGACGTGGATCATCGCCTCGGGGCTCAGCCCGATGTTGACGAACGCCCCGAAGCGGGTCAGGTTGGTCACCACTCCGTCGACGCTCATCCCGGGCTTGAGATCGCGAATCGACTTGACCAGCGGGTTGAGCGGCGTGCGCCGCCTGGATCCGGCCGCCGCCTGCTGTGCCGGCGGGCTCCTGCGCCTGCGATGGCGATCCCACGACGTGAGCTGGCGAGCCTCGTGCAGCATCTCGGAGAGCAGCTCCGGATCGAGGTCGCGCGAGTACTCGCCCAATCCCAGCGAGGCCGGCTCGATCCGGCCCCACTCGCGAGAGGGACGCAACGCGCGGCGGGCCAGCACCAGCGCCGAGGCGATCTCGGGCGGCAGCGACTGCTTGCCCCGCGCCTCGCGCAAGGCCGCCGGAGAGATGCGCTCCGAGGGAACGTCTCCCAAGGCCGACTCGACGAGGCGCAGGCGCTCGAGGTCCGGCGAGGAGGCGGGCAGCACCGCGACCGGCACCTCGTGGCGCTCGAGCACCTCCCGAACCGCGGCGGCGGCATCCTCCTCCGGCGGGCAGCTCTCCGAATCCAGCAGCTCGCCGCTCTTGGCCACCACGGCGATCCCGAGCGGAGCGCCGCAGGAGCCGACGTGGATCGCCAGCACCGGCTCCTCCTCCAGCGGCGGGGTCGACAGCAGCCCGACGTAGGCGGCTCGCGCGGTGGCGATCGCCTCCCGCTCGGCCCGCGCGTCGAGACGGCTCAGCAGCGTGCTCTCCAGGTGATCGCCGGCCAGCTCCTCGAAGACCGACGCGGCGCCCCGTTTCTCGGCGAGCGGTCCGAGTTCCGCCAGCCGGGCCTCGCACAGCTCCAGCAGTGAATCACCCGGAAGCTCCAGCTTCACCGCCAGCGCGCCTGCACGCTGCCCGCGTCTGGCGCCCAGCCAGCGGTGACCGGGAAGCTCGGACAGCCCCGTGCGCGAGGAGACGTGGGCGCTCAGCTCCTCGGCCTCGGGGTGCTCCGCGTCCTCGAGCTCGACCCGGACCGCGCCCTCCTGGAACGAGAGATCGATCAGGGATCGCCACAGCTCCACGTGCGCGCGCACGGCCTGGTACCAACCGCCGTGATCGGCGAATCCCGAGCGCGGGCACATCCTGGCGATCCGCTCCAGCGCGCGCAGCTCGTCGGGCGTGGTCGCGAAGTCGAAGCTGCCGTCGGGCAGACCCGCCCCGGCCGCGGCCAGCGCGCGGCGAACCTCGACCGCGGTCGCGACCCACTTCTGGTGCGCCCGCTGGACGTCGGCCAGCCTCAGCAGGCTCCCGGCGGGAAACGGCTCCAGGGAATTGTCGTTGCTCTCGGCCAGGCGACGCAATCCCTCGGCACGCCCCATCGCGCGACCGAGGCGTTGCAGCGCCGCTCGCTGGGAGCCGTCGTAGACGTCCCTCTCCAGCCTCTTGGTAAGCTCTACAAAATCCATTTTTCTACGGGATGGTCCCCTCCCTCGTCCCTACTTTTCGCGGACGCAACGCGCCCGGCACTGTCCGTCGTAGACGAGACCCAGCTCGTTGGCGGCCGCCGAGGTGATCCCGACGATCACTCCCCGCTTGCGGCCGCGCTTGGTCGAGGTCCACATCGCGTACGGCTCGGGCGTCAGCTTTTCGCTCTCGGCCAGCTTCACCGCCTCCTCGGCCGTGGGCAGTCTCCAGTCGTCGGCTCCGCCCAGCTCCAGCTTGTCACAGTAGGCGCGCGCCCCTGCGTGGGCGATATCCCTTCCGTTGTGCCCTCTTTGCACCCACAGCTCTTTCCACTCGAAGAAAGGTCGCCGGGCCTTTTCCCGCTCGGCCTCGAGCCTGGCCTGCTCGGCCTCGAGCCTGGCCCGCTCGGCCGCCTTCTCGGCGGCGCGGGCCTTCTTCCTCTGAGCCACGCAACGGGCGTCGTCGCGACAGCCGTCGTCCTCGCAGTCGACCAGGGCGTCGCCGTCGTTGTCCTCGCCGTCGGCGCAGTCGCCCTCTTCGGTTCCCTCCGGGCCGCGACCGCACGCCGCGACCAAGATCATCGGTACGAGCCACCCGGCGCGATACATCCTACTCTCTCTCCCTGTAAAACAGGCGGCGCGGGAGCCGCGCCCTGTCTTTCAACAATAACAGAATACGGCCAGGGGCGCCACGTGCAAACCGCGCGGGCGGCGTCCCTAGTGCCTCGTCAACCCAACAATGTTGGGTCAGGGCGGCCCTCATCGACGATCCCCGCGTCACTCCTCCTCGAATTGGCGCTGCCAGTCCTTCGTCGTCGTTCCTTGGCCTCGCCGATGATCTCTCGCCCTGAACCCGTCATCGGAGGGTTGACGAGGCACTAGCGGCGGAGAGATAGGGATTCGAACCCTAGGTGCCTTGCGGCACACGCGATTTCCAATCGCGCACCTTCGACCACTCGGTCATCTCTCCGGCTTTCAGACAACACATTCGAGGCCGCCAAAGGCCCGGCGGAGAGTGTGGGATTCGAACCCACGGAGGTGATTAGCCTCACGCGATTTCGAATCGCGCGCCTTCGACCAACTCGGCCAACTCTCCGCCAGGCAGCATATTGACGCGGCAATGCGGCGTCAAGAGTTCGAAGCGACCGTCTTTCAAAACGAGGTGCCGAAATCCTGGGTCCAGTACGCGCCGTACTCGCTGCCCGGCACCTCGGCGTAGCCGATCCCGATCTCCTCGAACGACGGCTCCATTATGTTCGAGCAGTGCCCGTCGGACGACATCCAGCCAGCCATCGCCTGCTGTGGCGAAGGATACCCCGCGGCGATGTTCTCCCCCAGCGCGGACCAGCCGCTGTAGCCGGCGCTCTCGACCCGCTCCACGAGGTCGTCGCCGCAGGGGCCGCCTGTGCTGTCGTGCGCGAAGTAGCCTTCGTCCCCCATATGCCAGCTGTGGCGTCGCGCCGCGGCTCGCAGCTGGCTCTGCATCGCCAGCGGCGGCGCGGGTCCGTACGAGCCCGCCGACCCGCAGTCCGCGCCCTGGGAGCGTTGCTCGTTGACCAGATCCAGCACCTGATCCTCGAGCTCGACCCAGGCCTGATCGAAGTTGCCGTCCAGATCGCCGCACTCTCCCTCCCCGTCCACGTCCGCGTCGCCGTCGCCGTCCGCGTCCGTGTCCCCGTCGCCCGAGCCGTCGTCCAGCCCGGTGTCGAAACCGCCGTCTTCCTCGTCGCAGGCAGCGAATGCCAGCAAAGCGGCCAACGTCAGCAGAACGATCCTTTTCATTGCTTCCTCCGCTTCCGGCCCCCCGCTCGTTTTCTTCATCTTATCCTCGCCCGGCTTCGTGGAAAACCTCTGATTCGTCCGCGCTGCGCATCGCCTCAGGATCAGAGGTCAGACACACTGAAGCGTGGCCTTGTCGCCGGACAACGACATCATCCCCGAGCCCAGCGTGATCAACATCATC
>CAZHCG010000154.1:0-11622 GCA_964530995.1 uncultured Myxococcales bacterium
TGCCCGACACGACGACGTGCGGGACGACGGCGTGCTCTGGCGACTACTGCAGCTCCGGGGTGTTCTACGACTACCCGGCGGAGTGCACGCGCTACTGCGACGGTTCGGGGAGCTGCGACAGCTGCACCTGCACGGCGTCTCAGACCGGATGCGAGGTGGGGTCGGGCAACGAGTGCTGCACGGCGACGTGCAACGCCTCGACGGGCTGCGGCACGACGGAGGGGGCCTGCGCGGACAGCTGCTCTTCGGAGACGCTGACGGTCTCGCAAAGCTGCACGGGCTGCGGCGCGAAACAGGCCGCGGGCAGCTGCACGGGCGGGACGAGCCACAGCTGCAGCTCGTCGAGCCACAGCCTCTGCCAGCAGGTCTCCTGCGGCGGGACGACCCACTACTGCACCAACAGCGGCGCCTGGCAGTGGAGGACGAGCACGGCCTGCGACGACGGAGACCCGTGCACCACGGGCACCACCTGCTCGGGAGGCGCGTGCAGCGGGGGCACCGCGGCCGACACCTGCGGCGACGGCCTCTGCAACTGCGGCGAGACCTACTCGAGCTGTCCGTCGGACTGCGGTTGCTCCCAGGGTTCGAACGTGGCCCTCTCTGGAAGCCCTTCGTCCAGCGGCGGCGGCTCGGATGCCTACGGCTACGGGCCCTCGGAGATGAACGACGGCTTGCTGCAAAGCTCGTGTGAGTTTCACTGGGTTGACACCGCGGACACTTCGAATGCCTGGATCCGGTACGACTGGTCCTCGTCTCAGCTGCTATGGGGCTTTTGGATCGACACCAACTACCTGACCTCCAACCCGTGCGACTCGAACCCGCGCACCCTGGGCAGCGGCACGATTCAGTACTGGAGCGGGTCGAGCTGGGTTACGGTGCAGTCGCTCAGCGGGCAGGTCGACGACTGGAGCTACCAGTTCCCGGATCCGATCAGCACGACCGCTGTTCGTATCTACGACATCGAAGTGAATCCATCCTGCCCCTCGCAGCAGACCAATCCCATCATCTACGAGTGGGAGGTCTACGCCTGCGAATGAGCGCCGGGTTGGACGCTGTCGCCGGGCTCGGTTATCATTTCCAAGAAAGGAGACGAGGGCTCGCGATGGAACCGACTCCGCTCGGCCTCGGTATCGGCGCGGTCGCCGCGGCGTTGCTCGCCGGCTGGACGATCGTGGCGGCGATCGTCGAGGTCGCTCGCGGTCGCAGCCGTCCCTGGAGCGGAGACGTGATCGCCGCGGTGGTCTTCCACGGCTCGGCCGCGGTGCTGGCCCTGTGGCTGGCGAGCCTGGCGAGCAATGGATGAGCCGCGCACCGGCCGGGGGCGTCTGAGCCTGGCGTTGCGGCTGGCCGGCCTGGTCGCCGTGGCCGCGGCCGCGATCTCGATCGGGCACTTCGTCTATCACGCCGCGACGGCCGGGTTTCCCCCGCAGGTGCTCGGCGTGGCCTTCAACTGGTTGTTCATCGGAGCCCACGCGCTCGTGGGCGCTATCGGGCTGGCGCTGCTGAGCCTGGGTGCGCGAGATCGCCTCGCCGGCATCGAGGCGACCGGCGCCGAGCCGGGGGAGGAGAGCCGTCGATGAGATCGGGTCGTTCGATTTCGTGTGTGCTGGCGATTGCGGGTCTCGTCGCGGGCTGCGGCTACGACGGCCCGCAGATGAGCGTCGGTCAGCTGAAGGAGGCTCTCGACGATCCCTCGCGGGAGATCGCCGTGATCGACGTGCGTTCCATGGAGCTGTTTCGAAAAGGGCACGTGCCGGGATCGCTCAACGTACCGCGAGGCAGGATCAAGGCCGCCGAGCCCGAGCTGCGCGACCGGGAAGGCGAGGTGGCGGTGATCTGCAGCTGCGGGCGCAACTCGCTTGCGGTCTGCAAGCAGCTCGCCGAGGACGGGCTGAAGAACATGATCCTGGTGACGGGCGGCATCCAGGCCTGGCGCGAGGCGGGCTACCCGCTGGAGACCGGTCCCGGGGTCAGGAAGCCTTGATCCGCAGCCGCTTCTTTTCGCGCCCGCCGGCCAGCGAACCGAGCACCAACAGCAGACCCGCGCCGATCAGCGCCGCGGCCGTGGCGGGAGATATCGCCTCGCCGGGGCTGGCCAGCGTGGCCAGGCGCTCGCCGGCCACGGCGTAGAGCGCGATCACCGGCAGATCGCCCAGCGCGCTGCCCAGGACGAAGTCCCGGTAGCGAATAGACGTCAGCGCGCAGGCGATGCTGATCGGTCCGTAGGGCAGGGTGATCAGCAGCCGTAGCCCGGCCACCGCGCGAATCGGCCGCCGGGACAGCCGGGCCTCGATCCTGCGCGCCAGCGATCCCGTGCTCCGCTCGAAGCGGCCGCGCAGCCAGCGGCGGGAGGCGGCGAAGAGCAGAGAGGCCCCGGCCAGGACTCCGCTGATCACGACCAGGGTGGCCAGCACCGGCCCGAGCAGGGCGCCGGCCAGCACGTTGATCACGCCCTTTAGAGGGATCGAGAGCACGCCGCAGGCGAAGACCGCGCCCCAGACGACGAGGACGCCGAAGAGCGGGTGCGCGGCGATCAGTTCATGGCCGTGGCCAGCGATCGAGCGCACGTCCTCCATCGTCACGTTGCGCCCCAGAAACAGCCAGAAGGCGACCGCGATCGCCGCGATCGGCACCAGCCACGGCCAAAGCGGGCGTGTTTTTCTTTCGTGGTGGTCGTTCAACTCCGGCGCAGGATAGCGCCGGCCAGCGCGAGGAGCAACAGCGTCGGCAGCGCGAGTCCTCCGGCGCCGGGAGCGGCGCCGGGCGCGGTGCAACCGCAGCCTCCCGAGTTGCCGTCAGAGGCAGCTCCTGCGTCGGGCCCTGCGTCCGCGCCGCCGTCATCGCCGTCGCCGAAGGTCTGTGTTCCGGCCTCGCCGGCGATCGCCTCGTCGGCGGCCGCGACCTCTATTCCGCTCAGCGTGCCGTCGCCGTCTCCGGCGTTGACCAGCATCACGTGGTAGACGCCCGCGGGCAGCGCCCCACCGTTCGAGACCAGCGAGAAGTTGTCGTCGCCGTCCAGCTCGAACGGACCGAGCACGTCTCCGCTCGTGCCGACCGCGCTGCCGTCGTACTCGAACTGGATCGGCTCGTCCACGGCCAGCAGCACGCGCATGTCCGGCTCTCCGCTGTCGCCGGTCATGCTGCTCATCGAGCTGGAGGAGACGTTGAGGCTGACGTTGAGCGCGCTGTGCCCGTCGACGGTCACCGCGAACTGCATGATCCCCGGGGTGTAGGGATCGCCCTGCACTCCGCTGACCAGCGAGGGAGCCATCATCATCGACTTGGTGACCGTGCCGGATCCGTCGTCCGCGACCAGGCGCGGGCAGTCGTCGGTGCCGTGCGCGGCGAAGATCTCTGCCGCTGCCGCGCTCGCGTCGGCGTCGATCAGCGTCTCGACGGCCTCCAGCACCGCGGTCGTCATCTCGGCGAAGCCCTGGCCGGGAACGAAGTTGCACAGCGCCACGAAGGCGGCCTGCTCGAAGCGGTGCCGCGCCTCGGCATCGCTTCCGGCCGCGACGTCGCGGGCCTGGTAGAGCGACTGGCTCCAGGCCGGCGAGTCGGCGTGCACCTCGCCGATCAGGTAGTTGGGGCAGACGTCGTCGCCGCTCAGATCGCGCTCGTTGCCCGGGCCGAAGGCGGCCAGCGAGTACTCGCCCATGGTCGGCTCGTCGGCCATGAACGCCGGGTAGATGTCGGCGTAGCCCTCGCTGAGGCCGCCGGGCTCGGGGTTGACGCCCCACTCGTCGCCGAAGTTGGTGAAGCTGGCCGTGCCGCCGCCGGTCACCGAGTTGTCGACCGAGTGGGTGAACTCGTGGCGAATCACGTCGCCGTCCCAGGCGAAGTCGACCTTGGAGCCCTGGCCGAACACGATCGAATCGAACGGTCGCGAGAAGCCCGGGATCATCTCCTGCTCGCTGCCGGGCATGAAGAAGGCGTTGTCGAACGGGTAGAGCTCGCCGTCGGGGTTGGCGGCGTTGGCGAAGTCCTCCATGTCGGGCATGCCCTGGCTCATGTCGATCGGCAGCTTGAAGTTGACCGTGGCCATCAGCGGCATCACCTCGTGTCCGGCCCAGTCGTAGGAGCCGGACTCGGGGTGATCGTCCATCAGCGTCAAAAAGTAGTCGTAGATGGTGGAGACCTGATGGAACATCTGGACCTCGGCGAACTTGTCCTCGCCGTCCAGGTCGTTGAGCCCGTGGTTGTCGCCCTCCCAGGCGTAGAAGAAGCCGTCGTCCGCGTCTGCGAAGGCCGTCTGTACCTCGGAGCAGAGATGCATGTTGACTTCGCCGAGGCCCATCGAGGACAGATCCATCGGTGTCGTCTGGTGGTAGTCGGGGCAGTTGCGCGCCGCGAAGCGGGCATGTGAGAGCCGCACGCAGGCGTCGCCGGGGCACTCGCAGTCCGCGGCGCCCTCGTCGTAGTCGCAGGCCGTCTCGGGGATCATCTCGGCATCGTACTCCGGCTCGGTGTAGACGAAGCCGCCCTCGGGAATATCGAGCGTCACGTCGATCGGATCGACGTACGGGCCCTCGTACGGTCCGGGGTTGGTCTCGAAGGCGCTGCCCGTGTAGTCGAAGACGATCCGGTTCTCCCAGCGGATCAGCTCGCCGCCGGTGGCGTCTACGTAGGCGTACATGTTGGACAGCAGGGCCGGGACGGCGCCGAAGTGGATCTCCCAGGCCAGGCGAGCGCCGCCGGGCAGGGCCAGCACCACCAGCCGCGACTGGAGCTGACCGCGATCGGCCGGCAGCGCCCAGCTGGAACGCAAGCGTGCCTCCTCGGCCGCCTCCGGCACGGCAACCGCGGGCGTGTGCTCCACGCCGTCCAGATCGGCCAGCGCGTTGGAAACGATTCGCACCACGCCGCTGTCGTCGATCGCCACGGCCAGCGCCGAGCCGAGCACGGGCAGCCCGCGGTGCCGCTGCGAGAAGCGCACGGTGGTTCCCAGCGCGTGGCCCAGGCTGCGCTCGAGCACCAGCTCGTCGGCCGAGATCGCGAACAGGCCGGGGTGATCGGCGACGAAGCGCCTGGCAATCTGCTCGGGCTCGCCCGCGCGGGGAAGAGTCAACCGGCCGGCGACCATCGTCGGTCGGCCGTCCTGCCTGCCGGCGCGAAGCTCGGGCGTCTCGCCCGTGACCTGCTCGATCGCGGCGATCTCGTCCAGCGCGACCGGGGACAGATGCCGATCGGCGGCCGAGGGCCGCGCCAGGCAGAATGCGGACAGCAACACTGCTGCGAAAAAGACTCTGCGTCCAAACATGGCTCCTCCTTGTTTTCCGGCGAAGAGACGGTCGGTTCGAGCGTCCGCTCGCCGCCGGTCCCAGTTCAACGAATAGAATCTACCGCGCAGTCGGCCGGCGCGCAATGCGGAACCGGAACGATCGGGTCTCCGAAGCGATGTGCGGCCGAACGACGGGGCGACTGACAGCGTTGTATACCAAGGCATGTGAGGGAAGGGTGCAGAGCCGGCGAATTTCGGACGGAATGCTCAGCCCGGGGCCACCCGCAGAAAAGCCTCCACCACTCTTGGGTCGAACTGGCTGCCGGACGACTCTTCGATGATCCCGATCGCGGTCTCGCGATCCATCGCGCCGCGGTAAGGACGGTTGGAGGTCATCGCGTCGAAGGTGTCGGCCACGGCGATGATGCGCGAGGCCAGTGGGATTTTTTCGCCCTTCAGACCGTCCGGGTAGCCGGTGCCGTCCCAGCGCTCGTGGTGGAAACGGACGAACTCGCGGATCTCTCCCAGGAACTTGAGCGGCATCAGGATCGTGTTGCCGAACGACGGGTGCTGCTGGATGATCGACATCTCCTCGTCGCTCAGCTTGCGCGGCGCGAGCAGCACCTCGTCGCGGATTCCGATCTTGCCGATGTCGTGCAGCAGCGCGGCCTGGTGGATCGAGTCGATCTCGGGCTGCAAAAGCCCCAGCTCCTCGGCGATCTTGCGCGAGACGGACGCGACGCGCTCCGAGTGACCCCGAGTGTAGTCGTCGCGCGCTTCCAGGGCGCTGGCCAGCGACTTCAAGGTCTCGTAGTAGACTCGCTGGGTGTCCTCGAACAGGCGCGCGTTCTCGATCGCGATCGCCGCCTGCGAGGCCATCGTCTCCAGCAGCTGCTGGTCCTCCTGGCTGAGGCTCTCCTTGGCGCCGCGCATCAGCTCGAAGACGCCGATAGTGCGCTCGCCGATCTTGAGCGGCAGGTCGAGCACGGCCCGCGGGCGGGACGATTCGCCGATCTTGCCTTCCTCGGCGCGGATCCGCATCTCCATGCTCTCTTCGTCGAGCAGCTTGATCGCGCCCGCCGTGGAGCCGACGATCTGCGAGGCCATCGACAGGATCGATCCGAGAGTGGTGTCGAGATCGAGGCTGGCGGTGATCGCGCGCCCGGCCTGGTGCAGCGTGGTCAGCTGCTGGACCTGTCGCTCCAGGTTCAGATTGGCGTCGGCGATCTGCCTGGTGTAGGTCTCGAGCTCCGCGTTGAGGCGCTTCATCTCGGCCACGTTGTCCGAGAGCTTGTCGTTTGCCTCCTCGAGCCCGCGGATCAGGCGCGCGTTGTGAATCGCAACCGCCGCCTGGGAGGCGAACGCGGCCAGCAGGTCGAGATCCTCCTGCGAGAACAGGGCGGGTATCGGGCTCTCGGTGGCGACGATTCCGATCACCTCGCCTCGCACCTCGAGCGGTGCGGCCATCTCGCAGCGCCGCGGGTATTTGTCGGAGGATATGCCCCCCGAGCGGGCGTCATCGCTGAGGAGCGGCTCGCCCGAGGACGCGGCGCGGCCGGCGATTCCCTCGCCCGAGGGCAAGCGCGTTCCGAGCACATCGCCGTAGCCGATCGCGGCGTGCAGCACCAGATCCGAGGAGTCGGGGTCGACCAGCAGCAGCGCGCAGCGTTCCAGGCCGAGCGCCTCGCAGGCCGACTCGAGGATCTCGTCGAGCAAAGCGCTGGGATCGTGGATCGAGTTCAGCGCCCGCGCGCTGTTGTTCAGCATCGACAACCGGCGGCCGTGAGTTCTGAGCGCCTCGATCATGCGGGCGTTGCCCAGCGCGGTCGCCGCCTGGGATCCGAAGACGCGGAACAGGTCGAGGTCCTCGTCGCCGAAGGCGCGGGGTCGGGGGGACTCGGCGTCGAGGATGCCGATCGTCTCGCCGTCCAGGTTGAGCGGGACCGCCATCTCGCAGCGGGCGCCGGGAGTTCCGTTGATGTAGCCTTCTTCCTGCTCGATATCGTCGATGATTCCGGCCTTGCCGGTGACGAACATCGCGCCGACGAACCCTTCGCCGATCGGGATGCGCAGCCCCTCCACGTCGCCGTGCTCGAGCGCCTTGCGCACCACCAGGTGGCGGCCCTCGTCGCCGGGGATCAGGATCGCGACCGATTTGATCCCGAGAGCCCGCTGGGCGAGACGCAGCACGGTCTCCAGCATCTCCTCGGGATCGTCGGTGGTGTTCAGCGAGCAGGCCGCGCGGTGGATCAGCTCCAGCCGGCGGGCCCGGTCGTCGAGACGCTTGATCATGCGAGCGCTGCGCAGCGCGGTCGCCACCTGGGAGCCGAAGACGCGGAACATCTCGAGATCGGCCGCGGTGTAGGCGTAGGGGCGCTTCGACTCGGCGTCGAGGATGCCGATCGTCTCGCCGTCCAGGCTGAGCGGGACCGCCATCTCGCAGCGGGCGCCGGGAGTTCCGTTGATGTAGCCTTCTTCCTGCTCGATATCGTCGATGATTCCGGCCTTGCCGGTGACGAACATCGCGCCGACGAACCCTTCGCCGATCGGGATGCGCAGCCCCTCCACGTCGCCGTGCTCGAGCGCCTTGCGCACCACCAGGTGGCGGCCCTCGTCGGAGGGGATCAGGATCGCCACCGCCTCCAGCTCCAGGGCCTTGCGCGCCAGGAGCAGAATCGAGGCCAGCATCTGCTCCGGGTCCTCCTCGGCGTTGAGCGAGCAGGCCGCGCGGTGGATCATCGACAGCCGCCGGCCGCGCTCGGCCAGATCTGCGCGCTGGCGGGCGCCGTGCACTCCGGCCGCGACCTGGGAGGCGAGCATCTCGAGCACCTCCAGATCGCCGGCGTCCAGCACGTGCTCGCCGACCGACTCGGCGACCAGCACGCCGACCGCGTCCTGGCCGACCGTGAGCGGCGTCGCGATGTTCGAGCGCGCCCCCTCGCAGCCCTTGACGTAGCGGTCGTCTTCGCGCACGTCGGGGATCAACAGCGACTCGCCGCTGGTGTAAGCCTCGCCGCTGATCGATCCCTCGACCGGAATCAGGCGGTCCTCGGTGCCGCTCTCGAAGCCGGCCTCGCGCGAGACGCGCAGGTGCAGGCCCGAGGGCTCGGGGAGCAGCACGGCGATGCGACCGAAGCCGAGGGAGTCGCGCGCCACGGACAGGATCTCGTCGAGCAGGGCGTTCAGCTCCGGAATCTCGTTGAGCTGCGAGGAGGTCTGCGCCAGCATCCGCAGCCGCGTGCCGAGCCGGGCCGCCTCGTGGCGCGCCGCCTCGAGCTCGGAGGCCACGCGCGCGTTGCCGATCGCCCGCGTGGCCTGGTCGGCGAAGATCGTGGCGTGGAGCAGGTCGGTTTCGTCGAAACGCTGCGCCTCGCGGTGCTCGACGTTGAGCACGCCGATCAACTCATCCTCCAGCATCAGCGGGACGGCCATCTCGGACTTGCAGCCGCCGAGCCCGGAGATGTAGGAGGGGTCGGCGGTGACGTCGTCGACGATGCGAGGCTCGCGCTCCTCGGCCACGCGACCGGTGATCCCCTGGCCGCGAGGAACCCGCAGCCCCACCACGTCGCGATCGTAGCCGCTGGCCGCGACCACCACCAGGCTCTCGCGGTTCTCGTCCCAGAGCTGAATCGCCGCGGTGTCGAGGCGCAGCGACTCGTGGACCGCCTCGACGATACGCTCCAGGAGGCGGTCGAGCTCCAGCTCGTGGGTCAGCGACTGGCCGACCCTCGATATCGCGACCAGCCGCTGGGCGCGTTGCTCCAGGTCGGCCTGCAACCTGAGATTCTGCAAGGCGGTCACCACCTGCTCGCCCAACGTGCCGAACAGCGCCAGGTCGGCGCTGGAGAAGCGGTTCTCGCTGCTCTCCATGTCGAGCACGCCGACCACCTCGCCGCGCGCCGTGAGCGGGACCGCCATCTCGGAGAACGCGTCCGGAACGCCCTGTATGTAGCGCGGGTCTCCGACCGTCTCGGTGACCAGCTGCGCCTCCCCGGTCTGCATCGCCGTGCCGGTCACTCCCTGGCCCGGGCCGGCGCGAAAGCGCTTGACGACCTCCTCGGAGTAGCCCCGCGAGGCCGCGACCCGCAGCATGCCGTCGCGCGGGTTGCGCAGCAGAATCGCCGCGGTGCTGTTGTTGAAGATGCTGGCAACCAGATCGAAAACAACTTCGTAGAGCGCGTCGAGGTCGTTGACCGCGCCGAGCTGCTTGCCCGACTCGGCCAACCGTGTGAGCTGATCCAGAAGGTGTTTCATCGAAGTCCCCTGTCTCACGGGCTTCCGCGCCCGGCGGACTCCCCCGATCCGCGCGGAGCATACCACGCTCGCGGCGAATTGACATCGGAACACATGGAGCGCACTCCGCGCTGCGGGGAAATCGTTTCGGGCCGGGAGTCCGGCGGGCGGCGCTCGATCGCGATACCCCGGCTCGAAGCGGACGTGCCGGCCTTTTCGGCCCCAAACAGGGGGATGGACGGGTCTATTGCCCCTGCAACAAGATCGAAGCAACCGGTGCGCTCACATCACCGGCACCTCGCAGAGGCTGGCGGGGACCTCGTCGTCGCCGATGTTCTCTTCGTCCTCGAGGATGTCGCCGTAGCCGAGCTGTCCGTAGTCGTTGCTTCCCCAGCACCTGAGAGTGCCGCTGGCCATCACCGCGCAGAAGTGGGAGACGCCGGCGCTCACCTGGGTCACGGGCCCCCCCACGTTGATCGGATCGACGTCGGCGGGAGACTCGTCGTCCCCGACAATCTCTCCGGCTTCGTACGACCGGTATCCCCAGCATTTCAATGAGCCGTCGGACAGCACTGCGCAAGTCGACGTCTTGCCCAGCGACATCTGGACCACCTCTCCTCCGACGTCGACCGTGCCCACATCGGCCGGCACCTCGTCGTCGCCCACGTTCTCGTTGTTGCCGTAGCCGAGCCGACCATATTGACCCCAGCCCCAGCAGACCACCTCGCCGCCTTCGAGGATCGCGCAGCTGTGGTACCCGCCCGCTGCGACCTGCACCGCAGGCTCGCCCAGCTCGACAGGCCCGGCCTCGTCAGGGACCTGGCCGGCCGCCACGAAGTCGGTGTGGCCGTAGCCGAGCTGGCCATAGTCGTTGAAGCCCCAGCAGTACACGTCGCCCCCCTGTAACAGGACACAATGATGCGAGTCGCCCGTGGACGACTGGGCGACCGGCTGACCGAAGCTCTTTGTGTCGCCGGTTTCGGGAGTGTAATAGCCCAAACAGCCCCAGGTAAACACGTCTCCTTCCTCTGTCACAAGGGAGGTGTGAGAGGCGCTCGACGAAATCGAAGCCGCCGGATGGCCGACATCCCAGGGTTCGACAGTGTACGGATCATCGATGACGCCGCTGGCCGGCACGGTTTGGTCTCCGAGGACTCCGCACCAGAATTGCCCGGCGAGGTCGTAGCCCCAGCACTTGATTCCTCCGCTCTCGAGCAGCGCACAGGTGTGGTAGGAACCGACGGCAATCTGTACTACGGGGTCGCCGACATTCACAAACGGGCAGTCGGCAGGCGGAATCAGCCCCATGCAGGCTCCCTCTTCCAGCGGGTAGCCCAACATTCCGAATTGGTGATAGCCCCAGCACTTCACCCCGCCGCCCTCCAGAACCGCGCAGGTGTGATACCGCCCTGCGGAGATGTCCTTCACCTGATAGTCCAGCTCGGGGCAGGTCGACGTGTCCACATCCGCATCCGCGTCGCTGTCGGTGTCGGCGTCGGAATCGGTGTCGGCGTCCGTATCGGCGTCGGCGTCGCTGTCCGCGTCGCTGTCCGTGTCCACGTCGCTGTCGGTGTCGCCGTCCGCGTCAGCATCGGAACCGCCGTCCAGGGCTGTCCCGGTGCTGCCCATGGAGTTGCAGGCGACAGCGATCACCGAGAGCAGAGCAAAAAGGCGGCTCACCATGGGATCACCTCCTTGCCAGTGTATACGCCATATGGGGTGTTGTCGGGCGGCGCCTTGCCGTTCCAAACCGAGACCGTGTGCCACAGTACGATGTCTCCCCTGGGGCCTTCACCCGGGTACGAGTCGTCGCTGTAGGCGTCGATGATGTACGGCCCGTAGCCTGAGGTGTTCGTATCCTGCGTCATCTCACCCCGCTCGCCTCCTGAGCCGCCGCCTCGGATCCGCCCGCGACCCCGCTCGGCGCCCTCAGCCTCCCCCATCCGGCCCGGCGTCCGGCTCCGGCCCGGCGTCCGGCTCCTCGACCGGCTCCCGCGCGCAGCGGAAGCCCAAGTACGGTTGGGCGCCATTCGTGGGCATATATGCTCTGTTTCGTGCTCTTTGGGGTCCATCAGTATTAATAAAAGAACCGCCACGCCTTACGTGACTGCTGCACGGGTACTCGTCCCAGACGCTGCCGTCGGTCGGCGCGCCGTGGTAGCTCCCGT
>CAZHCG010000155.1:0-11493 GCA_964530995.1 uncultured Myxococcales bacterium
CGGCGGTGGTCGCCTTCCAGTCCACATCGAGCACCTCGATCGCCGCGCGCACGGCGTCTCCATCCGAGTCGGCCGTGGCCGTGCGCAGCCTGGTGGCCAGGCTGGCCACGGCCCGGTCGAAGCCCCTGGGGGTCGAGAGGTCCATGGCCTTGCGCAGTGGCAGGCCGAGCCCGCGCAGGACGTCATCGGCGAGCTCGAGGGCGCCGCGGACGACGGCGAGCTCGTCAGCGATAGCGGACGTGTCGCACACGCTCGTCCTCCTCGATCTCGGCCTCCCCATCGCTCAGGTGGATGAGGACGGCGCAGTACACGCAGCGCAAGGGCTTCGAGAAGGTGACCGCGGTGCCGACGTCGCTCTCGATGATCGCCAGCCCCTCGTGGCCATTGAGCGCCACGGTCACGAAGCCGCAGCGCGGGCAGCAGACGTGGTAGCCGACCAGCGACAGCCGGCGGTCCTGCGAGACCCGGCGCATCTCGCCGGGATCGAGCTTGCAGGGAGGCCTGCTCACCGGGCGCATCTTCATGGCCGGCCCCCGAGAAGCACCGACTCCCAGCACCGTGCACGAACGCCGCCGTCAGCGCCCATCGCGATCCCCCTCCTCCTGCCAGGCCGCGAGCTCGCCGGCGGGCGCCGGGGCCCGCTCCTGCTCCCGGTCGATGAGGTACCGGCGGGCGAGGTCCAGCCGGCGCTCCGCGAGGCTGCGCTCCTCGGCCTCCAGCTCCTGGCGGAGGGCGAGCAGGCCGCGTGCGCCCTCGATCAGCGACTCCCGCTTCTCCTGCGAGCGAAGGTCGAGGCTCTGGCTCTGCACGCCCGCCAGCGTCAGGGTGATGGGCCTCTTGGTCCAGTCGTCGCCGATCTTGCGGAACTCGCGGTTGAAGATGTCGCCGGCGAGGAAGCGCCCCTCCTCGGGGGTCAGCACGCCCACCCGCACGAGCTTCTCGACCATGGTGGTCATGCGCTCGGGGTCGCGGGTCACCGGCGTCTGCGAGCGGAAGCGCCAGAAGCGGATCCCCATGTCGGCCAGGATCTGGCGGTTCATGAGGAAGTCGAACTCGTCCCGCTCTGGCTGAAAGACCTGATCTTCCGCGAAACGTAGCGCCGACTCGGCGGTGGCGCGGTTGAAATCCTTGCTCTCGCCGCGCAGCATTCTCGGCAGACGGAAGGCGCTGCCCACCTTGTCGATGTTGCGCTCGTCGTAGACCTGGAACAGGGCGTCCTGCTGCTGGGCGTCGGTCAGCGGCTTGAGCTCGATCTTGGCGCGGGCCTGATCGCTGCCGGCCCCGCCGCCCTCGGCCTCGAGGATCAGCATCTTGTGGAAGTTGGTCTTGCCCTTGAGGTTCTCCTCGATGAAGCGCTCGATGCGCGGCACCGAGGCCTCCGACAGCCGCCCGCCCGAGACGAGCAGCGCCAGCGGCGGCACGCTCTTGTTCTCGAAGTAGAGGTAGTTCACCTCTTCCATCTGGCGGGAGCCGAGCACGGCAAGGAGCGTGCCCACCCAGCGCGGCACCCCGTAGGGCGATCGCGGAGAGTGGATGGCGAAGTGCACCAGCTCCGAGGCTGGCCCGTCGTCCGGATTCGCCTCCTGCAAGGCGTGAATGTCGTTGAACACCCGGCCCGTCTTGCGGGAGACCACCCGCGGATCCCCCAGCGACTTGAAGTAGACCCGCTCGGTCCCCTGGATCTGCACGTAGCGCCGCAGCCTCCGGCGCGCCGAGACCGTGTCGAACGCCACGGGCGACACCCGGACCCGATCCTCGACCTCCACCGGCTCGGTGTCGAGCGGCATGAGCCGCACCGAGTACGACGGCACGTAGACCAGCCGGGCGATCTCGCCGCGGCCGTCCCGAAGCAGCTCCCAGAAGGCGTTGCCCGTGACCTCCAGGTCCTGGCGCGAGCGCCGGCGAAGGTCCACGAAGGAGTGGTCGAAGCAGCAGAAGTCGAAGAAGGACTCGAGCCGCGCCCGCTCCACGCGGGCGAGCTGCTGGAGCTCCCGCTTGCGCTCGGCGACCTCCTCGCCGGTGGGGTTGAGCGGGGCGTCATCGGCCAGGTCGCCCCGGTCTCGCGCAGCCAGCCGCTCGATGTAGATCGCGTCGGCCACGCGCTGGTCCGCGTCCTCGGCGTCGAAGTCGATGGCGGGCTCGAGGCGGTGGCCGAAGCCGTCGATGTTGGTGGCGTAGGCGTCGACGTTCTGGCGCAGGGAGTTGGAGTGCTCCATCAGCAGACACAGCGCCTCGGGATCGTAGGGCGGATCGAGGGCGCCCGCGGCGGTGAAGGCACCGGACAGGTCCTCGCCGCCAGGCCGGCTCGCCGGGTCCTGGGCCCGGGCGCTGACCACCACCGCCTTGAGGAGCGTCTGGAGCCGCGCCTCGGCGACGTGCACGGCGGTCTCGTCGCTCACCCGGTCTCCTCCACGTACGCGACCAGCCCCTTGGGAGTGAACGAGATCGCCCGGTGCCGCGGGAAGCCGGCCTCGGCCAGCACCCGCTCGGCCGCCGGCAGCAGCCCGTCGAGCGACTCGGCCTCGACCTCGAGGGATTGGGCGGGCCGCGGCGGTCCCGCCGGCTGCCCCTTGGCGAGGACGAAGACCTTGATCTCGTGTCTGTGAGCTCCTGGCATCTATCTGCCCTCCGGTGGCATCCGGCCGGGATCCGCCGCGGCCTCACCGGAGTAGAGCCGGCAGGGAGGGCTGCTGGGACAGAGCTACTGACTGTCTCGTGATTCTTCTTCTCTGCGGGCGGCGACCAGGCGCTGGCTGGTGAACGTCAGCCGTCCTCGCCTTTCCAGGGATCGCCGGGCAGGCGCGCGACGAGGTTTTCGAGGACGGCGTCCATGGCGGCCTCGAAATCCCAGGAGAAGCCGGGGCGCAGGATCGGCCCCACATCGTCGCGGAAGTCGGGTTGCTTTCGCTTCTGGGCCAGGTTCGCCTCGAACTGTGCCCGGGTGACGGTGCGCTCGTCCTCGGTCATGTAGCGGTCGAAGCAGGTGAGAAGCGTTGTCGGATCGATGCGACCCTGATCCAGGGCATACCAGACGTCGAAGAGATCGCGCCCCTTCTTCCTTTGGAAAAGAGCCCGCAGCTTGGTGCAGAGCAGCTCGTCAATCGCGTAGATCGAGACGTCCGCCGCGCCGTTGAACCAGGGGTTCGCAACCTCGAAGGGCACGCGTTTCACGCCGAGCGCGGTGAAATGCTCCCGGGTGTTGATCTCGACCTTGAGCTTGAGCTTCAGCGGCGGCGAGTCCTCGGACTCGAAGCGGTACACCAGGTTGACCCGCCCCTCATGGAAAACACGGCGCGGCTCTCCGAGCCATGGATCCAGCACGGCGCGCGCTCGATCGAGGGTCTCGCCGATGGGTTCCGCCCGGACCTGGACCAGATCGATGTCCTCGGAGTACCTGGCCGGTGGAGTGAGGTAGATCTTGTAAAGGGCGGTCCCGCCGCGAAAGACCAGGCTGCTCGCCAGCTCGGGAACGGAGAAGAGGTCTACGATGGCGCGGCTGATGACGAGGTCCTGCTCGACCTGTGCGTCGAGCCGCCATGGCGCCTGCGCTCTCCACGCTGTGATGTAATCCTTTGGGATCATTCGTCTGGCTCCACTTCGACGTTGACGATGAGCTTCCAGCGGGGGTTCCGCTTTCCACCCGCGATATCCGCCGCGCGCCTGAGCGGCGTGTAGCTCCGCGCGTTCTCCGACACGAATGGTCCGAGAGCCCCAGCGAGATCCTCCTGCCCGACCAGATCCAGCATGTGGCCCAGGCGCTGCGACCAGCTCACGGGGCAGAGCTTCGCGGCTGCGAGTAGTTTGTCGGCGTCCATCTCCTCGGAGAGCTCGGCCAAGACCGTGGCGACGTTGTCGAGCCCGCCTGCGTGCCCCGGGTAGCCGACCAGCTCGAGCGCCGTCACCTCCGGAGACGAGTATCGCAGCACGCCGCGCGGTGTGTTTAGCTCGGTGACCGGCATGTTGTCCATGTCTACGCGAGCGATGAACTCGACACGGACCATCCCGCACTCGATGGTCTGGCGGTTCTTGCGCAGCATGACCTGGGTCGCCTGGGGCCGCTGATGGGCCGCGCCGTGGCGCTCGGCGGCGCTCAACAGACAGACGTAGTAGGGCTCCTCCCAGACCCGCATGAGCTGGTCGATGAAGTGCTCCGCGGGCAGGCAGCCGAGGCGTCCGTGCTCGGGCGGAACGATGACGTGGAAGCTGCGCACGGGCTCCGCGATCATCTCCTGCTGCTTCAGTCGGCGCAGCTGGGCGCGCACCGCCGGAGGATTGCCCTCGAGCGCCTGGATCGCGTCGGCGGTGGTGAAATGGTAGGTCCCACTGGCCGCCAAATCCCTGATGTACTCACTGGCTCGCATGCCGTTACGATTCTCCCAAAACAGAATACTGGTCTTTACGCACCATGAGAATCGTCTCGTTGGCGCGTTACGTTTCTCCATAAATCTAAACCAAAACGTTCTGATTGGCAAGAATTGTATCTAGCCGATCACTCGCATGCCGATCTCCGCGCCCTTCGCCGGCGGCGTGCCGCGCTCCTTCTGGCAGGCCAGCGCGATGGCCCAGAAGCGGTCGGCGTGGCCGCGGGAGGTGCGCTCGGCGTCGAAGGCCACCTTGCCGGACGGGAGCACGCGCCGCTTGATGGAGTGGACCTGGGCCACGAGCTCGCGATCGCGGGGGAGCACGATGTCCCGCCGCTGGAGCAGGATCTTGAAGTCGGTGGCCCAGCGCTCCTTGGACTCGTTGCTGAAGGCCTCGGCCACGACCTGCGGGTAGTCGCGGGCGAGGTTCTCGGCGAGGTTCATGCCGATGCCGCTGCGGTCGATGGACAGCCGGGCGACCGGCAGGGTCTCCAGCATCCGGCGCAGGTCGGCCTCCTGCTCGGAGAACGGCACCTGGTCGTAGGACCGGATGAGCCGGCAGGTGAAGCTCCCGTCCTCGTCCTCGAGAACCGCAAGCTCCGAGCGGTCGCGCGTGCGCCCCACGTCGAACCCGGCCACGATGCGACCCGAGGGATCGGGGACGTCGGTGAAGTCGTCGCACAGGACCAGATCCTCGGAGGCGCACGGCAGGATGAGGTCGTAGGGGTAGAAGCTGAAGCTCTCGTCGACGAAGCGGTTCTCGAACTCCTGCTGGAAGTCCTCGAGCGGCAAGGAGTCGAGCTGCTCGACGATGAGCTGCCGCCCGAAGGCGGCGACCCGCTCCTCGGTCGGCATGTGCGGAGCCTCGTCCGCGGCCCGCTTCACGTCGCGGCAGAAGAAGCGGCAGAGCCACCAGGGGACCGACTGCCGGGTGTGGTGCGGGTACTTGCGCAGCTCCTCGCAGGCGATCTCCCAGAAGATCCCCCGCCGGCCGAGCGGGGTGGAGCAGCCCGTGAGCTGGCCGTGCGAGCGGAGGATCAGCGCCGTCGAGCCCGAGTAGACCTCGCGGTCGTTCGTGTAGTGCGCGAGCTCGTCGAGCAGGACATCGCCCTTCTTGCCGCGGGGCGGCTTGGACGGCACCGAGATGATCCGCGAGATGCGCCGGCCCGCGGCGTTCGACTCGAACACCAGCTCCGTCTTCGAGTCGACGACCAGGCGTTTCTGGTAGGCGGCCGGCATCTCCTCGAAGACCTGCCGGGCGACGAGCACCTTCTCCTTGGCGTCGTCCTGGTTGAAGGAGACGAAGACCGCCGTGAAGCCGTCTCGCAGGTGGCATCGAGCCAGGGCCTCGAGGGCCGCCACGAAGCTGTAGCCCACCTGGCGGCTCTTGGTGATCCAGCGGAAGCGCGAGCGGTTGTTCAGGAAGGCGAGCTGAAATGGCTCGAGGACGACCGGCTCGTCCTCGTAACGACACAGGGCGCTGATGAAGCCCGCCTCCGTACCGAGCCAGTCGGCCAGGTCGCCCTCTGTCTGCCTGACGATGCCGAGCGTCATCGGCGGCCTCCAACGAAGACCGCCGACTCCCTTGCTATCCCGGCGATTGAACGCCTCCATGGCGACAGGGCCCAAAACCGCACGGAGGTGCCACGATGAGCTACACCGACAACATCGCCCTGCCGCCCAGGACGCTGACCGAGGGCGAGCAGCGCGCGCTCCTGAAGACGTCGGGCGAGCACGCCCGCGGCTTCCGCGACCACGTCATCTTCTCCCTGGCGCTGGGGACGGCCCTGCGCGAGCACGAGATCCTCGCCCTCGACGCGGGCGACGTCTTCGGCCCGGACGGCAAGGCGCGCCGCCGGGTTCAGCTCCGGGTCTTCAAGCGCTCCAGCGACGAGACCGACCACCAAGAGGTGGTGCTGCCTGACAACGTCCGCACCAAGCTCGACAGATTCCGGGGCTGGAAGAAGCGCCGCGGGGAGAGCCTCGAGCCGGACGCGCCGCTCTTCGTCAGCCGCAACGGAAACCGCCTGTCGGCCCGCCAGCTTAGGCATGCTTTCCACGTCTGGCAGGAGCGGGCCGGGTTCGAGCGGCGGCTGCCCTTCCATGCGATGAGGCACAGCGCGCTGACCGCGGTCTACCGCCGCAGCCGGGACATCAGGCTCACCCAGCGCGTCGCTCGTCACAAGAGCATCACCAGCACGATCCGGTACGCGGGACCCTCCGACGAAGACGTCCTGCGGGCCGTCCGGGACCTGCCCTGCTGACCTCCTGGCGGGGCATCGAGGGCCCTCACGACCTACTTGCTCTTCGAAAGGCACCGGCGCGCGGGAAGCGACCGGGCGAAACAGACCGGACACTTCCTGCTCACACCCTCGCTCACTTTCCCAAAACCGTCGCGATCGGGATGTCCGGCGGGAACACAATCGGCGCCGTGGCTCGGCTCCGAAAAACTGACCGCCCCCCGCCCCCCGGCATCGACGATGCTGCCGTAGCAGCTCGCCTCTCCGCCGGGCCCGCAAGCGTCTGATCGAGGAACGCGGCGGTTCGGCTCGTCCGGATACTCCGGGATCGTGCCGCGTAAGCCCGCGAGACTCCGTGGTCCGCCCCGGGCGAACCGCCACCATTCGACAGAAGCGGCGGCTCGCGAGGACGGGCACCCGGCAGCCATGACCGCCACCAGCCTCCGTCCGGGCGTCGCGCGGATCACGGCTCATCTCCCGCCTCCCGCCGCTCGGCCCGAAGCGGGCGGCCCGAGCCATCCCGTCCGCCCGGATCGCGCCCCGTGGGCGCCACGTCGGCCCCGTGTGGCGCGCTTTCGCGGCAGTCCGCCTCCTGGTCCGGCTCATCGCCGGGGGCGCCGGAGGCGGGCGCACGTGGCCCGCGAAAGCGACCGCGCTCACCGGTCACCGCGGTGGTGACCACCTGGTGACCGGGCACTTCCTCGGCGGCCGCCGCGGCGGGGAGGCCCGGGGGGTTGGACCTTCTCGGCTGGACGCCGCCGAGCAGAGCCACGGGCGATCGCTCGTCGAGGTCGCCTCGCTCCGCCGAGGAGGACGACTCGACCGCCTTCATCATCTGGCGATGGCGGGCCTGGATGTCCTCCAGGGACAGGGCCGCGTGGATCTCCTGCCGCGAGTCGGCGCCGCCCTGGATGAACTCCTTGAGGCGGCACAGCAGGTTGAAGTCGCTCGGGTTGTCGAAGCGGACTCGACCCTCGGCGAGGGCCTTCTCGAAGCCGGCGAGGTAGGTGTCGATGATCCGCAGCTCGTCGTCCTTCGAGACCGCGATGGCGGTGGCGCGCAGGTCCACCAGCTTCTTGTCCGACTCCACGGCGACCCGCACCTTGGCCTGGTCCCGGCGGCGCAGGCAGTCGTGCTTCTTGGAGTAGCGGGCGATCACGCTGTTGCAGACGCCGTAGCGCCGGGCGAGATCCCGGTACGAAGGGTAGTGCACCGTCTTGCTCTCGCCGTCCTCGCAGGTGACGACCTCGCCGAAGACGAGGATGCGATCCAGCTCGTCGTAGGGCACCCGCGGGGGCTCGCCCTTCTTGGGCCGTCCATTCTTGCGACCCGAGTTGACCGAGTCTTTCTCTCTGCTCATCGCTGCCTCGCCTCCCACCACTCGCCGACCAGATCGAGAAAGTCGTCGAGCAGCAGCGTCACGATCTCCTCGGCATGATCGTCCCGGACCACGGCGATGGGGATGCGACCCTTGGGGGCGGCCTCGATGGCCTGGCGCAGCGCCCCACGGATGTTGGGCTTCTTGCCCCGCTTTGCTTCGACCCAGAACACCGGGCAATCGACGTCAGCGACCTCTTCGCCACGGCACTGGATCCCGCGCCGGACGTCAGCTCCGGGCATTGTGGCTCGGAACCGATGGACGAGTTCACGCTCGAAACGGGCTCCCTTTCGTCGAGAAGTTGCCCCGCTCATGTCCGCCCCCGCTGGCAACGACCGCCACAGCGGCAGCCACCGGCGGTCTTCTTCACCAGGGCGGCGGCGCAGTAGTGCAGCGCGTCGATCACCTCGTCGAGGGCCTCGGCCGGGTAGTCGCGGCCGTCGTCGACCCGCCACGGGCCGTAGACCTCGCGTCCCTGCTCCATGCGGTCGAGGAGCGCCTCCACGATGGCCCGCTCGTCTGCCTGGAGCGCTTCGATGCGCTCGGCGATCGTCTTCGGCCCGCTCACCTGGACACCTCGGGCTTGGCCCACAGGCGCGGCGAGTAGGACTTCTTGGCGATCGTCTCCAGCTCGGCCTCGATCAACCGGGCCTGGGCCCGGTCTTTCGCGACATCCTTGACGAGCCCCTTGAGCGCCTTGTTGTCCACGACGGCGATGCGCCGGATCACCTCGTTCCAGGAGAGCCCGCTCGCCTTGCCGACGACATCGACGGTGCGCTCCAGCGGGTGGGTCATCCTGGTCGTGTTGAACAACCTGTACCGCGTCCCCGCCAGGACGAGCTCGTCGTGCTCCTCGAGGCGCGCCTTGAGCACGCCGTCCAGCTCGGACTTGCGTGCGTACAGGACCTTCGCCAGCCTCGCGACCTCCTCGCGCTCGCGGGCCACGGACTCGAGGTCGTCGAGGTCCTCGCAGATGACGTCCCGCTTGCCCCTCAGCGCGTCGGCGTGGGCCGGGCAGCCCTGCTTGTGGTCGCACCACACGCAGTTCGAGTTGAGGCGCGCGGGGAACTCCGTCGCCTCCTCGGTCTGACGGCCGAGGGTCTCGACGTAGCGCAGGACCGCGTCGAGATCCTCCTGGGTCCGCTCGGTGCTCATGCGGATCCCGTGGCGGAGTATGTGGTAGGTGAGCTTGACCTTCTTCGCCCAGGGCCAGAGCTGCCTGGCCGCGATCGCGTAGAGCCCGAGCTGCAGGCTCGTGTCCAGCTCCTCGCGCGTGAACAGGACGCGGTTCGACTTGTAGTCGATCACCTCGACGCCGTCGTCGCCGGTGCGGTCCACGCGGTCGACGAAGCCGAGCACGGTGAACGGGCCGACCGGAAGCTTGAACTCCTTCTCTATGGCGAGCACGTCCTGGTGGTCGAGGACCCCGTGGTCGCGGACGTAGGTGCGCAGGATGTCCAGGCCCTCCTGGAACGGGGCGAGCCCGGTGAGCCCCTCGGTGGTCCAGGCCTGCTGCCACAGGTCCGCGGCGCGCTCCTCGAAGAGCGGGCCGACCCGCTCGTCCTCGACGTGCTCCCGGACGAGCACCTCCAGCACGGCGTGCAGCGCCTTGCCGAAGCGCAGGGGCAAGCCCGGCTCCGCCCGCTGCTCGTCGATGTAGTGCGCCTTGAACGACAGCGGGCACTGCTCGAAGCGGCTGAGCCTGCTGAATGAGAGGTGCGTGTTCTTGAATGCGGACATCGGGCCTCCTCGTTTTGGCTCCGGGCTCCTGCTGGAGTAGAGCCGTCGCGTCAGCCCGGTGGGACACCGGCGGTGTCGTTATCCGGTGACTTGCCCTCGTCCCTCTCGATGGAGCGCACCTTCGCGCCGGGGAACGCGGCGCAGATCGCGGTCAGCGTGGCGGCGTGATCGATCCGCATCTCCAGGCGGTCGTCGCGGCCCGTGTACTCGGGCACGAGCCAGAGGTCGCCGCAGCTCTCGGTGGCGAGGCAGACCTCGACGCCGAGCTCCTTGAAAGATGCGATCTCCTCGTCGGTGAGGTTGCGGACGAGGGGCGCGTCGTCCTGTGGGGGTGGCGCCGGCGTGGTGGCGGTGGATGCTGTCGGGCTCTCGTTCCGCGGTGGCTTCTTCGGCGGCGACGGCGCCTCGATGGGGTTGCCGAACAGGTCGCGATCGACGCCGTCGTCCGGTGCCGGCCTCGCTTCCTTGGGCTCGGCCGCCTCGGGCTCACCGGAGGCGGACTGGCCATTCGCCTTGAGCCACTCCACGCACATGAGCTCGTCGGGACGGTCGCAGGCGCCCCCGGCGACGTAGTGCCGGCACCGCTTGCTGCCGTCCAGCGCCTCGTAGTGCGGGCAGGAGAACGCAGGGGACGCTCCTCCACCGCCCCCCGGCTCGAGGTAGCGGTCAGCCAGCCCCACCTGGACCTCCATGGGTGGCGAGTGCGTGACGATCATCGTCCGCATCTACACCCTGGCCACACGCACCGACCGGGCCGCCGGCCTCGCCCTCGAGCACCAGGTCCAGGACGGCCCGGGCCAGGATCTCGACCACGGTCTCCCGCCGTTCGCTCGTAGTGCTCGGCTGCTTGTCGTTCTTCATCACGGCTCCTCGTTTGCCTCATCCCGGTAGAGCCGGAAAATGAGGTGCGTGGGACGAGTTGGCTGTGTCGGTTCCACTCGACTTCCTTCGTTGTTTTTTGGATCCCTTCTTGCTACACAAGTGCATAGGCATATGCATAGGCGTGCTCAGAAGTTCATGCTGCCAAGGAGATGCTCGGTGATTAGGACTCGCAGGGACGACACGCTCGATGTCAAGGCACTCCGGTTGCGTCTGGCGCTGACGCAGGAAGAGCTCGCTCGGCAGTTGGGCGTCTCGCTGTCGACGGTGAGCCGGTGGGAAACCGGAAGAAGCTCGCCCTCGCGGCTGGCGAGGCAGCGGCTTTCGGAGCTATCGGCGCGGAGGGATGCTTGAGGCGACGAGCACTACAGATGCCTGATTTTGGCGAGGAGCGGCATTCGCCGCGAAAAGACCGGGGGGGGGAGACTACAAATGACAAGCAGCGTCTCGACGGCACCCCGGGGTGAGATTCACCAGATAGGCCTGGAGTTCGACGTCTTTCCAGCGTGCGAGCCGGAGCGTTCACGACGTTCGGACTCATGTCCCACCATCGAGGTTTCATCTGGCGCTATCGGGGTCGCGGCGAGGGGTCGACTGCGGGCCAGCGCCATCGGCTCGTGCGTCGGCGTCGTGATCTGCGACCCGGTGGCCGGGGTGAGCGGCCTGGCCCACGTGATGCTCCCGGGACGGGCGCCTTCGAGTCGGCAGACCGAGGAAGCCAAGTACGCCGAATGTGGTATCCAGAAGCTGCTCGACGCGATGCTTGCCCTGGGAGCACGGCGCCGCCGACTGGTCGCCTGCATGGCAGGCGGCGGTAACGTCCTCGAGCGCAAGGATGACACCTACGTTCCGCAGGTTCTGACGACAAGTTTTCGGAATTTTCGACTCGCAAAAG
>CAZHCG010000156.1:0-11448 GCA_964530995.1 uncultured Myxococcales bacterium
CCGACACGGACACCGACACGGACACGGACACGGACACGGACACGGACACCGACACGGACACCGACACCGATACCGACACGGACACGGACACCGACACGGACACGGACACCGACACGGACACCGATACCGACACGGACACGGACACCGACACGGACACCGATACCGACACCGGTGAGCCTCAGGAGGACTTCGGAGACTGCCCGGACCCGACCTACCCGACGCTGCTGGCCAGCAACGGCGCGCGCCACCAGATCGACGTTTCGGTCTACCTGGGCGCCTCGGTGGACGGCGAGCTGGACGGACAACCGACCGTGGGGGCAACCGGCGACGACAACGATGTAAACGACGACGAGGACGGCGTGCTGTTCACCTCGACGATCATGCCCGGCCAGCTCGCAACGGTCGACGTCACTGCCTCGGTCGACGGTTACCTCTGCGCCTGGATCGACTTCGGCGCCGACGGGTCGTGGGCCGAGCTGGGCGACCGGATCTTCGCCGGAATTCCCTTGAGCGCGGGGGTCAACCACTTGCAGTTCCAGGTTCCCGCCGGAGCGCAGCTGGGCACGACCTACGCCAGGTTCAGGTTCAGCGTGACCACTCAGGAGATGAGCTACGAGGACTGGATACCCGACGGAGAGGTGGAGGACTACTCGGTGCTGATCGAAGAAGAGGTGCCGATGGACTTCGGAGACGCCCCGGACCCGAGCTACCCGACGCTGCTGGCCAGCGACGGCGCGCGCCACGCGGTGCGGAACGGATACTCGCTCGGCATGCAGATCGACCAGGAGATCGACGGGCAGCCGACGCTGGCCGCGGACGGCGACGACACCGACGGCAACGACGACGAAGACGGAGTGACGTTCTCGACGCCGCTGGTCCCCGGCCAGCTGGCCGTGATCGACGTGGTGTTCACCAACACGCTGACCAACGAGGACGGCCTGCTGCAGGGCTGGATCGACTTCAACGCCGACGGCGACTGGGACGACGCCGGCGAGCAGGTGTTCTCCGACGAGCCGGTCTCGCCGGCCGTGGTCAACAGCCTCTACATCGCGGTTCCGTCCGGCGCGGTACCCGGCGCGAGCTACGCGCGCTTCCGGGTCGGCAGCACCGCGGGAGTGGGCACGACCGGCTACGCCGCGGACGGCGAGGTCGAGGACTACGCTGTACACATCGCGGAGCCCGGCTACCCCTACGACTTCGGCGACGCGCCCGAGGAGGACGCCTACGGCTACCCGGTGACCCTGGCCAACGGCGGCGCCTACCACGAGCTGACCGGCCAGATGTGGCTGGGCGCGGTGGTCGACGAGGAGCTGGACGGGCAGCCGTCCCTCGAGGCCGACGGCGACGACGCCGACGGGAACGACGACGAGGACGGGGTGGACGACGGTGGAATGCTGCCGGCGCTGGAGCTGGCAAACGGTCAGAACACGCTGATCGTCACGGTCGGCACCGGCGGCGGATCGGTGGTTCCGATGTGGCTCAACGCCTGGGTGGACATCTCCAGGGACGGCAGCTGGCAAAACACCGCCCAGGAGCACCTGGTCAGCCAGCAGGTCAGCGCCGGGGAGAACGAGGTGAAGTTCAACATCGTGGGAATCAACGATCAGCCGACCTTCATGCGCTTCCGGCTGAGCAGCCAGGAAGATATCCCCCCGAGCGGATACGCGCCCGACGGCGAGGTCGAGGACTACCTGGTGGTCTTCGACTGAGCCTGCGTCCGGAAGGCCGCCTTTCGAATCGGATTGACATCCGCCGCGCCTTGGCGCGAGCATGTGTGATCTCAGCGATGGAGGAGCGATGGCTTCGCAATCCACAAGCTCGATATCCAAGGCTCGCCGAAACACCGAGCGCGTGCTGCGCTCGCTGGGGCTCGACCCGGCACAAAGCGAGATCGAGGCGCCCGAGGGAGGAGCGGCCTGGCACGTGACGCGCGGCTCGGCCGACGTGATGGTGGCGATCAACCCGGCCGCGGGCGGGCAGGCAGCCCGGCTGCGCATGGTCTCGCCGATCGTGTGTATGCCCTACGAGACGCCGCCGGCCGCGCTGCAGCGCCTGCTGGAACTCAACGCCAGCGAGATGCCCGGCGTGGCCTTCGGAATCCTCTCGGGCAAGGTGGTGCTGGTCGCCGAGCGCAGCGTCGGCGGTCTCGACCGCGAGGAGATCGCGGAGCTGCTGCAGCTGATCGGCCAGCTGGCGGACAAGTACGACGACGAGCTCGCCGAGGAGTTCGGGGGCACGCGGGTGTGCGACGACGACTGACTCCGCCGGCGCTGATCGCGGGCGCGGCCGTGCTGGTCGCGAGCGCCGTCTCCGCGGCGTTCGATCAGCACGTCTCCTCCACTCTCTGGGCCGAGGGCTACTCGGTGCCGGGCGAGGGCGACGAGCTGGTCCGCCGGCGTCGGATCGTGGAGGACCTCAGGCTCTCGGTCTGGAACCTGCTGGAAGGATCCGGCGACCCCTACTACCGGGGACCTCGCATCTCGATCGATCTCTCGCTGCGGGTCGACACCGATCTGGGCGTGGAGCGGGCCGAGAGCCGCCCGTCGGACGATCTTTCCTACGTGCCGGGGCTGCGACCCGTGCAGTTCGACCTCCTCTGGGCCAACGTCGACCTGCGCGGCCTGTGGGGCGGCGCCCTCGATCTTCGCGCCGGCCGCCAGCTGCGGATCGACACCCTCGGGCTGTTCTCCTTCGACGGCGTCGAGACCGCCGTGCATCTGCCGATCGCTCTTTCGCTGTCGAGCTGGATCGGCTACGAGGTGCGCGGCTGCCACGAGCTGGGCTACTCCGACTTCGAGCTGGACGGCGTGGACAACGGCGGCCGGCGCGGCCTGGAGGCCGACCGCTACCCGTATCGCGAAAAGCCTCGGCCGCGAATGGCGATCGGCACCGAGCTGGCCTGGACCCCGGTCCACTGGGTCGACGCCGCGCTGGCGGTGCGCACGGTCGGAATCTCCGAGCCCGTCTCCAACCAGCGTCTGGGCGGCAGGCTGGCGCTGGGCGGCAGGCCGGTGCTGGCCAGCGGGCGGGTGGTCTGGAGCCCGCTGCTCGACAGGCAGGACGACCTCTCCGCCGCGGCGCGTGAGGGAACGATCCTCTCCGAGGCCGACGCCGAGCTGCGCGTCGAGCCGCTCGACGCGCTGGCGGTCAGCGCCGAGTACACGCACTACCGGCCCACCTTCGAGGCGGATTCGATTTTCAACGTGTTCGATCTGCAGCCGCGCGACGACCTGGGCGCGCGCCTCGAGGTGCGCCCGGCACGGGGCGCGGCGCTGGCGACCTGGGGCTTCGCGCGGCTGGCCCCGGGCTCGGCCGGGCCGGCCGGCAGCGACGAGGACGCGACGGTCTCCGGGGTCGGGGGCGGCGTGGGAGGCAACTGGCGGCGCGGCTCGAGCCGGCTCTCGGCCAGGGTCAACGGCCTGCGCGAGTGGGGCGAGAGCCGCGTCGGCGCCGAGATCGGGGGCGGTCACGGCTTCTTCTCCGAGCGGCTGTGGCTGGGGCTGCGCGCCTCGGCGTGGCACATCGGCAGCTCGTTCTCGCCGGCGCTGTCCGGAGACGTGGCCGGCTACGTCGCCTCGGCGCGCTTCCGCATCGCAAAGGGGGCCGAGGTGCTGGGCGAGGTCGAGAACTACTACGGCGGGGGCCGCGATCCGCGGGTCGCGATGCTCGCCTTGCTGCAACTGGATTTGTGGAGATGAGCAAGCAGACGCCGATTGCGATTGCGATCCTCGCCGCGCTGACCGTCGCGCTGGCCGCCGGGGCGGTCTCGCGGCGCGGGCCTTCCAGGGCGCTGCTGCCGCCGGCCAGGCCGTCGGTGCGCGAGGTGCACCAGCTGCACGAGCCGGGGAACCCGCCCTGCGCGACCTGCCACCCCGAGGCCGCCTCCTCGCGCTGGGCCTCGGACAGGCTGGGTCCGAAGATGGAGGCCTGCGCCGGCTGCCACCCCGAGGCCGAGGGGGTCACGCCCCGGACCGAGCCGAGCGCCGCCTGCCGCAAGTGCCACCGGGGGCTCACCCGCGGGCAGCGACCGCGCCCCGGTCTCGTTCCGCGTCCCAACGTGCGCTTTTCGCACGCGGCTCACGGCGGGCGGGATTGCGCCGACTGCCATCCCCGGGCCGCGGCCGGAGAGGCGCGGGGATCGCTGCGGGACGTGGCCGGGATGCGCAGCTGCTACGCCTGCCACGAGGACGAGCGGCGTGCCTCGGCCGAGTGCCGGAGCTGCCACCTGGTCGAGGCCGACGGCAAGATGGTCACCCGCATCTCGGGCGAGGTGCTGACCCCGCCGTCCTGGCTGGCCGGCCCCAGCCACGGCCCGGACTGGAAGGGCCGCCACGCGCGAGCGGCCGGGCGCGGTTCGAAGGATTGCGCCGCCTGCCACCGCGAGTCGTTCTGCCGGGACTGCCACGGAGGCGGACGGCGCCCGCGCGACGTCCACCCCGGAGACTGGCTGGCCGGCCACGGCGTCGGGATCAGGATGGACAACCCCCACTGCCAGAGCTGCCACCGCTCGCAGTCGTTCTGCATCACCTGCCACCGCCGCTCGGGCGTGGCGCCGGACTCGCCGGCGGAGAAGCGCCCGCCCGGCTCGGGCGGCTACCACCGCGGGATCGACACCGAGCGGATCTGCCGCAGGGCGCGCTACGACATCACCTCCTGCGTCTCCTGCCACTCCGAGGGCTCGTGCATCCGCTGCCACGGGACGATAAACCCCCACCCGCCCGGCTGGAGAGGGCGCTGCGCTCCGCTGGCCCGGCGCAACCACCGCGCCTGCGCCAAGTGCCACGACGGGGAGGTCTGGAGGCGCTGCCGCTGACATCCGATCCGGCGGCTCGATGACACAGAGGTTGCGGGGCACGAACAAGCGCCCCCCTCGGAAAGGATCGCGATGCAGAGCCGCGCGCAGAAGCTGGGATCCCGCGAGTCGGCGGTGGCGCTCGCCCGCGCCGCCGCCTCCGGGGATCAGAGCGCGCGGCGCAGAATGGCCGAGCGTCTGCTGGACCGCGTGGGCGTGGCGCTGCGCTACCTGGCCGCCGGCGACCCGGAGCTGGACGACCACGTGCAAAACGCGATGATCGAGATTCTGCGCTCGGCCGGCTCCTACCGCGGCGACAGCTCGCTGGAGGTCTGGGCCGAGCGGATCGCGATCCGGACAGCGATGAGGCAGATTCGCAAGCGGCGCTGGCGCTCGCGCTTCATGGTCTACGACTCGACCCACAAGGGCTGCGCGCCCGGGCCGGCCCCCGAGCGGATGACGACCCGGCACCGCGTCTCGTCGCGGATCGCCGAGCTGCTCGAGGAGCTCGGCCCGGAACGCCGCGCGGTGGTCACGCTGCGCCTGGTGCTGGGCCACAGCATCGAGGAGACCGCCGAGATCACCGGCGCCAAGATCAACACCGTACGCGATCGGCTGGCCGTGGCCCGCAGGCTGATGCGGGAGAGGATACGCAACGACCCGGTGCTCGCCGAGCTCCGGGAGGAGATCGGATGCGAGGAGCCGTGATGCAGACTCGAGAGGAATGCCGCGCGATCGCGCGGCTGTGGGACCGCGAGTCCGCCGGGGAGAGCCTGGCGGACGACGAGCGGGAGCGAGTCGCGGCGCACGTCGCCGCCTGCGACGACTGCCGCCTCGAGGCGGCGGCCCTGGAGGCGATGGACGCGACCGGACGGGACGGACCCCCGCCCTACCTGGAAGGCGAGCTGGCCCGGCGGCGCTGGATCGACGGCGTGCTGGCCGCCGCCCAGAGCTCGCCGGCCGAGTCGCGACGAGTGCGCCGCCCGGCCCTGGTTGCCGCCGCGGCCGCCGCCGTGCTGGCGCTGGGAGCCGGAGCCCTGCTCGCGGTCGGGACCGGAGGGACGACCGCCGGCGCGCCGCGCGAGCCCGCCGCGGTGGCGGAGGCCGCCGCCGGCCCGGCGGCGCTGAGCGGACGGGTGCTGCTGCTCTCGGGAGAGGCCTCGGCCGAGGCGGGCCGCCCGGCGCTCGGAGACGAGCTGCGCGCCGGCGACTCGCTGGCGACCGGCGAGGGACGCGCGGTGCTGGAGCTGGCCGCCGGGGCGCGGCTGGTGCTGCAGCCCGGCACCGGAATCGCGGTGGAGCGCCTCGACGAGCGGGGGACACGAATCGCGTTGAGCTCGGGGCGGATCCTGGCCTCGGTGGAGCCGAACCGCTCGGCCTCGCCCGTGACCTTCGCCGTGCCCGGCGGAGAGGTGCGCGTGACCGGTACCGTGCTGGCGTTGGAGGTGGCCGGCTCCTCGTCGGAGGTGCGCGTCCTGCGCGGCTCGGTAGAGATCGAGTCGCGCGGCTCGGCCAGGCGCGTCGGCGTCGGCGAATGCGCGGCCGTCGGTGGCGGCGATCCCCGCCCGCTGAGCGAGGCCGAGCTGCGCGCCGGAGAGGAGACGCTCAGAGTGCTCGACCTGCTCGGCGGCGAGCGGCGGGCCCGGATCGCGCTGAGCAGCCTGCCGCCCGGAGCTTCGGTCTCGCTGGACGGGGTGCCGCTGGGAAGCACACCGGTCGCGGCCCGGGTGCGGCCGGGCTACCGCTCGCTGGAGCTGACGCTCGCGGGCCGGGCCCCGGTGCGCGAGCTGCTCGACCTCGACGGCGGAGCGGTCGTCGATCGCGTCTTCGAGCTGCCCAGGCTGGAGCGCGACGAGCGAGAAGCGCCCCGGCGCGCCGGGGACGAACGAGGAGCGGAGAGCACCCGGACGCCAGAGCCGAGCGCCTCGCAGCTGCTGGCGCGCGCCCAGTCGCTGCGCGCCGAGCGCCGCTGGCAGGCCGCGGCCGCAGCCTACTCGGAGCTGATCCGGCGTTTTCCCCGCGCGGGCGAGGCGCGCAGCGCCCTGATCTCGCTGGGCACCATCCAGCTGGCGCACCTGGATCGGCCGCGAGCCGCGCTGGTCCGGTTCGAGCGCTACCTGCGGGATGCCGGCAGCGGGGCGCTGTCGCAGGAGGCCGAGCTGGGGCGCATCCGCGCGCTGCGGGCGCTGGGCCGCGGCGGCGACGAGGCCGGGGCGATCCGGCGCTTCGTCGCCGCGCACCCGCGCGCGATGCAGGCGCCCCTGCTGGAGAAGAGACTCGAGGAATTGGAACGATAGCGGCGCTGCGGCGTCGCCTCGGGGTGTTTAGCGCAACCGAGGGCGGGCCCGATAGCCCGCCGAGAAAAATGGAGGACAACGACATGTCTCGAAAATCTTTGCGATGGCTGTTCGCGGCGCTGGCCGCGCTGCTGCTCGCGGCCGGCGGCGGCTGCGAGTCGGCCGGCAAGAGCGTGGCGGACGACGACGACGGAACCGACACCGACACCGGCAGCGCCGAGCCCGAGTGCACCGAGGAAGGCGAGCACGACTGCGTGATGGGCAACTACGTCGTCTGCGAGAACGGCGAGTGGGTCGTGGTCGAGGAGTGCGAGAACGAGTGCTTCCCCACGCTGGGCTGCGTCGACTGCATTCCCGGCGAGACCTACTGCGTGGGCGACGAGGTCTGGCAGTGCGACCTGGACGGTTTCGGCGAGGAGATGGTCGTCGACTGCGCCGCGGAGTACGACACCACCTGCGACAACGGCCAGTGCGTCTTCGAGGATCCCTGCGAGGAGGCCGCGGCGACCAAGAGCAACATCGGCTGCGAGTACTGGGCGGCCGACCTGGACAACGCCGAGAACTACGCCGGCGACGACGCGGCCGCGGCTCAGTTCGCGGTGGCGGTGGCCAACATCGGAGACAACGGCACGGCTCACGTGGAGGTGCACATCAACAACGCGCCCCAGGGCGATCCGCTCGACCTGGAGCTGGTCGACGAGGCCGATCTCGCCGAGGGCGACCTCGGAATCGCGCTGCTGCCGCGCCGCGACGTGGACGGCGAGAACGTGACCGACAACGTGGACGACGGCCCGCAGACCTGGCTCTCCTCGCGGGCGTTCCGCATCACCTCGAGCGTGCCGGTGGTCGCCTACCAGTTCAACACGCTCGACCAGCAGTACTCCAACGACGCCTCGCTGCTGCTGCCCACCTCGGGCCTGGGCCAGGACCACGTGGTGCTCGGCTACCCGCCGCACTCGCCGGTCACGACCGTGGGCTCGCCCAAGACGCGCGGCTACATCACGATCCTGGGCGTCGAGGAGGACACCGAGGTCACGGTCGACGTGACCGCGGCGGTGCAGGCCGGCGTGGGTGTCGACGAGATCCCCGAGGGCGGCAGCGACACCTTCACGATCGGACCGTTCGACGTGCTCAACCTGGAGACCAAGCTCTACACGATCGCCGAATTCATGGCCGGTCCGAGCGTCGACTTCTCCGGCTCGCGGATCAACGCCGACAAGCCGGTCGCGGTCTTCTTCGGGACCGACATGTCGATGGTGGGCCAGGAGGACGTCTTCGAGGACAGCTGCTGCGCCGAGCACATCGAGCAGCAGGTGCTGCCCTCGATCTCGATGGCCCAGCAGTTCGTGGTCAGCCACTCGGCGCAGCGCAACAGCGGTACGCCCGAGATGGACTACTACCGGATCATGGCCTACGAGACGGCGACGGTGACCACCAGCCTGCCGTCGCCCAACGACCAGTTCACGCTCCAGGCCGGCGAATTCCACGACTTCTTCGTCAACACCAGCTTCACCGTGGAGACCACCGACGGCTACCTGCACGTGGCCCAGTTCCTGGTCGACCAGGGCAACACCACCTCCGGGATGGGAGACACCGCGCTGCTGTACGTGCCGGCCGTCGACCAGCGGCGGGGCCTCTACGTCTTCACCACCGGGCAGGGCTTCGCCCACAACTACGCCGTGGTCTCGATGCCGCAGAACACGCCGGCCAAGATCGACGACCAGGACATCGACCAGGTCTGCGAGGGGCCGGTGGTCGACGGCACGCTGACGACCGACCAGGGCGAGATCACCTTCGAGTCGTACACCTGCGAGATCGAGGACGGCTACCACATGGTGCACTCGGGCGAGACGCCCGAGGAGGCCAGCATCCCGATCGGCGTGTTCGTCTACGGCTACTACCACGCCGGCTCCTACGCCTACCCGGCCGGCTCCGACCTGCGCAAGACCAACCCGGTCGTCGTCGAGTAGCGGCGACCCGCCCTTGCCCCGCACGCCCGCAGGCGTTATCCCCGTCTGTACGACGAGGCTTTTCGCATCCACGCAAAGGAGGGCACCCATGGACCCCAAGACCTTCGCCGCGCGCCGCCGCGAGCTGCGCGAGAACGTCCCGGGCGGAGCGATCCTGCTGCTCGGTCACGACGAGGCGCCGCGCAACTACCCGGCAAACCCCTACCCCTTCAGGCAGAACTCCCACTTCCTCTACTACGTGGGAACCGACCTGCCCGGGATGGCGGCGTTGATCGAGCCCGACGGCGAGGTCGTGCTCTACGGCCCGCCCGAGGACCCGGACGACCTGATCTGGCACGGCCCGCACCCGGTGCTGGAGGACCACGCCCGCGCGGCGGGAATCGATCGCACGGCCGAGATCCCGAAGCTGGCCGGCAGGCTGAGCGAGCTGCGCGAGCGAGACGTGGAGATCCACTTCACCCCGCCCTACAGGGGCGAGTCCAGGCTGAAGCTGGCCGAGCTGCTGGGGAGCGATCCGCTGACGATAGGCTCCCGGGCGTCGGCGCCGCTGGCCAGGGCGATCACAGAGCAGCGCTCGATCAAGTCCGCCGCGGAGCTGGCAGAGATCGAGCGGGCGCTGGCCGTCTCGGCCGAGATGTGCCAGGCCGCGATGCGCCTCGCCGCTCCGGGCAGGATGGAGTACGAGGTGGTCGGCGCGATGCAGGGCATCGCCGCCGCGCACGACATGCCCTGGTCGTTTCCGCCGATCTGCACGATCCACGGAGAGGTGCTGCACAACAACGACTACTCGCACCGGATGGAGGAGGGGCAGCTTCTGCTGATCGACAGCGGGGTCGAGGCGCCGCCGGGCTACTACCCCTCCGACATCACGCGCACGATGCCGGTCGCGGGCAGCTTCGACTCGCGGCAGAAGGCGATCTACCAGGTGGTGCTCGACTCGCAGCTGGCCGCGATCGAGGCCGCCTCGCCGAAACTGTCCAACCGCGAGCTGCACCTGCTGGCCGCGCGCGTGATCGCCTCCGGCCTGAAGGACGTGGGGCTGATGCGCGGCGAGGTGGACGAGGCGGTCGCCGCCGGAGCGCACGCGCTGTTCTTCGTGCACGGGCTGGGTCACATGATCGGCGGCGACGTGCACGACATGGAGGATCTGGGCGACGTGGTCGGCTACCCCGAGGGCGAGGGGCGCTCGAGTCAGTTCGGGCTGGCGGCGCTGCGGCTGGCCAAGAAGCTGCGGCCGGGCTTCTGCCTCAGCGTCGAGCCGGGGGTCTACTTCGTGCCGGCGCTGATCGAGCGCTGGAAGGCCGAGAAGAAGCACGAGGCGTTCATCGACTACGCCGAGGTCGAGAAGTACCTCGACTTCGGAGGAGTGCGGATCGAGGACGACATCGCGATCAGCGAAAACGGCTGCCGGGTCCTGGGCCCGGGCATTCCCAAGGAGATCGGTGAGGTGGAAGGGGCGATGTCGAAATAGCCGCCCGTCGGCCGGCGCCGCGGGGCTCAGGCCCTCTTACCGAGCGCCCAGCGCAGGACGATCAGCGCTGCGACGGCGCCGAGCGCGATCCAGACGAGGGTCGTGTAGCTCTCGAAAAACCCCAGCAGCCGCTGCCAGCTCGATCCGATCGCCAGGCCCGCGGCGATGATCAGCGAGTTCCAGGCCGCGGCCGAGAGCGCGCCCCAGCCGATCACCTTCCCATAAGGCAGCCGCGCCATCCCGGCCGCGACGAAGAACAGCGCGCGGATTCCGGGCAGAAAGCGGTTGATCGCGACGTAGACCGCGCCGTGCCGCTCGAAGCGGGCCACGATCGCGTCCGCCCGCAGCCGCGCGCGACGCCGGCGCCCGGAGAGCCGCTCCACCGGCGTGCGCGCCAGCCGCCGCCCCAGCGCGTAGTCCAGTGAAGCCCCGCCCAGCGAGCCGATCGTCACCGCCAGGAACACCAGCGGAACCGACCAGCCCGAGGTCGCGGCCAGAAAGGCGCCGAAGAGCGTGACCGTGTCGCCGGGAAAGGGAGGAAAGACGTACTCCACCGCCGAAGAGAGCAGCAGCACCCCCAGCCCGGCCGCGCTCTGCCCGGCCGAGAGGAAGTCGAGCACCGACTGCAACAGCTCTTCCATCAGGCGGGCAGTATACCACCCGGGCCCGAAAAACCGGGCTTGACACCACCCGGCGCCCGCCTAATATCCACTCGCTGAAAACACGATCCGGCTTAGCTCAGCTGGTAGAGCGGGTGGCTGTTAACCACTAGGTCGGGGGTTCGAGTCCCTCAGCCGGAGCCATACTTTCGGCCCCACCAACTCGGTGGGGCTTTTTTTTCAACTGCAGCCCCGGTCGCCGTCGGCCGGGGCTTTGTCGTACAAGGGCGGGACTATAAAGGACTTTCCGCCCGCGTCC